>JASHNX010000115.1 GCA_030041415.1 Candidatus Sulfotelmatobacter sp.
GCGATGATGGTTGACGCCGCCTACGACGAGCTTTATCGCACGATGAAGCCAGGGCTGCGCGAGAACGAAGCTGTCGGGCTTGTCAGCAAGGTTCTCTACGATCTCGGCTCCGAGTACGTCGAAGCCGTGAATGCGATTTCCGGCGAGCGCTGCAATCCGCATCCGCACGTGTTTTCCGACCGTGTGCTGCGCCCGGGCGATCCGGTGTACTACGACATTCTGCATTCGTACATGGGATATCGTACGTGCTACTACCGCTGTTTCACCGTCGGCTACGCATCGCACGCCATGGTCGATGCTTACAAGCGCTGCCGCGAATATCTCGATGCGGCGATCGAACTTGTTCGCCCCGGCCGCACCACGGCGGAGATCGCCGCTGTCTGGCCGAAGGCACAAGAGTTTGGATTCCCGAATGAAGAAGCATGCTTCGCTCTGCAATACGGCCACGGCATCGGACTTGCGATCTGGGAGAAGCCGGTCATCAGCCGTTTGGTTTCATTTGAGCATCCGGTCACGATTGAGCCCGGCATGGTTTTCGCGCTCGAAACCTTCTGGCCTTCGACCGATGGCTGGAGCGCAGCGCGCATCGAAGAGGAAATCGTCGTCACTCCCACGGGACACGAAGTGATCACGCGCTTCCCCGCAGAGGAGCTGCTGGTTGCCGGCGCGCACTATTTTACGGTCAATGGTCCGCTGCCCACGACGAGAGAATCGGAAGCTCCGCCCAGCTCTCGCGTGCTCGATATGATCGAAGCCAGCGCGAAAACCGAGCGGGTGGGAGTTTCGGACTGAAGGCCATAGCCTAGCCTTCCCCTGTAAAACATTATGCCCTTCAGCGTTGTCATGCCCGCCCTCGAGATGGCGCAGGAAACCGGTAAGCTCATCGCCTGGCGCAAGCAGGAGGGCGACCGCGTGACAAAGGGCGAGCCACTCCTGGAAATTGAAACCGACAAGGCAGTACTCGAAGTGGAAGCGCCGGCCGACGGAATCCTTGCAGGAATTTCCGCTCAAACTGGAGCAGACATTCCGGTAGGTCAAACCATCGCGTGGATTGTCGCTCCGGGCGAGAACCCGCCTGCCTCAGCCGTACTTGCGCCTTCTACGCCTGCGGCGCGAGCAAGAACCGAATCGCACGCCGCGCCCATCGAGCCGAGAACTGCCCATCCTCCGGTTGCTACAGGCGCAAAAATTTCTCCCAAAGCGCGCCGCCTCGCAAAGGAACTCGGCGTGAAGATTGAAGCGCTACGCGGTTCCGGCCCCGGTGGAGAAATTCTTGCTTCGGATGTTCAATCCGCGGTTGCCTCGGCTGCTTTAGGCAATGCTCCGGCCGGTAAAGAATCAGAGAAGGTCGAAATTTCCGGCGCAGTCGGGCGCCTTATGGCCGAGCGCACGACGCAAAGCTGGACGACCGTTCCACATTTTTTTGTTTCGCGGGAAATCGAAGCCAGCGCTCTCAACCGCTACCGGGGAAAAGTGACTCCAGAGATCGAGCGAACGCACAACACTCGCGTTACCCATACCGATCTACTAGTTGGGCTCACAGCGCGTGTTTTGCTGAAGCATCCACGATTGAACTCGAGCTGGACTCCGCAAGGCATCCGGCTCCACGATCACGTGAATGTAGCTGTAGCCATCGCCGTGAATGATGGGGTCGTTGCCGCCGTGATTCCTAATGCGCATGTCGTAAACATCCCCGAGATCGCCGCTCAGCGCCAACAACTTTCCGAGCGTGCCCGCGCTGGCAAACTCCGCCCCGCCGATCTGGCCGATGCCACATTTACGATCAGCAACCTGGGCATGCATGATGTCGATTCATTCAGCGCTATCATTACACCGCCCCAAGCGGCCGTTCTCGCGGTCGGCCGCATTTTTGATCGTGTCGTTGCCCTCGATGGCGCACCCGTCGTACGCCCGATGATGACGCTTACACTCTCTTGCGATCATCGCGTCGTCGATGGTGCTCGCGCGGCAATGTTTCTCGATGATCTGAAAAACGCGATCACTGCGCCGGAAAAATGGCTCGCGTGACCCGCTGATATTTCATTCTGAGGCTTCCCCTGCCCGACTTCCGTGGCATACTCATCCTTCGCAAAATCTCGAGGAGGCCCATGCGACGTTTAGGTCTTGCACTCTTTGTTATTGCTCTTTTTCTCGATTCCGCAATTGCCGATTCTCCTCAACCGAGCGACAACGCGCCTCTCGACGGATTCTCTGCGCAGCGTGCGGGCGCCGAGCGCGAATGGGAAAACAAATTTCGTACGATTCCCAGCGCTCAGAATCAGCGCGACTATATGCAATTATTGAGCGCGCGCCCGCATCACGTGGGCTCGGCCTACGATAAACAAAACGCCGAGTGGATTCTCTCAAAGTTCAAGGAGTGGGGACTCGATGCCCACATCGAAACATTCCACGTACTTTTCCCGACGCCAAAGCGCCGAGTGCTGGAAATGACCGGGCCCACGAAGTACGTGGCAAAACTTCAGGAGCCGGTGGTTTCTGAAGATCCAACTTCGAATCAGCGAGACGAACAGCTTCCCACTTACAACGCCTATTCGCATGACGGCGATGTCACCGCGCCACTCGTATACGTGAATTACGGCCTGCGCGACGATTACGATCAACTGCAGCGCCTCGGAGTTTCCGTGAAAGGCGCGATCGTGATTGCGCGCTACGGCAATTCCTGGCGTGGGATGAAGCCGAAAATCGCAGCCGAACATGGGGCAGTCGGCTGCATCATTTATTCCGATCCCAAAGACGACGGTTATTTTGGCGGCGACGTTTTTCCCAAAGGCCCGATGCGCCCCGACCAGGGCGTGCAGCGCGGCAGCGTGATGGATTTCGCGTCGAACTATCCCGGCGATCCGCTGACGTTCGACCGCGGCGATCCTAATGCTCCGCGCTATACCGCGAGCGACGCTCCCAGCATCACCAAAATTCCCACTCTGCCGATTTCCTACGGGGACGCGCAGCCATTCCTCGCCGCGCTGACCGGCCCGCTTGCTCCGGAGGAATGGCGAGGCGCTTTGCCAATTCCCTATCATGTCGGCGCGGGCGCAACAAAAGTGCACCTTGTCGTCGAATCCAACTGGGACGTCAAAGATGTAAACGATATCATCGCCCGCATTCCCGGATCGTCTGAACCCGATGAATGGGTAGTGCGTGGTAATCATCACGATGGTTGGGTCAATGGAGCCGAAGATCCGATCTCCGGCCAGGTGGCCCTGCTTGAAGAAGCCCGTGCTTTAGGTGAACTTCTAAAGCAGGGATGGAAGCCTAAGCGCACCATCATCTATTGTGCGTGGGATGGCGAAGAACCGATGTTGCTGGGCTCAACTGCATGGGCGGAAACCCATGGACGCGAGCTGCAGGACCACGCTGCCATCTATATCAATTCTGATGGCAACGGCCGCGGCTTTCTTTTTATGGAGGGTTCCCACTCGCTCGAACATCTCATGAACGATGTGGCGCGGAACATCACGGACCCGGAAAGCAAGCTTTCAGTCTTCGATCGTGAGCGTATGGCAAATATCGTGGATGCCAAGTCAGACGAGGATCGCAAGGAGCTGCGCCAGCGCGCCGACCTGCGCATGGCTGCTCTCGGTTCCGGAACTGACTACACCGCGTTCATCGACCACCTCGGTGTTGCATCGCTCAATCTCGCTTACTTGGGCGAGGACGATGGCGGCATTTACCACTCGATTTACGACGACTTCTACTGGTTCACGCATTTTTCCGATACCACCTTCGCCTATGGCGCGGCGCTATCGCAAACCATTGGCACCGCCGTTATGCGCATGGCGGATGCCGATGTTCTGCCTTATGAGTTCACCGATTTTGCCGATACCGTGCAGAAATACACAAAAGATCTAAAGAAACTTTTGGAGGAGAAACAGGGAGAAGCTCACGAACGCGAGCAGGAACTAAAAGACAACGCCTTTCAGGCCACGTTCGACCCGCGTCATCCCACGGTTGCTCCGCCGCCGGAAGACATTCCTCCCTATTTGAATTTCGCGCCGCTGGAGAACGCTCTCGCGGCGCTCAATAAAAGTGCCGAGCGCTACAAGACCGCATTCAGCAAAGCGGAAACTGCCGGCTTCCCGGGAAGCGAAAAGCAATTGCTCGAACTGAATGAGACTTTGATCCAGAGTGAGCGCCGTCTTACCGATCAGGCAGGACTTCCACGACGTCCCTGGTATAAGCACATGATTTACGCTCCCGGCGTTTATACCGGATATGCACCCAAGACCATGCCCGGCATTCGCGAGGGCATCGAGCTGCGCCGCTGGGATGAGGCGGATGCACAAATCGTGCGCGTCGCGAAAGTGCTGCAAGCAGAGGCGGCGGTGATTGACTCCGCGTCGGCGGATTTGGAGGCGCTCACAAAGTGAACCGATAATGGCCCAGTTTGAAAACTGAGCCACAACCGGTCAACACAAATCGGTCGAGATCACCTAGCGTTCAGGTTCAACTCGCCTTTGCGTTTTCCAACACTTTGACCCACCTGGGATCGATCGGGGCGTGAGCGGAATATTCGTCGTGCCAGTTCCACCACTTGTAAGGCGGAGTCTGCGGGTAACCCTCCGGCGAATCCTCCCACTCCTCCTGACGCCCGAGCGCCGTCATGTCAAGGTAGGTCCAGGTGCTTCCCAGAGCCTCGTCGCCGCGGTTGTTGATGAAGTAAGTGCGAAATATCTTGTCGCCGTCGTGAATAAACGCGTTGGTGCCGTGCCACTCGTTCACGCCGAAGTCGATGTCGAAGCTGTCTGTGATGGTGTACCACGGCATCTTCCAATCCATTCGTGCCTTCAGACGCTCGATGCCTGCCTGCGGCGCGCGCGACGCGAACGCCAGCGTAGTGTCTCGGGCATTCAGATGGGCGAGGTGCCCGACTTGGTCGGCCCCAAAGGAGCAGCCGCGGCAGGCATGGTCCGGCCAACCGAAAACGCCCGGTTCGAAAAAGGCACGGTAAACGATGAGTTGGCGCCGGCCTTCAAACAAATCGAGCAGGCTCACCTTTCCGTTCGGCCCGTCGAATTCGTACTTCTTTTCCACGGCCAGCCATGGCATTCGACGCCGCTCGGCGGCCAACGCATCACGGGAGCGGGTTAGGGCTTTCTCCTTCAAGAGAAGTTGCTGGCGTGCAGCCTCCCACTCCTCGGCTGACACGATTGGGGGTGTGTTCTTAGGGAATTGTTCTTTCCCGCTTTCGTGTTTTTCTTTTGTCATTGTCATCTTATTTCTCCTTGTGACACGACGCGTACAGCCATCCGATTGGAAAATATTTCCTGAACTTGCGGATGCAGATCGCCAGAATTCCTCCCGTAGATCCGGCTCCCGCGGCCATGGCCGCTGCGTTTGCGATGCATACTGGGCACATAGTGTTCCCTCCTGCGAAGCTCTAAATCTGGTCGAGCCTCACCGTTGTCGCGACGATTCCGCCCGTTGTCTGACCTTTTCGTGAATGTAATTCCAGCCCTGCTTCACGTCGCGATACTCCTCGAGAATCAATCCGAATGACTGATGCCGAAACGTAATCACCGTCAGGCCGCCCGATTCCTTCAGACGGTATTGAAGATTCGTCATTACCGGATTTGACATGAATAGCGGCCCGCAGATTTCCAGAAGCGTTGGCTTCTTGATCGCCTGCACAGTTCCCCAGAAATGGCCGTTGTTGTCTCCCAGGTCGCGATACCATCTGCCGCCGGGCCATGCTTCCAGCTTCATCGGCATCGGTTTATTCGCGTCCGTTTCGTTGTACGGTCCAAGCTGATCGAGCAGAGCGGCAAACGTCGTGTCGATCGATGCGCGCACCTCAATCTGTTGCTCGATGTGGATCGTCGTTTGTTCCAGTAATAATGCGGTTGAACTCACGGCTTCCTCCTTGATGAGTTCTCACAAACTATTTCTTCTCTTCACTTCTTGCCTCAGCCCGTTCCTTGACTCGGAGCAACTGGTGTTTCCATAGCCGCTCGAACGTGCTTGTCCATTCATGCAAAGGACGGATTGCCGTAGCATTCACTTTGTAAAGCATCTGCCGTCCCTCCCTCCGAGCCTCTACTAGGCCAACATCCTTCAAGACCTTCAGGTGTTTTGACACCGACGGCTGCTCGATTTCGATCGCGTTCACAATCTCGTTGACCGACCTTTCTTCCGTTGCCAGATAGTTCAGAATGTCCCGCCGCCGGGGCTCTGCCACCGCATTGAACGCGTCTGATGTGGTTGCCGCCCGTGCCATGCGTTTAATATATTCCTATATAGGAATATGTCAAGAGATTTTTCACTCCCTTAATCGACACTGGCGTTTCTGCTGCCCCCGAAAATCGGGTTCGTCCGAAGAGGAAAAACAACCCTACCATTTTGCCGCCGTTTTGCGGTTACAGGTTTGGTCCTTCGTCGTGAGAGATGTAATATGCACGCTTGTCTGACCGGAGGGTCTCGAGGAATGTTCATCCGAAAAGCAATTCTTGGTTTGACTGCGATTGCAATGCTCGCCGTAATTTCGGCGCGCGCTCAGCAAGCGGACTCAGACGAAGAAAGTCAGTTTCGCTTCCGTTTTGTCGGACCGAAGGTTGGC
>JASHNX010000116.1 GCA_030041415.1 Candidatus Sulfotelmatobacter sp.
CGCAAATTGGCAAGCGGGTGCATTTGAGCGCGGCAGCGCAAATCGGCGGCGTGCTTGAGCCGGTGAATGCTGCGCCAGTGATTATTGAAGACGACGTGCTAGTCGGCGGGAATTGCGGGGTGTACGAAGGTACGCTGGTACGGGAACGAGCGGTGCTTGGGGCGGGAACGATTTTGACGCGTTCGACGCCGCTTTACGATTTGGTGCGAGATAAAGTTTACCGCGCCACGCAGGACGCTCCGCTCGAGGTTCCTGCAGGAGCGGTAGTTGTTCCCGGAGCGCGCGCGGTCAAGAAAGGCGCTGCCTCGGAGCTGGGGATTTCGTTGTATACGCCAGTAATTGTGAAGTATCGCGATGATAGAACCGACCGGGCGATTGAATTGGAGGAGTGGCTTAGATAGAAAACTCGACGTTAATCAACAGAGTCTGGCAGAGGCGAACACAACGGGTGCAAGGATTTCAAGGTCGTCTTTCTGTATGATTACTCTTGACAGGTCGACCTGAAGCTACACAACGAGAGACTCCGGCTGTATCTGCACCGACATTTTTCCCGTTCCATTTAACGACACGCGAATCGCCGCCAGCTGCTTCACTACTGCATCTGCTTCAAGCAGTCGCGAGGCGTCGTATGTGCTGGCTAATCCGATCGCTTTCATTCCACCCGCATGCGCCGAGCGAATGCCAGCAGGCGCATCCTCGATCACGAGACAGTCCTTGGGCTTTGCGCCGAGTAGTTGTGCTCCTTTCAAATACGGCTCCGGATGCGGCTTTCCGTTGGTGACATCGTCAGCCGTGACCATGACCGGCGGATCCGGCACTCCGACCATTCGCAACCGGTCTGCCGCCAAATGGCGCGAGCCGGATGTGACCACGCCCCATCGCCCAGCCGGAATTGAGCGTACGAGATCAATCGCGCCCGGCATCGCGACAAGAAGATGATGGTCGTCGCTCTCTTCTTTTTCCAGGCGGCGCAACTCCGCTTCTGCGTCCAATTGGGGTGCAACTCTGCGAATAACCTCGATCGCACGCACGCCATGGGCGATCGCGACTACTTGTTCTTCATCGATCCCCCGCTTGCGCGCCCAAATGCGCCAATGACGCTCCACGCTGCCCGTCGAATCAACCAAAACGCCATCAAGGTCAAGAAGGATCGCAGAACACAAAAATGTAGTCATTCGGTTTTTTTGTATCACGGACCACGAGCGTAAGCGGATTGATCAATGGAAAAATCCGCACACGCCTACGCGGGCAAGACCCCTTGCACTGCAGGATTGAGCGCCGAGCTGTTCGCCTTGCTGCGCACCACTAAATGCCGCTGGCGAAAATGCGCCTTGGCGCGCTGGCCCCACGCACGGACAAACCAATAATTCAACCCTGCTCCCATCGCTGAGCTCACCAACGGAATCATGCGCCCGGCCCATTTCTCAACAACTTCTGTGCTGGCACGCGCCGCAATACGCTCGATCACACGCGGAACGAACTTATTCACTACTTCTTTTTCGATTAACTCGCGCCCAATATCCACTCCAGCGGCGCTGGCCGCGGCGATCCACAATTCGGCGATTTCATCCTCGGTATTGAACTGAAAACCGTAAACCAGGCTGAGCTTCTGAATCGTGCGCATAGTAATCGCGGAAAGAATTCCGAGATCAGGAAGAAGCGTGAGCATGCCGCCTAGGCCAAAACCCGCACCCTGAGCAGCAGCCAGCTTCATGCCGCTGCGGACCACGTCTTCGGCGACTGCGTCGAGTTCTTCGATTTCAAGGGAGTAGGTCCCATGATAGCCGCTGATAGGGAGCCGGTAAGCGGTTCGAAGCTGGATGAGAAATCTTTGAGGATCGACTTGAACTTTGGAATAGGCGTTCGTCAGGCCTTTGACGAGCGCTTTTTCGGCGCGGGTCCGAAGCCAGGATTTTGCTGCCGTTTCGGCCATTGATTTGACATTACCGCAGCGCGGGAGAAAACGCCATCGGGTGCGGACTGCAGACGACGCTAATCCGGAAATAGCTGAATGCCGGGATTGACGGCGTTCGCGGGCCGGAGGCATCCGTGTGCTAGCATCAAGGGTTAACAATCAATGCCAACTGGAAAATTGCAGGTAATCCCTCTTGGTGGGCTGGGCGAGTTCGGCATGAACTGCATGGCTTTCCGGTGGGGCGATGACATCATCGTCGTGGATGCAGGGCTGATGTTCCCCGAAGCCGAATTGCTCGGTGTCGACATCGTCGTACCCGACATTTCTTACTTGATTGAAAATCGTCAGCACGTTCGAGGGATCGTATTAACCCACGGGCATGAAGATCACATCGGAGCGCTGCCCTGGATTCTCTCCGAACTGAATGTGCCGGTGTGGGGAACCGAATTCACGCTGGCGTATGTGGAAGACAAGCTCGATGAGCATGGATTGCTGGATGATGCCGACCTGCGTGAGATTCGGGCCGGCGAGTCGTTCAAAGTAGGGGCGTTCACGATTGATCCGATTCGCGTGACGCATAGCCTGGTGGATTGCGTCGCTCTGGCGATTCAAACGCCTGTCGGCGTAGTGATCCATACCGGAGATTTCAAGGTCGATCCCACGCCTACGGATAATCATCTGTTCGATCTTCACTCGTTTGCGGAGTATGGGAAACGCGGAGTGCTGGCGCTGTTTCAGGATTCGACGAATGTCGAACGCAAAGGCTACACGCCGAGCGAACGGGCGGTGCGCCGGAAGTTTGACGAAGTTTTTGCACATACCAAACGGCGGCTATTCATTTCGTGTTTTTCCTCTTCTATTCATCGCATTCGTCTAGCGGTGGAACTGGCTTACCAGCATGGGCGCAAAGTAGCTTTCATCGGCCGCTCGATGAATAATTCCGCCGAGATTGCAGAGGATCTGGGATATCTGGAAGTTCCCGAAGGGCTCGTAATTAACCCTGGCGAGATGAAGAATTTTCCGCCGGAAAAAGTGTGCGTGATGATCAGCGGCACGCAGGGCGAGCCGATGTCGGCCCTGTCGCGCGCGGCCGTGGATAATCACAAGCACGCAAAAATCGAAAAAGGCGACACGGTGGTGCTTTCGTCGCGCATCATTCCGGGAAATGAAAAAACGATCTACCGCATGATCGACCACCTCTTTCGGCGCGAAGCGTACGTGATTTACGAAGATGGAACTTCGCCTCCAGTTCACGTCAGCGGGCACGCCAGCCAGGAAGAGTTGAAGCTGATTATCAATTTGCTGAAGCCGAAATATTTTGTTCCGATCCACGGCGAGTACAGGCAACTGAAATTGCACGCCGAAATGGCGGCGGCGATGCACAGCTCGGTGGGAAAAGTTATGTTGCTCGAAAGCGGAGATATTCTCGAACTTGACGAGCACACCGCGCGCAAGATTGGACGGGTGAATGTGGGCCGGGTCTGCATTGATTCGGGAAATCGAACGGACGTCGTCGAGGATCTGATTATCAAAGACCGGCGGCATTTGAGCGAGGACGGCATTGTTCTCCCGATTATCGCCATCAACAAGCTTTCTGGCCGCGTCGAGACCACGCCGGAGATCGTTACGCGCGGCTTCAATCCGGGAGACAACGGACTGGTGGAGGAAGCGCGACGGATTGTTGAAGACACGCTGGCACAATCGAGCGAGGAAGAGAAAGCCGACTACGGAGTGATCAAAGAAAAGATTCGCGCTGACCTGAAGCGATATATCTCGAAGCAGACGCAAAGACGCCCGCTGATTATGCCGGTAATACTGGAGATTTAGCGACTCCTCTGGGGCGCCTGGCTGAGCGGGTCGCTAACTCACGAAGCAGAAGATGCGGTTGGCGGACCTAGCGCTATCTTTTCCGAACCTTTCGACGGCGACCGGCAAGTCTTGACTTGGACAATTCTCGAATTGGAGGGTCGGGTGCGCCGAATCCCAAGCGCATAAGCCTATTCACAACGAGTTTGAACGATTCTCCCGATCGTTCCATCTCGCGTCTTATTCCCGCTGCGACATCGTTGTCCAGCGTGACCGTGAATCTCATATCGTTGAAACCATCGGCTCGGATCAGCAATCACAGGACCCAGCACAGCTGCGGAAGATACACTAGAGTTCGTATTTATGGTCACTCTCGCAGACGTCCAAGCTGCTCGTGCTCGCCTCAACGGCATCGCGAATCGCACCCATTTGATCGAATTCATGCTGTGCGCGGAAGATCCACGCCGGCTCTTTCTGAAACCCGAGAATCAGCAACCGATAGGGGCTTTCAAACTGCGCGGAGCTTACAACAAGATTGCTTCTCTTGCGGCAGAAGAACGCAAGCGTGGTGTCATCACCTATTCGAGCGGGAATCACGCTCAAGGCGTGGCTTACGCGGCGCGCGCACTAGGTGCGAAGGCAGTCATCGTGATGCCGAACAATGCGCCTGCCATCAAGCGCGAAGCGACGTCGGCTCTAGGCGCCGAGATTGTCGTGGTCGGACCGGGAAGCGCGGAGCGGCAAGCGAAGGCGGAGGAGTTGGCGGCTGAGCGCGGCTACGTGATCGTGCCTCCGTATAACGACGCTCAAATCATCGCAGGCCAGGGCACTATCGGCCTGGAAATTCTTGAAGACCTGCCTGACGTGGAAATGGTTCTCGTCCCTGTGGGCGGCGGAGGCTTGATCAGCGGCGTCGCTACGGCGATCAAGTTAAGCAAGCCCTCGGTGAAAGTGATCGGCGTGGAACCGGAGCTTGCCGGCGATGCCCGGGCAAGCTTCCGGTCGGGCAAAATCGTTCAATTCCCTGCAGAGCAAGTATC
>JASHNX010000117.1 GCA_030041415.1 Candidatus Sulfotelmatobacter sp.
TGCCCGCGCTACCCGCAGAACCTGCTGCAATTTTCCTCCGTGGAAGACATTCTGAATAACACCCAAACCGAATTCTGGGCGCTTTCTCTAAACGGAAGTCAGGAAGGTCGTCCCGGCCATCTACATGAGATGCGTTTTGACCTCGACGCCGCCGAAGCTGACGGCACCCTGCCTCCCGTAGCTTCCACTTACTCCGACGACAATCAGGCAGTTTACGACGGCATGAGCCGTCCCGGTATTCGCATCGTCAGCTTCGCCCCCATGCTTAAACACAATCTGTTTCCGCTGCCCGCCGTTCTCGAAACTCTCGTAAAGACAGGCGAGGACGCGCTCGGCATTCCCGTCGAAATCGAATTTGCCGTTTGCTTGCCGCGACGCTCGGGCGAATCCGCCGAATTTGGTTTTTTGCAGGTTCGTCCGCTCACACTTTCGCGCGATCATCAGGATTTATCGTTTGCAAATGTCGAGGCAGCGCAGATACTCTGCGAATCCGGCAAAGTCCTCGGCAACGGGCGCATCGAAAATCTCTGCGACATTATCGTGGTCGACTCGCAGCGCTTCGAGCGCAGCCGCAGTCAGGAAGTGGCGAAGGCCGTCGCCCACTTCAACGGACTGCTGAATTCAAAAAACCTTCCATATCTTTTGATCGGCGTCGGCCGCTGGGGATCGAACGATCCCTGGCTCGGAATTCCCGTTGAATGGGATGAGATCTCCGGCGCTCGTGTAATCGTCGAAGCCGGTTTCCGCGATTTCCGCGTTACGCCGTCGCAGGGCAGCCACTTCTTTCAAAACCTCACCGCATTTCAGGTGGGCTATTTCACCGTGAATCCGGATGCCGGCGAAGGCTCCATCGATTGGGAGTGGCTGAACGCGCAGGCTGCCGTGGAAGAAAATGGCTGCGTCCGGCACCTTCGATTCCAGGCGCCTTTGCGCGTTGTGATGAACAGCAGAACGAGTCAGGGAATTATTCTCAAGCCGGAATGTCCCGCCTCATGATCTGAACCTACGGAATGTAGCGTCACGTCCGCCCAAGGAAGCTCGATCGCCTGGACTTTCAATACGTATTCGCTTGAGCAACTTGTGCCGCCGCTTTTTTGTGAACGAACTTCTGGCGTATATCGGGCCAGAATTCTTTAATTACAATCGTGATGGTGTCGTAGCCGACTTGCGTTCCCCAAACACTCACTGTGTTCGGCAGCGTGCGGTCGGAAGCATGGTGGATATAAGAGGTCATGCCCGTCGCCGGATCGTACTGTTTTGTCACGAACGCCCGTGGATGATAAGTATTCGTTGAAATGGCTGCTGACAGTGCGCTGCCGAGGATCTCGGAATAGTTGAACTGTGTACGGCCGGAGTCGGTCCGCGTAACAAAAATTCGGCTTATCGCATAGCCGGAGCGATGGATAAACCCACCTTCGCTTCTCTGAAAGAATCTTGGGTCCTGATGCAGGATTGAGGGAAAGACCGCTCCCACCATGAAGTTCTCAAGGGTTCCATCCGCAAATGCTGACGCGTAGCGCTTTCCATAGCCCTCCGCGCCCTGGCCGTAACCCGGTTCGCTGTTCTCCGCCTGGCTGAGTCCTGCAACGAATCCATACCACGGGTATTGCACGTAATCGAACGATCCGCGAGCCACAGCCTTGAATTTCTGACCAGTAGTGAGCGGCGGAACCCTGCCCACATTCTCCAGCGTGAGAAAATTCGGTAGCGCCATGAAAAGCCGGTCGTTCGAAGTTCCGCTTGTTTGCTTTTGCGGAGTTCCTGACGTTGCCTGAACGGGCTCAACTCCCGGCGCAGGATCGTTATCTTTTTTCTCCGGAGTCGGCTGATTCGTAGACGCGGGAGAACTTGCTGGTGGTTTCTGTTGCGTCGCCGCCACCCCCGAAGAATTGTCCGGCGTCGAGCTTGTGCTTGTGGGATTCTGCTGCGCCCATAAAACTGCCGAACCGCCGGATAGAACAGCAACCGCTAGAATTCCTGTCGCAAGTCGTATGAACAAGCATTTCTCCTAAATTCGTAATACCCACTGTCTCGAAATAGCAAAGTGATTACAACCCAGAATCGGGACGATCCACTCGTAACATTCCCCTCACGGGTGCCAATGCAGTACATGCGTCGCAATATCGGGCCAGAACTCGCGTAATAGGTTGGTCAGTGCGTCCCTCCCGAGCGCCCATGCATATTTGGTAGCAATGGCTCCGTCGGTGGCGGGGGCAGCGCCCCGGCGCTTACCGCGCGGAAGTTCGGCATGAACCCTAGAATTCTCTTCGGCTGCTGTTGGTTCCAGGGACTGCCGGTGTTGACATGAGATTCGCTCTGGCCCGTATTCGGTTTCCCGGAAGATTGCCCTTCGGAAGACTGTTGATCGTCGGACGCCGGTTTAGCGCCGGGTTGCTCTCCAATCGCCGAAGCATCGGGGAGCAACGACAACGATGCCTGCTGCGCGTAACCCGAAAACGCAAGGGCAGCCGTTAGAAGGGCCGTGACCGGCCCAGTCGTAAACCTCATGAAAAAGTCTTTCTCCCATACAACCGAAGTCACTGCTAGGAGGGGTCTTTTCCAATTCTACCAGTCAGATTCGCACCCACCCTCCTGCGGTTGTGCCTTTACACGGATTTACATTCTTAATATAAGCACTTCTTACGCTCACGGCCTGGCATACACGTTGCGTTCCGCCCGCCCTGGGCGATCCTGCCGAAACTCTCTCTCGGTCGATGACCAGTTCATTGCCCGTCAGTGAACAAGCCATTAGAATCGGGCAGTTCCCGGTATCGATTCTCTCCCGGGGAGTTATGTTCCAGCTTGGAACCTGTAACCCGGTTTGCAGCATGAATAACATGACCAGACGCCCAACAATCGGCTACGCAATCGCAGCGGTTTTCCGCTTTGGGCTGGATTCTTCTTAGCGTATAACGGTTGCGATGGATGTGCCAGTCGTCCGGCACGTTACTATAGGTACGCATTGCCTGGTTGTCATCAAACGCCATCAGCGAGGAGATATGGCAGAACCTACTTATGAAGAGCTGAAAGCCCGCTTATCGCAACTGGAAAAAGAAGTCGAGGTCAAGAGGCGTACCGGAGACCTGATCTTCAAAGTCGGGGAAAAGGGCGGAGTGAGCGTCTACGGATTAGGCCGCTTTCCAGTCACGCTCTATTACGAGCAGTGGAATCGCCTGCTCGGTGCCGGCGACGATCTGAAAA
>JASHNX010000118.1 GCA_030041415.1 Candidatus Sulfotelmatobacter sp.
CCGGAATTCCTGAACCGGCTGGACGAGATCATTCTGTTCCAGGCTTTGAGCGAGTCGGATCTGATCCAGATTCTCGAGCTCATGGTGACGCAGCTCAACGCGAATCTGGCGCAGAAGTCGATTACCGTGACGGTGGCCGACGAAGCGAAGAAGTGGATCCTCAACCAGACGCTGACTGACCGCTCCTACGGAGCGCGGCCGCTGCGCCGGGCCTTGCAGAAGTACATCGAGGACCCGCTCTCGGAAGCGCTGATTCAGGGAACGATTACGACGCGGCCAGCGTTTATCGAGGTCTTCCTCGAAGACAACAAGCTGTTCTACCGTCCGGTCGATGCGGAGAAAGCCGAGGGCGTGCTGTTGTACGAGAACAGCTAAAACAGCTTCAGTATTCAGCTATCAGCCGCCAGCGTGAGCTGGCGGCTTTGCTTTTTGAGGGTATTGCCATGGAAATCCTCGTCCAAGTGCCCTGTCTCCGTCATTCAGGGCTTGGTCCAATCCTCTATATTTAATTCCTTTATCCTCCGGAAAACGCGGTCGCTGGTGATGAGGGTTGCTTCTAGCGCCAACGCCTGTGCGGCGATCATGAGGTCGAGATTGCCAACCGGCTCGCCGTGCGCTTCCAGCGCAGTGCGCAAGCGAGCGTATTGCCGCGCACACTCTGAATCCCAAGCGGGCTTGTTTATCCGCAAGAGAAACTCCTCGACGGCAGGGTGGAGCTTTGGCGCATCTGGCCTTCTTTCGACGCCGAACCACAACTCCGCCTCAGTCACAACGGAAATTGCGATTTCAGCAAGCGGAATTGCGACCAGGCGCTCCCTTACACGCGGGAGATTCCCTTTAATCACATAGCTTGCGGTGTTTGTATCAAGAAGATAGCGGACTGCCATCTAGAGCAGTTCCCGCTTTTGAGGCGGAAGGTCGTTGCGTTCGCTCAGGAAGTCTTGAGGCAGATTGAGGCTATTCACCAACTCGAAGAAATCACCCCAGGACTCCGGGCGGCGAGACAGGATGACATCACCGGTCTTACTGTCGCGCCGAATATAGACTTCCGACCCTTCGAAGCGGCAGTCGAACGGGAGACGAACCGCCTGGCTGCGGCCATTGCGAAAGAGTTTCGCGGTCTTTTGCATGGTATATATCATAATATATACCAGCTGGGATCATGTCAACAGGGAGTAAGTCAGTTTTTTTCGCTCCTCGCCTAACGCCCTGCCTCAGAGCGCGGGTCCCATATTCTACGAATTTGTGCGCAACACCGCCTGGCCTTCCGGGTTTGAAAGCGCCAGCCATTGGGGCGTGACAACCGAGGAGGATGTATGAAGTGCAGTGTTGTTGGCGCAACTTTAGCGGTTTCCCTAGCGTTTTGTGCTGCTGCGCGCGCTCACGACGTCGTTCTGCCCGCCGGCACTCTCTTGCAATGCACCCTCAACGAACCCAACTTTTCCAGCAAGACAGCCGAGGTCGGTGATCCCGTAGTTTGCCACTTGCGGGGAACGACCGAATTCGGACAGGAAGCGTTTCCCCGCGGCAGCTATCTTGTTGGACACCTGGAATCTGCCAAAGAACCGGGGCACTTTGTCGGCAAAGGCTATCTTCAACTGCAATTTGATCGCATTGGATTGCCCACCGGCGATCTGCCGCTCGAGGCGAAAGTAATCGCTACGCGCGGATACAAGGTCGATAAACACGGAGACATCGAGGGCAAGGGGCACGCCGTGCGGGACGCCGTGGAATGGATGTTTCCGCCGTTGTGGCCGTGGAAAGTAATGATGCTGCCGGCGCGCGGGCCACGCCCCGCGCTGAAAGGCGAAACCGTATTGCAGTTGAGGCTCATGGACGACATTCAGGTGCCGCAGGTGGCACAAACCTACGGTCCTGGATGGCATTTCTTTGGCGGCGTGCAGAACGACGCTTACCGTGAACAAGGCGATCGTCCTGGGCTGTCGATTCGGGGCACGGTTGAAACTTCCAGTCTCGAGGTTTCGGGCGAGATCAGCGTGCCTCATGCTTCCTATGCAAGCTACGTGACGCGGGATGTGAGTGCGGCAGGCTTGCCGGCGTCAGGATCACCGGTCTTTGTTCTTAAGTCCGGGACGGTTCTGGCAGTCGGTAATTATCAATATCAGGATGGCCGGCTCACTTACACTTTGGCCAGCGGCGGTGGCGGCGTGGTCAGCGCCGATGATGTCGATTGGGCCGCTACAACCAGCCTGAACAATCAGCGCGGCGTGCACATGACACTACACGGTGGGCACATGGTTCCGGAAATCACGCCGGGATTGTAAAGAGCAGTGCACCATCGTGCTTGCGCTGAAATAAGAGCCGCTAGCGAAAAGCTGGCGGCTATTTTTTTTCAGCGTTGACGCCTTCCTGCAAAGTTGCGATGGGAGGGCGGCTATCAGTGGCTATCGCCTGACCTCAAGGTAGTTTGCCCTCACTCGAGAAATCAGCTCTTCGACATGCCATCGGGGTGGCACCTGATTGTCCGCGTGGGGAATGCGTGTTCTGATGTGCGCATACTGTGGGTTTTTTTGCGTCGAGTTAAGAAATTTGGGCCGCCAAAGAGGTACCTGTATGAAGCGCACGTTCGTTTCCGCAACTCTCGTCTTAAGCCTCAGCCTTCCAGCCACAATCGCATCGGCGAGCGAACGGGAAGTCGTCTTGCCCGCTGGCACCATCTTGCAATGCACCCTGAATGAACCCAACTTCTCGTCAAAGACAGCCGAGGTTGGCGATCCTATTCTTTGCAATTTGCGCGGATTAGCCGAATTCGGCCAACAGGCTTTTCCCCGCGGCAGTTACATCGTAGGCCACCTTGAAGCCGCCAAAGATCCGGGTCACTTCGTTGGAAAAGGCTACCTTAAACTGCAGTTCGACCGCATCGGCCTGCCAGCTGGGGACTTGCCTCTTGAAGCCAAGGTGATAGCTACGCGGGGCTACAAAGTCGATAAGGAGGGCAAAATCGACGGCAAGGGGCACGCCAAACGCGACGTTGCCGAATGGATGCTGCCGCCTCTCTGGCCTTGGAAAGTCCTTATGCTGCCCGCGAGGGGTCCGCGGCCGACACTGAAAGGCGAGACGGTTCTCAGTCTCCGCTTGATGGATGACGTCCAGTTGCCGCAGCCCGAGGTTGCCCGCGTAAGTGAGGGCGGCGAATGGCATCCCTTCACGCAACCCCAGGAGCAGGAGTGTTCGAGCTATTGGAATTGCGCACCAAAGCCCAGCGCTCTCACGCCAGGCGGCGGATCAACAGCCAACGGCGTGCTCGATGCCGGCGGAGCCATCGCCCAAGCATCCTACGCCAGCTACGTTTCACGGGATGGCAAAGTCGGATCCGTGGTTGTATCTACCCCAGTCCCGGTATTCGTGCTAAAGACAGGCGCCGTGCTCGCCGTCAAGGACTACAGATACCGGAATGGTCGCTTAACCTACAACCTGGGCACCGGCGGTGTTGGCGTCATCGGCGCCGATTATATTGACTGGATCGCAACCACACGCTTAAACAATGCGCACGGCGTTCGCCTCAGCCTGTACAACAACGCAGGCCCGGGTTTCTAATCCTGTGATCTTGGAGAACGCGCAGGCCGCCGCTGGCGGCCTGTTTGTTGCGAGCAACGATCGGGTCGGCTGTTCTATCTATTGACCAAACTCTTCTGCGACCAATCGCGGTCAAATCGAATCTTAACGACTCACCTAGGAGATTCGAGATGAGAAAGGTCAATATCGCCGAAAAATTTGCCAGGATTTCGGAATACTGGAAACCGTACGTTGGTGCCGAACTCAACGGCCAGATGGTCAAGTTCGACAAGCTGAAGGGCGAGTTTGTTTTTCATCATCACGAGAACGAAGATGAAATGTTCCTGGTCGTAAAGGGCCGATTTCGAATGGAGTTTCGGGATCGTCACGAATGGATCGAAGAAGGCGAATTTATCGTGGTGCCGCGCGGGGTCGAGCACAGGCCGGTGGCCGATGAGGAATGCTGGATTTTGCTGTTCGAACCGGCCTCGACGTTAAATACCGGCAATGTGGTGAATGAGCGCACTCTGCCAGAGCTTGAGCGGGCGTAGGTCGGCAAAGCCGACGCCCGAACACGGGAAGATTCAGGAATATGGCAAAATGAAATGCGATGGATCTGACCGTTTATTCCGCGCCTTGGTGTCCGGATTGCCGGGTCGCCAAGCGGTTTCTTGCGGAACACAACATTCCCTATAAAGATATCGACATTACGCAGACGGCGGGAGCGGTCGAAGACATTATCAAGAACACGGGCAAGCGCGCGATCCCGCAGTTCGTTATCGATGGCAAGTGGGTGCAGCCGTACGCGCCCGGCAAAGGGTTTCTCTACGACGAGATGGCAAAGCGCCTGGGCATCAAGAAGGCATAGCAGTAACGTGTCTTAATTACATAATCGTTCTCGAAGCGTCAACCTCCCTGCCACCGAATGCCAATCCCACTGCAACGCTGATGTCTCCCGTACATTGTCCTTCGTACCGTGGAAAAGTTAGTTCTGTCGGGAGAAGATCGGAACTCCCAATTTCCTAGCGTCTTGCACCTTACTGTGGGAATTGGGACCTTCCGCATCCATGGCACAGCCGGAGATCCCGCAAGCGTCGAATGAAGTGACCGATAGCTGGCAGCAAGCCGTACAGGCTGTCCTAGGAATGGTGGTGCTCATCGGCGCCGTGGCGATGTTTCATTACTACGCGCCCGCCACAGTGCAGGCTCCGCAGCCAGATGAATTGCACCAGCAAGTCCTGCAACTCAGCGAGCAGGTGGCAGAGCTCCAACAGCAGCAGGCTACGCCTGCGCTGGTATTGAGCCGCTATCGCAATTCCATCGGCTACATATACGGGATTTATCAGGTCGGTTACGAGAATCATGCGGCAGCGATTCGGGCGCGGGTTTCGGGCACAGGATTTCTGGTTGGCGACGGACTTCTGGCGACGAACCGGCACGTTGCAGAACCGTGGTATGGAGACACGGAAGCGGAAGGGCTGATCCGGCGCGGCGCATCGCCAAGGCTGGAAAGCATGGTCGTTTTCTTTCCGAACTCGCCGACTCCAGTGAACCTGACGGCGGGCTCAGTTTCCTCGTCGGAAGATCTGGCGGTTCTTCGAATCGAAGATAAAACCGCGGTGCGGGGCCTTCCCGTGCTACCGCTGGCGAAAGAGATTGCTCTCCCCGGAGAACCGGTGACGGTGGTTGGATATCCGATGGGAATTGCGGGAATGGTGGCGAAGTCGCCAAGCGGTATCTACCAGCGGCTTGCTTACCGGCGTAGCGACATCACCGAAGCCAGCGAATTGGCGGCGCTGTCGTTGATTCGTCCTTCGACCACCTGCGGTCATCTCGGCGACGTGGTCGGCGACAAGCTGATCTATGATGCCACCACGGCGCACGGAGGCAGTGGCGGGCCGGTGTTTGGACGGAATGCCGAAGTCATCGGAGTGAACTCCGCGTATATTGACGGCTTCTCGGGCGGCACGTTGGGGGTTTCCGTGGACGCGCTGAGGCCGCTGATCGAAGCGGCGCAGAAGAAGCCGTAGGCATTCAACGCGGCCGCATTACTCGGCGACCGCTTCCTTCTCGATCACGACCTTCAAGTGTGCAGTCACGTCCTTGTGCAGCTTCACGGGAACGGTAAACTCGCCTAGCGTCTTCAGGGGATCGTGCAATTGAATCTGCCGGCGGTCGAGATTGATTCCTTTCTTCGCGACGCCTTCGGCGATGTCTCCTGAAGTGACCGATCCAAACAACTGATCGTGTTCGCCCGATCGCCGCTGGAACGAGACGGATAGTCCTTCGAACTGCTTCGCCAACTCTTCGGCCTGTGCCTTTTCCTTGGCTGAACGGCGTACCGCGGCGGCCTTCATCTGTGCGATGACCGCTTTGTTCCCCTCATTGGCGACAATCGCCAGCTTGCGTGGGAGGAGATAGTTCCGGCCGTAGCCCTCGGCAACCTTCACCACGTCGCCACGCGATCCCAGCTTATTTACGTCTTCTTTGAGAATGACTTCCATGATGGCAAAACCTCGCTCTTGGTTCTTAGCTTTTGGCTAGAGTCCTTTGCTTGGTCAAGCCAAGAGCCAAAGGCCAACAGCCGAAAGCGGTTTTCTACTGCACTCTTCCGGCAAACGGAAGCAGGGCGATGTTGCGCGCCTGTTTGATGGCCACCGCCAGCCTGTGCTGGTGGGGCGAGCAGACGCCGGTCAGGCGCCGTGGCACGATTTTGCCGCTCTCGGCTACGAACTGCCCGAGCAGCCGATAGTCTTTGTAATTGATGTCGGCAATTTTTTCGGTGCAGAACTTGCACACCTTCTTTCGGCGGAAAAATTTGCGCGCGCCTTCGCGCGGAGGTCCGCCGGGGCCCGAACGGCCTGCACCTCCTCCGAATCGGGGACGATCCCCGCCCGGCCGTCCGCCTTCACCTGCTGGCCGCGACGGCCGCTCAGTGCCTGATTGTTGGGTTTCTTCAGCCATAACTCTCCTTCTTGAACTCGTTTTATTGTGGCGAAAGCTCTACGCTGTTGCCGTAGTTTCAGCGGCCGGAGTCAGCGGCGCTTCTGCGCCGGCAGCCGGTTCTGCGCTCACCTTCTTGCGCGCTTCGCGCAGCTTCTTGATTTTTTCGAGGCGCTTCTGCTCCTCGTCGATGCGGACGGTAAGAAACTTGATCACCGGTTCGGTCACTCGCAAACGGCGCTCCAGCTCGTGAACCACGGATCCTGCGCCCTCGACGGTCAGCAGAATATAAACACCCTCGCGAAATTTGCGGACGATATAGGCGAGGCGCCGCTTGCCCATGCGCTCGACGCTTTTCACGGTTCCCGAAGCCGAAGTCACAGTTGACTCCAGATTGGAAATGAGTTTGTCGAGATCTTCATCCGCCATATCGGGCCGGACGATAAACATCAGTTCATAAGTACGATTCATGTGTGTCTCCAAACTTTTCTCTTCACTGTTCTTTTTCGTCCTGCGCTCTGCGGTTGAACCAATTCATCGCGGCCGCCGGACCATCTTTCAAAATCACCTTTACCGCTTCGTCAGTTTCGTCGAGCATTCCGTCAACGACTTTCAGATCTGCCTTTCGCATGGGGGCCAGCAAGTATTCTTTACCGTCGCTGATTTTCCGCTCGGGCGCGACGCCAACCCGGATGCGCAAGAAATCGTTCGTTCCCAGCGCACCGATGATCGACTCAATCCCGTTATGCCCTGCTGAGCTGCGGCGGGTATGAATCCGCAACGTGCCCAGCGGAAAATCCAGCTCGTCCTGAATCACGATCAGGTCCGACTCCGGATTCGCCTTGTACTCCGCCAGCAACTCCCGAACCGACAAACCGCTCAGGTTCATGAAGGTTTCAGGCTTGGCCAGCAACACTTGCTGATCGCCGATCGTTACTTTCCCAGTCAGCGCACGGCATTGCCGGTTCCTGATTTCAACTCGCTGCTCGCTCGCAATCCGATCGACCGCAAGAAAGCCGATGTTGTGCGGCGTAAACTGATACTCGATGCCAGGATTGCCGAGACCGACGATCAGTTTCACGCCTTGCTTTCCCCCGGAACGAGCCGGGCTGCGCCCGGCCGGACCCGTTCTGCTCTCCTCGCGACGCTCGGATCGCTCAGGGCAGGCTTACAAGGGCGGCTGTCCCCACACGAGCATCTATTTCTTTTCTTTCTTCTCGGCCTTCTTTTCAGCCGGTTTCTCGGCCTCGGCCGCCTCGCCTTCTTCTTCAGTTTCCGCCTTGCCCTTCTTAATGACTTCAGGCTCGGCGGGCGCCGCAGCCGCTTCCGCAGCCGCAGCTTCCGGCGTGGCCACAACCTCTTCCTTCACGGAAGTGACGTGAGCTACCGGCTGATTCGCGTCACTAAGAAACTTCAGCTTGGGGCTGTGCGGCAAATCGGAAACGCGCAACACCTTACCGAAGGTGAGTTCGCTCACATCGGCATCGATGTGGCCGGGAATATCGGCCGGCAAGCACTCGATCTCGACTTCGCGGAGCATCTGCTCGAGAATGCCGCCTTCGGTTTTCACGCCCACCGGAACGCCCTGCAGCACGATTGGCACGTTCACACGCAAAACCTTATCCATCGCGATGCGCTTGAGGTCGATGTGCAATAAGCTGCCTTTGATGGGTTCATATTGCCAATCGACGATCATTGCCTTCGTGCGTTCGCCGTCGAGGGCGAGGTCGAAAATGGTGTTGTGCCCGCTGTCGGACCGGAGAATCCGGAGAACATGCCGCGGGTCGACGCTGACCGGCGTGGCATTTTTTCCCGCCCCATAGACGACGCCGGGAATCTTGCCTTCTCGCCGCACGCGGCGCGCCTGGTTCTTAGTTCCAGCCTCGCGGGGCCGCGCTTCTAAAACGTTTTGTTCGATGGTTGTCGCCATAAATTAGTCCCTACCTCAAATTCCTGTCATTCCGAACACGCGCCCAGCGCGGGTGAGGAACCTGTTTTTATTTCTCTAAACAAATAATCTGCTCACTGACGTCTCTTCGTGATTGGCCTGAATGGCACGGCCAATCAATCCCGCAATCGAAAGCACGCGAATCTTCGCCTCGGCTTTCGCCTCCGCGGTCAGCGGGATGGTGTTGGTGACCACTACTTCGCGGATTACCGATTTCGCGATGTTTTCGACCGCCGGATGCGAGAGTACGGCATGGGAAGCGCAGGCATACACAGCCGTCGCTCCGTTCTCGACCAACGCGTTGGCGGTTTTTACCAGTGTTCCCGCCGTGTCGATAAGGTCGTCGATGATCAAGCACGTTCGGCCATGCACATCGCCGATTACATGCATGACCTCGGCCACGTTCATTTCCACGCGGCGCTTATCGACGATTGCCAGCGCGGCATCAACTTTCTTCGCGAAGAAACGGGCGCGCTCCACGCCGCCGGCGTCGGGCGAAACCACCGTCAGATTCGGCAGATTCAACTTCTTAAAGTGATCCACCAGCACCGGCGAAGCGAACAGGTGATCGACCGGGATATTGAAAAAACCCTGCAGCTGCGGCGTATGCAAATCGACGATCAACGCCCGATGAATTCCCGCCGTTGTCAGTAAGTCGGCCATCAGCTTCGATGAAATCGGGCTGCGGGGCTTATCTTTACGGTCTTGCCGCGCATAACCGAAGTACGGAATCACCGCCGTGATGCGGCGCGCTGACGCGCGCTTGAGCGCATCGACAATTAGCAGCAGTTCAATCAGATTCTCATCGACACTAGCGGCCCTGGTCCCATGCACGGCGCGGCAGGTCGGCTGCAGAACGAATACATCTGCACCGCGGACGTTCTCCTGGATCTGCACATAAGCCTCGCCATCGGCGAAGCGGGTGACTTGGGCAAGACCGCGAGGCATTCCGAGAAAATTGCAGACCTCATCGGCCAGCGCCTCGTTGGCGGTGCCGCTGAAGATCTTGAACTTCTCATCCACGCGCGCACGAGTCTTGCGGTCCGGTTTTTCTTCCGGAAGCAGTTCCGCCTTTTTCTCGACCTTGTCCGTCTTTTCCGCCGGCGTGAGTAAAGTAGCCATGTTTTAGCTCTCAACTGCAAGCTGTCAATGAACTGCGAAACGCTGACAGCCGTGTTTTCTGGCTGGGCCGCTAGGATTCGAACCTAGACAAAGTGCTCCAAAGGCACTTGACCTACCATTAGTCGACGGCCCAGTCTCTTATCCCGCGACTCGTTGGTTGAGATCCCTCGCAAAAATCGCTCGGGATTTCGGCAGAAGGCTCCCGCTCGCAAATTACGCTCGCTCACGCCTTCTAAGCGCCTCAACCTACCATTAGTCGACGGCCCAGTAAGCCATTGTCGATTGCTGATCTCCGACTGTTGATTGAACCCCACCAAGGGGTGCACCTAGATTTTCAATCAAAAATCAGCAATCAACAATCAAAAATTTCATGCCGGCTACTGCCATCACCACCAAATGCCTTTCCAATACTGCCGCCGCGTAATCGTCGCCGTCGCCTGTGCGGCCCATCCCTGTTTTCTCAAAATCTTTGCAGCCTGGCGAGCTTTCGCACTGGAAGCAAATAGCCCGTACAAGGTTGACCCGGAGCCGGACAGAGACGCGTACTCCGCGCCTGCGCGTTCCAGCGCCTTTTTGCCTTCACTCAGTTCGGGATACTCAGGAAAGACGACTTCTTCGAAGTCGTTCTGGATCCCGGTCCGGACAAGCTCGAGAAGCGGGTTCCCAAGCCGGCCCCTCACGCTTCGCGCCGTACGAGGAGCACCGGAGTAACTCTCGCTCAGCCATGCAGAAAGCTCTCGGCCAAGCTGATCCATTCTATCGGATGCCCCGGGAGAGGTCAATTTCCGATCGGCTTCGGTGTTCTTTTCTCGATTTGCTAATCTGCGATCCCATTGCGCAAAAGCCCTCGGAGTCGAAACTCCAACCCCAGGCGTAACGATGATGCAGGGCATCGCCGGCAAGTCCTCCAGCGGATAAACCTGCTCGCCACGTCCTACTCCTAGTACCGTTCCACCAATGAGGAAGAGGGGCAAATCGGAGCCCACCTCGGCTGCAATTTTCAGTCGCTGAGAAGCAGACAGTCGCTTCTTAAGGACACTTTCGAGCCCAAGCATCGCCGCAACCGCATTCGAAGAAGCTCCTCCCAGTCCACCTTGCACGGGCAGGCTTTTCTCGATCTCGATCACGACCCGTCGACTGACGCCAAGGACGGACATCACTTTGTCGACGATGGGGTAGCAGGTGTTCGATTCGTCGACGGGGACTCTTTCATCTGTACAGCGGATTTCGATCCCGCTGCCGCGGCTTATTCCGATACGGATGAGATCGTGCAGCCTGATTGTTTGATAAACGGTCAGCAGGTCGTGAAATCCATCTTCACGGCGCGCGCCAATGCGCAGCCCGAGATTGATTTTCGCGAATGATTGAACGGTGATGGGCACGGGAGCATGATTGTATAGCCCCGAGCTCGGATTTGCCGACGCTGCCTAGGCAATTAAAGGTCCAATGGTTGGGCCACTTGCTAGGCTTCTCCGCTCGACACCCCACTTCGGTAATCTCGACTGCGACCCCTCATAAGTGCACTCTAATTTGTGATTCCAATCACATGAACCTGTGACGGTCCTCCCTCCTGGAATCCAGAAAGATCGCAATCACGAGTGCTGCCCCGCTTCGCAACGGGGACCCTGTCGGCACTGGCCTAGAAGGTCGAAACCGTTGTTTGCGTAGGCCGATTCGAAAATTTTAGCCCTCGCTTCACGAGAACGGAGCTGCGTGCTGCGCGGGTCGTCAGGGGGAGTTTATGCGGGCTCTGGTCGTTCGTAGTTATTTACTGCTTTCTTTTCTAGGAATTGCCATGGTTGCCATCGCCCAGTCGGATTATAGGGTGATTAGCGTGACCGACGGCGGAACCATCTCCGGGACAGTTAAATGGTCGGGGCCGGTGCCTCGCGAGTTGGACTATCCCATCACCAAAGACCCTCAGATTTGCGAAACCGATGGCAAAAAGACAACGAGTCTTGATCGCCTGATTGTTGGCCCCGAGGGCGGCGTCGCCAACACGATCGTCTACATAAAGAACATTCCAGCCGGGAAAGCGATGGATTTGCCCGAGCAACGGCGCCATTTGGATCAAAAGCACTGCCGCTACATCCCTCACATCCTGCTTGTGCCCGCCGGGGCTGATTTGCAGATGCAGAGCTCTGACGCTACGCTGCACACCATCCACATGGACGGGGCAGCCACGTTCAACTTGCCATTTCCTTTCACCGGTCAGGTAGTTTCGCGCACCATGTCGACGCCGGGGTTGGTCAATCTGCATTGCAACGGCGGCCACGTATGGATGAACGCCGAGATGATGGTAGTTCCTCATCCCTACTATGCGGTAACGGATGAAAGCGGACGGTTTGAGTTCACGAGTGTTCCTGCGGGGACCTATCAGATCGTGGCTTGGCATGAAGGATGGGGACTGGCTGGGAAGGAACAGGCCTACGACGTTCTGACCGAGCGCGCTGTACAGCGGCCGATTTTCACCGAGCCAAAGACATGGGAGAAGCAGGTCACGGTGAACGCTAATGGGTCAAGCTCAGTGAATTTTGTGATTGGAAACAAGTAAGAGTGCGGGCAGTGTTGCGCGCCCACTCGGTTTCTGAATCGCAAAGACGTCGGCTGGTCAGAGCGGCACAGTCTTCTTGGACTAACCGCGGCGCTTGTATAACACGGCAAACTCAAAGCCGGGATTTGCCGGGAACAATTCCGCCACTTTCCTTAGCCGTTCGGCGAGCGCCGAAGGCGCGAGCAAAGGATAATCGCGCTCACGGAGATCGTAGTAATCGACATCCAGGAATAGAGACAACAGATAGATCGAGATCGTGTCGGCGAAGGCTGCCTCGAAATATTCGTTTTTGTAGCGTTCTGCGTCTGGTCCACCCGCTGTCGCCAGCTTTCGGGATTCCCAGGCATCGACGGAAGTTTCGCCGCGCGTGCCCGACTCCACCTGCTTCCAGGCCAGATCGCTGAACTCGTCGGAGACTCCCGCAATTTCCACCAGGGCGTGGCCTACGTTGATGTAGAACTCGAAGGCCACCGAAAATTTATCGTCAGTCAAGCGGGTGGAAATAAAAACGCATTGCGAATCGCCGAGGTTCAGGTTGCGGTGGCAGACGGCGTTATCGCTGAGAGCGACATCGTAGCGATCGGCAATCAAAATCTCCTCGCCCTGACTCACCGTGAGCGGCACAAAATAGTAAGCCTTGCGCTTGAGCGCCGAAGCGATCTTTGCCGGCACTGCGGCAATCATGCGCTCAAGGTCAAGGGTGCCGATTGAGCTCTCACCGGCGGAAGCGTAGCAGACCCCATTCGCCGCCTGGGAGACAGGCGTCATCCGCACCACATCGGCGGGGCTCCGCGTAATAGCTGGTGCTACCTGCGACATACTTGCTCTTTTATACACTAACGGATTTACCGCCGCTTTTCGCTTTCCTTCTAGTAAAGCGGTCCGAAGACTGCCGGGACGGTGTCTTAATGGTGTAGCCTAGTTGCAGTGCCTGCACTGCACCCACCCCGCTGGTATACGATCCCGGTTAGAGTCGCGCTATTGACTTTCATCGGCATGTTGCTTTTGTTCGCCATCGGCTTGTTGCTGGGGATCGTCGGTACCGTTGCGGCGGCAGCCCTGCGCCACACGAATCCTGACATGCGGATCGCATATCGTCAGATAGCCCTACCAGTCGCCCTTGCTGGCGGTGCCGTTATTTGTGTTGTCTCCTGCATCGCCGAAATCCGTCATTATCGCCAGTCGAAAACCCTGTTGGGTATTGCGAGGGTGAGCAGTGAAAACCACTCGAGAGTAGCAAACTGACATGCGGCCCCGAATCGCAATTCCCCTGCCGCATTCCCTTGATCAGGAATACGCTGAGAGAGCGATCCCGCAATATGAACGCGCAGTTGCCTTGTCTGACGGCGAACCCGTACGTATTCCGCTTAACCTAGGGCGCGAAGAGTTGAGGAAGCTGGTCGGCGGGTGCCATGGATTTCTATTGCCCGGCAGCAAAGCCGATGTGGATCCGGCGAAATTTGAGGCTGAGCGATCTCCCCATACGGCAGCATCCGATCAGCACCGCGAGGCGGTTGACAAACTTCTGCTCGAAAATGCGTACTACGCGGGCAAACCAGTACTTGGCATTTGCTACGGACTGCAAAGTCTGAACGTTTTCCGGGGAGGATCGCTGATTCAGCACATTCCCGATTTTTTGCCGGAAGACTCGCGCACGCGTGTGAATCACGACGCGGGAAGGAAAGTCGCGGTTGCGCATGAAGTCGTGCTGGAGAGGGATTCCAGGCTGGTGGAAATCCTATATGGGCACTCCAGGCGATCTGGCGCAGAGCAGCCGAAACTGCCGGTCAATTCCTCACATCATCAGTCGGCCGATGCGATCGGTGAAGGCCTACGCATCGTTGCCCGCTGCCCGGACGATGGCATCATTGAAGCTCTCGAAGGGAAAGATGCCAGTCACTTCGTGCTGGCGGTGCAGTGGCACCCGGAGCGTTCGGTAGATGAGGATGAGGCTTCCCGCGCCATTCTCCGCGCCTTTGTCCAGGCAGCGAGCCGATGAGAGCGAATTGACGAACTCATCGTTTCTTTTTTCTAGCCGACTTGTGCGCTTCTAAGAGAACAACAACGTGCGCGATGGCTGTATTTTGAAGATTCAACCCTTCCGGAGTCTTTGCTTTAAGGCCCACGCAATCGGCCGGGATGCCCAATAAATCTGCAATGCGCGCTCGAATCGCGGCGGTGTGAGGGCCGATTTTCGGCGCGGCAAGCACCAGACTCGCATCGACGTTTGCTGGAGCATATCCTGCATTGCGACCTCGCTTGAGCGCCTCGCCGAGAAAGACGACAGAATCGGCGCCCTTCCATTTTGGATTCGATGGTGGGAAAAGTGCACCGATATCCGGAGCAGCGATCGCGCCGAGCAAAGCGTCGGTGATCGCGTGGAGCAAAACGTCGCCATCGGAATGTCCGCCAAGACCTTGGTCATAGGGCAAAGTCACGCCGCCGATTTTCAGAGGAATTCCCGGATGAAATTCGTGCGAATCGAAGCCGTAGCCAATTCGCAGGTTCGGTCTAGGTTTGGTGGCTGGCATTCAGTTAGCGGGATGAAGTTTTCAAATAGAACTCGGCTAATTCCATGTCAGAAGGCGCGGTGATCTTGATGTTTCGTGGAGATCCCATCACTACCACCACTTCGTGCCCCGACCGCTCGACCAGAGAAGCTTCGTCTGTGCCGAGGAAACCATCTGCGGAGGCTTCGTCGAACGCTTTCTTGATGACGTCATAACGAAAACCTTGCGGGGTTTGCGCCATGACGATCCCGGCGCGGGGAATTGTCGCCTTGACCAGGGCGCCATCGGCCGTCCGCTCGACTTGCTTCACGGTATCGACGGCCGGAAGTCCCGCGATGGCGGCGCCATATTTCCTCGCAGCTACAATGACCTCTTCGATGATTTCGGGAGTCACGAGCGGCCGCACGGCATCGTGCACGAGAACAACATCATCTGCCGCACCGGAGATTTTTCGCAGCGCATTTTCGACCGATTGTTGCCGGTGTTCACCGCCGACGACAAAATTTATATTTTTTTTCAACACGTCTTTGGCTTCGGTTTGCAGTCGCGTGCGGAAACCCGCGATTTCGTTTTCCCGCAGCGCGATCCATATTCCGGTAACGGCTTCGACGGAAGCGAACTTGCGCAAAGTGTGAATCAGGATCGGCGTGCCGCCGAGTTCCGTGAATTGCTTGGACGGAGGAGCGTTCTTGGCTTTGTCGGCGGGCGGCACGGGCGCCATGCGCGTGCCCAACCCGGCCGCGGGGATGATGACAATCACCTTCATTGCGGGGTGTAAGTATACGAGCGCGCGGAGAAGAGTTCAAATTCCTGCTGCCCGCGAACCCGGTTATCGTTTTGTTTTCGCCGGCTCTTTCTCTCCCACGCGCTGGCTGACCTCGAATTTCATCTTGCCGGCCTTCTTATCAGCGTCGATGATCACGTGGTCTCCGTGCAGAATTTCGCCATCCAGAATCTTGAGCGCCAACGGATCCTGCACCAGTTTCTGGATCGCGCGCTTCAACGGCCGAGCGCCGAAATTCGCATCGTAGCCCTGCGTAAAGAGCAGTTCTTTGGCTGCATCCGTCAGCTCGATCGAAATCTTACGATCGGCGAGCAGGCGGCGCACATCTTCCAGGCGCAGGTCGACGATTTTCACCAACTGCTCCTTGCCGAGCGGACGGAAGATGATGATGTCGTCGACGCGATTGAGAAATTCGGGCCGGAAATGCTGATGCAATGTTTCTGTCACGCGTTCGGTTGCTTTTTCGAAATCCTCGGGCGTACGCAAGTTTTCAGCCTGAAGATAGCTCGACCCGAGGTTCGAAGTCATGATGATGATCGTGTTCTTGAAATCGACCACGCGGCCTTTGCCATCCGTGAGACGGCCATCGTCCATAATCTGTAGCATGACGTTGAATACATCGGGATGCGCCTTTTCGATCTCATCGAACAGCACAACGGAGTACGGCCGGCGGCGTACCTGTTCGGTCAGCTGGCCGCCCTCTTCGTAGCCAACGTAGCCCGGGGGCGCGCCAATCAGACGGGCGACGGAATGTTTCTCCATGTATTCCGACATGTCGATCCGCAGCAATGCCCGCTCGTCGTCAAAAAGAAATTCGGCGAGAGCGCGAGCCAGTTCGGTCTTGCCGACGCCGGTCGGGCCAAGAAAGATGAACGAACCAATTGGGCGCTTTGGGTCGCTGAGTCCGGCGCGGGAGCGGCGAATGGCATTCGAGACTCTTTCGAGAGCTTCATCCTGGCCGACCACGCGATGGCGCAACCGGTCCTCCATGGTGACCAGCTTCTTGACTTCGCCTTCAAGCATTTTCGAGACGGGAATGCCAGTCCACTTGGAAACGATACGGGCGATATCTTCCTCGTCGACTTCTTCCTTAAGCATGCGAGGCCGGGCCGAGGTCGCCGCTTTCTTTTTACCGTCACCGTCGTCAGTCAGTTTTGCGAGTTCCGCTTCGGCCTGCCGCAACAATCCATAACGGATCTCAGCGACACGTTGCAGATTGCCGCGCCGTTCTTCGGTTTGTTCCTCGAGCTTCAGTTTCTCGATTTTCTCCTTAAGCTCACGGGTTCGAGCGATTTCGTCTTTCTCTTTTTTCCAGTTCGCCTTGAGCGCGTTAGATTTCTCGCGGATTTCGGCAAGGTCGCGATCGATAAGCGAGAGGCGTTCTTTGGAGTTGGGGTCGTCTTCTTTCTTCAGTGCCTGCTTTTCGATTTCCAGCTGCGTGGCGCGGCGCTCGAGCTGATCGATATCGGTTGGAAGGGAATCGATCTGGATGCGAATGGACGCGGCCGCTTCGTCGACTAAATCGATCGCTTTGTCGGGAAGAAAGCGGTCTGAGATATAGCGATGCGAAAGCGTGGCGGCGGCTACGATTGCCGAATCCTTGATCCGCACGCCATGATGCACTTCGTACTTTTCTTTCAGCCCGCGCAAAATGGCGATGGTGTCTTCAACATTTGGTTCGCCGACGAAAACAATCTGGAAACGGCGTTCGAGCGCGGCGTCTTTTTCGATGTACTTGCGATATTCATTCAGCGTGGTTGCACCGATGGCACGCAGCTCGCCGCGCGCGAGAGCCGGCTTCAGCATGTTGGAGGCGTCAATTGCTCCTTCGCTCGCGCCTGCGCCGACGAGCGTGTGGAGTTCGTCGATGAAAAGAATGATCTGGCCTTGTGAATCTTCAATTTCTTTCAAAACCGCTTTCAGCCGGTCTTCGAATTCGCCACGATATTTCGCACCCGCGAGCATGGCCCCGAGGTCGAGGGCGACGACGCGCTTGTTTTTCAGAACTTCGGGTACGTCGCCGGAAATGATCCTCTGAGCAAGTCCTTCAACGATCGCGGTTTTGCCGACGCCGGGCTCGCCGATCAAAACTGGATTGTTTTTTGTGCGGCGCGAAAGGACCTGAACTACCCGGCGAATTTCTTCATCGCGCCCAATGACCGGGTCGAGCTTGCCGCGGCGCGCTTGCTCGGTGAGATCGCGTGCATAGCGTTCAAGCGCCTGATATTTGGCCTCGGGATTCTGGTCAGTGACTTTCTGCGATCCCCGGACGGAAGTGAGCGCCTTCAGAATTGCGTCGTACGTCGCGCCATGGCGCGCGAGAATCTGCTGCGCCGCGTCCTGCTTCAGGTGTGTGACGGCGAGGAGCAGATGCTCAGTGGAAACGTACTCGTCCTTGAAGTTTGACGCTTCTTTGAACGCCTGCTCGAGCAGCTTGTTAGCGGCATTCGAAAGCGTGGCCTGCGAGGCCTCGCCGGAAACTTTGGGGAGTTTCTCGATCTCGCGATACACCTCGCTCAGCACTGCTTGCGGGCCGATGCCGATTTTTTCGAGCACCGGCGACACGATGCCTTCTTTGTCTTCGAGCAGGGCCGCCAGCAAATGAACTGGCTGCAACTCGGGATTGCCATGCTCGGAAGCGAGATTGTTCGCCCGCTGTACGGCCTCTTGCGCTTTAACTGTAAATTTGTCCCAACGGATGGGCATGGGAACCTCGATCTGATGATTGAGAAATCTTGTAATTGAGTAACTGATTAGCCGGAGTGGTCCGGGGTTGAAATTACTAAATTATAAGACTACTAGATTGCAAAAATGATGGGAGGCGGTCACCTCTGCCGCCTCCCACAGGATTGTCGAGACTCGACCGGACAACCCCTTCGGCGCGCTTGCTCAGGGCAAACGTAACACCGACGGCTGTCCCCACATAAGGTATTGGCTGCTTACGCGGCTTTGCTGGGGCCTTTGGCTTCCAGCGTCTTTTCGCCCTTGGCGCTGCCGACATTGACCTTGATCTGCTTCGGCTTGGCTTCGGCTTTCTTTGGCAGGGCGATGCTCAATACGCCCTTGTCGTAGTTGGCTGAAACTTTCTCGGCGTCCACCGTCGTGGGCAGAGTGAAGGTGCGAGTGAAGTTGCCATACTGCCGTTCCACGCGGCGGTAATTTTCTTCTTTCTCTTCCTTCTCGATCTTGCGCTCGCCGTGAACGGTGAGTACGTTGTTCTCCAGGCGGATGTCGATGTCTTTCTCATCGATTCCGGGCACTTCAACCTTGAGGGTAACGTTGTGCTCGTCCTCGTAGACGTCAACGGCAGGAGCAAAGCTGGATGTCGCAAGGGATTCATCGCGGTCGCCGCCGCTGTAGGTGTCGCGGAACACGCGGTTAATGCGATCCTGCAACGTGGAAAACTCGCGGAAAGGCTCCCAACGGGTAAGAACTGTCATGGTAAATCCTCCTTCAGAAATCTATTGGCTTGAAATTTGTGACTGCTGAGACTGAGCGAGAACTTCATCTACGCACATCGCTCATACTGAGTCACTACATTCGATGCCTTAATTAGCTGTAAAGAAGCATAAAATATGAGTATATCATTGTCAATGCAGTAAATACTCAATTATTTCAATAGCTTACAGTTGATATGATGCACTTCAGGTATGAGGTTTCCGGCACATTCAGCAAGATCGGGTGGTCTTTTGCCTGCCCTCGAAGCTCGATCAACCGAATGCGGCGGTGGGCGTCGACGGCGGCGGTCCCGAGCATGTCGAGGAAATCAGCCTGGCTGACGTGGTAGGAACAGGAACAGGTCACGAGCGTTCCGCCCGGCCTCAACATCTTCAGCGCCCGAAGATTGAGTTCCTTGTAACCGCGGATTGCGGCGTCCAGGTCGCGCCTGGTTTTCGCGAAGGCGGGCGGATCGAGAACGATGGTGTCATATTGCCTGCCCGCTGCGGCATAATCCTTCAGCAAGTCGAAGGCGTTGGCTTCGATCCATTCGATCTCGTTTCCCTTTAGCCCTCGCTCGATCAGCGACCGATTCAGCGCGGCATTGCGGTCTGCCATTTCCAGCGCTGGCCGCGAGCTATCGACCCCGGTCACTTGAGAACACTTCGCTGCCAGATGAAGCGCAAATCCGCCCTGGTAGCAAAATACGTCAAGTGCTTCGCCGTGCGCATATTGGGCCGCAGCCGCATAGTTTTCCCGCTGGTCGAGAAACGCCCCGGTTTTCTGCCCTTCCAGCGCGTCGAAATGAAACTGCACGCCGTTCATGGTGAAGATGGTCGAAGTCTTCTCGCCCTGCAAAAGACCCGAGATTCGCGGGGGCAGTTGCTCCAACTGCCGAATCTTCGGATCGATCCGTTCCACGATTGAGGCCGGATTAAGCCGCTCGGTCAACGTGGAGATCAAGCTATTTCGTACGGGCGTGGCATCCATGCCTTGCGTGAGAATCTGCAGAGAAACAATATCGTTATAGCGGTCGACGATGAGCCCGGGAAGAAAGTCGGCCTCGCTAAAGATCAAGCGGTAGGCGTTTGTATCATGGACGATGTTTTCGCGATACGTGATGGCATCGACGATGCGCTGCCGGAGCAGAGCCGAGAAATCGACGACGGAATCCTGTGAAATCAGCCGAACCGCGATTTGCGAAGAACTGGAGTAAAGGGCTGTGCCAAGAACTTTACCGCGCGAGTCGCAAACGGTGATGAGCGAGCCGGGAGGGATGGATTCTTCGGCGACAACATCGGAGCGATAGACCCAGACGTGGCCGCGTTTGAGGCGTTCGGCTCCTCTCTGGGAAATGCCGACTTTCAAGACCGAGTCGGAAATCCCTGCAGCCTGAGCCATACTGCCATATTACTCGCCGCCCGATTCCGGGGAGCAAATGGCGCTTCGAACTTTCGATAGGACTCATCCGGGGTTGGGGGACTTCGATCCCGCGGACGCACCTTCCAGGTCGATGGTCCTTCGCCCGCCGGTCTAACTAAAGGCTCATTGCCGGACCTTAAGTTCCGTAGTAACATCTTCGCCTTCCCCGGCGCGATGGACACGTCTTGTCCAAGCGATTGCATATTTCAGACTGTTTTCTCGGTCAACAGCAGGATTCCGCGCAACACAGTTCGTCCAAGAGGGAGTGACTTGTATGCGGGCTCACAAGGCAATGAGGCTGGTCGGAGCTATTTTCATAGGACTCCTGGGGGTTCTTCTACCGTCCGGCCTTCTCCAAGCTCAGGCCGTGTCTCCGGGTTCGTTCAACTTCACCTCTTTCGATTATCCCGGGGCGATTTCCACGCAAGCCAATGGCATTAACCAGAACGGAATAATCGTGGGCTACTATCTTGACTCCAGCTCGGTCGAACACGGTTTTGTCCGTTCGGCGGACGGAAAATTCGAGGAGATCAACTATCCCGGCGCTGCCGGAACTATCCTTATTGGCATCAACGATTCCAAAGAGATAGTGGGTTTGTACAACGGCACCGACGTCTTCTACCAGGGGTTTATTTTCGAACCGCCGAATCAATTCACGCCGATTTACTACTCCGGATTGGCTTCGGAGACTACCCCTTATGGAATTAATGACAATGGGCAGATCGTGGGCGCCTGGAGTGGGGACCAAATCCAGGGCGGATTTTCGTTGCTGAATGGAGCTTACACCGACCTGCTCTATCCGAACGCCGAATTCACGAATCCCGACGGAGTAAATTCCTCTGAAGTGATCGTCGGCTCCTGGGTCAGCGCCTGTGCCCCTTTGTGCCAGTATCACGGGTTCATGCTCACGTCCGCCGTGAACGGGACATACGCGGATGTCAATTTTCCGGGATCCGTGGAGACCTATGTTGGGGCGATCAACGACTTCAATGAAGTTGTGGGCGCATATGGGGAGGCCACAGGTGGCTATTACCAGGCATGGATAGGGAACCCGTCAAAGAATCAGTACGCCACTTTGAATTATCCCGGCGCGATCTTTACTGGCCTAGATGGAATCAACAACGCCAGGCACGTTGTCGGCTATTACATCGATACCAACAACATGACGCACGGATTCCTGGCCGTTCCGAAGTGAACAAGTTCGGTCGATGAAACCGGCATTCAGTAAGCTAAGGATTAGCTGACGGCTTGTTCGCTTACAGCCGGGGCGGTGGCGTGAGATTTCGTCGAGTGGGAGTCCATTTCGTGCCGCGCGGCTTCGAGATCGAAGTGCAGAGAGTCGAGGACGGTCGTTGGCATTTCAGTGCCCCAGGTTTCCATGTCTTCTTCGGTCCAGCTGCCGTTTAAGCGAATCGCGCCGGTAATATCCTCGGGAAAAGCGTGGCGGTAATCGCCCTCGCGAATCAGGATGTCGCCGATGAGCCGGCCAGTGTGCATGTCAAAAACGCGGCGGCTGGCTTGACTGCCTGCGTTGGTCAGGCAGAGCAGAGCCTCGCCATCGCTCCCGAAATTCTCGCGGTAATACCAGGCTTGCGGTGCGTCGATCTTCGGATGATGACGCCGCGGCCGCTTGTGCTGCTCCGGCTCAAGGGCCTGCATTTCATTGGCGGGATTGAAATATAAAATCCGCTGGCAGGAGTCACACACCACGGTCTGCTGGCCGGTACGTACGTCGTTATAAGTTTGGGGACGCAGCATGACCTGGCAAGCCATGCATTTGTGGTCGCGGACCTCGGAGATGCCGCTGCCGCGGAATTTGGAAACGCGCTCGTAATGCCGCAACAGGTCTTCGCTGACGCCGGCGCGCAGCTGATCGCGTTTGCCACGCCACTCGGCCAGTTGCTTTTCATCTTCGGCAGTACGCTCGCGGGCATCGGCTTTTTCTTTTTCAATCTCTGCCGTTTCGGCCTTCAATTCATTTTGCGCAGCCTTTACTTCTTTTTCGCGGGCGTCGGCGTTGAGCATCAACTCGAGAATCTTGTCCTCGGTTGCCGCAATTTCCTTCTCGGCGAACTGAATCTCGTGCAGCAGCGCCTTGTACTGATCGTTGGTTTTTACATCCAGGGATTGGTCGCGATACTTGGAGATTTTGCCGCGGAGATCGGTGATCCCGGTCTCGTACTTCCGCTTGGTGGCTTCATCGGCCTTTACTGAGGCCTGGGCTTTTTCGAGTTGCGCTTTCGTACCTGCCAGTTTCTGTTCGATCGTCGCGACGCGCTTGGGAAGTTCAGCGATTTCCTCCTGCAGGCGGCGAATTTCCTTATCGGCATCTTGCAGGCGCAGCAGATTTTCGATCTCTGGAAGCATCCGGAAGGGCTCGATTTGATTCTATCACGCGTAAACGCGCATTCGCGGCGGCGTCCGGCGCTTACCGGATCCCGGTACGTACGTCGATCTACTTGGCTTTGCGGGTGTAAACTCTTTCGTTCGACTCTGCGTTTGAGGAGCCGGTTAGTGGCACAAACTGACCCACCCTCAGTTTTCTTCAATTTCGCACTTCGGGGTTCATGTGGAAAATAATTTTTGGGTTTGCCTTATCGCGTCTGCACTCTTCTGCATTGCCTCACCTCTCTGGCCGCAATCGTCCCAAACTAAAACGCTCACTATCGAAGCGATTTTTGCTCCCGGCGGTCTGACGGGACGCGCGCCGGAAGACATGGAATGGAGTCCCGATGGCACGAAGCTCTCCTACGTCCAGCGCGACGATGAGGGCGAACAGGGTGAATTGTGGTACGTCTACGCCGCGACCGGCGAGAAAAAAGTGTTGCTGACCGCAGCCAAACTGGCTTCGCTGGCGCCTGACAACGAGAAAATAAAAAACGAGCAGGAGCGGGAACGGGTTACGCGCTATCACGTCGCGGCCTACGTCTGGGCCCCGGATTCGAAGCACCTGTTATTCGACGCGCACGGTCAGCTCTGGCTTTTTGATCTGGCAACGAGCACGGCAGTGCAGTTCACTTCTGCATCCGAACCCAGCATCGATCCCAAATTTTCTCCCGACGGAAGCCACGTTTCCTACGTTCGCAAGCATAATCTGTACGTTCGTCCGGTCTCTGGGAAGGAAGAAAGGCAGCTCACCAAAGACACAGGCGACAATCTGCTCAACGGGGATATCGACTGGGTTTATGCGGAGGAATTGTCAGTACGAAGCAATTACTTCTGGTCGCCCGACAGCAAGGAAATCGTCTTTCTGCACATGGATGAAACCAGAGTACCCACTTATCCGATCGCGAACTTGATCCCAACCCGCGCGACCATATACGAGCAGAAATATCCCGATGTTGGAGATTCGAATCCAGTCGTGAAGCTGGGCGTGGCAGATGCCGACAAGGGCAAGGTTCGCTGGATTTCGTTAACCAGTGACGAAGATACTTACATCTCGCGGTTTGGCTGGGTGCGTGACGGAATCATCTGGGCGGAGTTGCTCAATCGTGACCAGGACGAAATGGATTTGTTCTTTATCGACGCGAAGTCGGGGAAATCAACCAAGGTTCTTACCGAAAGCACTCCGGGTGCGTGGATCAACGTGAATGACGATTTCCGCATATTGAAATCCGGTGATCGCTTCTTGTGGTCGAGTTGGCGCGATGGAACGACGCAGTTGTATCTGTACAACTTTGACAAGGAAAATCCGCTCGCTACGGAAGCCAAGCTGGAAAAGCAAATTACCCGCGGTGATTTCGAAGTGCTCGGCGTCGAGGGAATCGACGATAGCTCGGGAACGATCTTTTTCTCGTGCAATAAAGACGACCCGCGGCAGAGGCAGATTTATTCAATCAAACTGGATGGAAGTGGCATGCAGAGGATTACACAAGATGAAGGCATGTACACCTCCCTGTTTGCCGACAACGCAGGACATTACGCACAAACCTTCGTTGGGCCGCTGACCGCACCGCGCATTTCGCTCTGCGCTGTTGGGGGCTCGTGCAATCCAGTCTGGAAAGCGCGGGATGGAGTGGCAGAGTACGGTCTGCGCTCTCCGAAGTATCTTGAATTTAAAGCCGACGACGGCACGATTTTGTACGGGCGCTTGTTGCTGCCTGAGAATCCGCCTGCCGGTGGCAAGATCCCGCTGATCATCCACATTTACGGCGGGCCCGCGGCTCAGACGGTTTTGAAAGAATTGGAAGATCCATTTGACGAGATTCTTTCCCGCCAGGGTTTCGCAATTTTTTCTGTCGACAATCGCGGCACGCCGGGCCGTGATCGCAAATTCCAAACGGCAATTCGTCACGAGTTTGGAGCGATCGAACTGAAAGACCAACTGACTGCACTCGATCAGCTTCTTGCGGAGTACCCCCAACTGGACAACGATCGCATCGGCATCTGGGGATGGTCGAACGGTGGCTCGATGACGCTCTACGCTATGACCCACTCCGATCGCTTCCGCGCTGGAGTTGCGGTTGCGCCGGTCACCGACCAGGTCAACTACGACAGCATCTACACCGAGCGGTACATGGGCCAGCTAAAAGACGATAAGGAGGGCTACGCGCAATCGGATGTTACGACGGATGCTGCCAAACTTCACGGCGCGCTCCTGCTGGCTCATGGCACTGGAGACGACAATGTTCACTTCCAGAACAGCATGCAAATGATCAACGCCTTGATCGATGCCGGAAAGCCGTTTGCACTGATGATCTATCCGAACAAGACTCACAGCATCTCCGGCAGCGAGGCGCGCGATCACCTGTTCCACATGATCGACAATCACTTTCAACGGGAGCTGAAGTAAAAATAGCGTATGAATCAGGGCGTCGATGAAGACAGAAGGTGACCTGCTCCTGCAAGGAAAATCTGTCCGACTGGAGCCCCTTGAGCATCGTCATGCGGATGGACTGGCAGCCGCCGCAGCCGCCGATCCTTCGCTGTACCGACTGAGTCCAGTTCCGCAGGGTAAAGACGAAGCCAGGCGATATATCGATACTGCGCTATCGTGGGCCGAGGCGGGAACAGCCGTGCCGTTTGCCGTCGTGCGGGTTGCTGAAGAGTCGGTGATCGGCTCGACCCGTTTCTGGAACATCGAACGGTGGCCCTGGCCGCAAGGCCACCCCCGACATGGCCGAACGGCTCCCGATGCCTGTGAGATCGGTTATACGTGGTTTACAAGTTTGGCTATTCGCACCGCTGCAAACACGGAATCGAAGTTTCTGATGCTGCGACACGCATTCGAAGAGTGGGAAGTCTTCCGAGTCTGTTTTCACGCGGATGCGCGCAACCAGCGATCACGGACAGCGATCGAGCGAATCGGCGGAAAGTTTGAAGGGATTCTGCGGGGGCATCGAATGGCGGCGGATCTCATTCCGCGCGACTCGGCCCGATATTCGATTATTGACTCAGAGTGGCCGGCCGTGAAGTCGCGATTGCTCGGTTTTCTGGATCGGGGATAGATGGGCGGGGGTTACGTCTGTTTCTCGGTCTTTTTTGAGGAGGGGGATTTCGTCGAATCCTTGGACGAGCTTTCTTTTGAGCTTTCCGAACTCCCGCTCTCGGTTTTGGGCTTTTCTTCTTTCTTCGATCCCTTGCCGTCTGCGGTGTCGGCAGACTTCTTTGCATAATCGGTCACGTACCAGCCCGAGCCCTTGAACTGGACGGCTGGCGCGGAGATGACTTGCTGAACCTTGCCGCCGCATTCCGGGCATTTCTTTACGATTTTGTCGGAAAACTTCTGGATTCTTTCAAAACGGTGACCGCATTTTTCGCATTGATATTCGTATAGGGGCATCGATTACGGGATGTATTTTTCTGAAAGAATGTGCAGCTTTTAGATTCTAGGGTCGCTCGCCAAATCCCGTCAAACCTGACGCAAAGGCAACGCGTTTGCCGGCTAATCATCTGCTACCTGACGTACACGAACGTCCGCAGGTACAATTAAACCGATGTCAAGCCTGCCGCTGCCAATTGCCGCATTTTTCGCGGGGCTGATTTCATTCCTGTCTCCCTGCGTGCTTCCGCTTGTTCCGGGGTACGTTTCGCTAATCTCGGGCGCAGGCGTCGACGAACTGAAATCGTCGCAAGGCCGGCTCATGCGGCGGGTGATGACGAACTCGGTCGGGTTCATTGCGGGCTTCAGCGTCGTGTTTATCACCCTCGGTGCGATCTCGACCGAGATCGGGCAGATCGCGGCGCAATATAAGCACACCCTGGCGATCGTGGCGGGCGTTGTCATAATTCTGTTCGGGCTGCATCTGACAGGAATTCTGAAGATCAAAGCGCTCTATGCCGATACTCGCATGCACCAGGTCAAAGGCGGCAGCACTTTGGTTGGCGCATTCGTTATCGGCTTCGCCTTCGCGTTTGGCTGGACTCCGTGCATTGGGCCGATTCTTGCCGGCATCCTTACTTTGGCCGCTGCGCAGGATACGCTGACCAAAGGCATGATTTTGCTGGCGATTTATTCGCTAGGTCTGGCTGTGCCTTTTTTGCTGACAGCGCTTGGGGTCGAACGTTTTCTGAAGTTTTACAGCCGTTTCCGCTCGCATATGCATGCGCTCGAAGTCGCATCCGGCGCGCTGCTGATCGCACTGGGGGTTTTGCTTGTGATCGGCCGTTTCACCCTGATTTCGAACTGGCTTTCGTTTCTCAACCGCTTTGCGCTGTAACGTGCGATGGGGTTAAAACATCCAATGGAGTGTTCCCATGAACCGTAATCCTTTAGCCCTGATCGTGGTGGCATTGGTGGTTGCGCTGGGGATTTATGTTGGCTACCACCACGCCCGCCGCAATGCGTCGCTGACTCCGCATCTGACGCAGTCGAGCCCGGCTCCGGATTTTTCTCTTCAATCGCTCGACGGCAAGACCCTGCGGCTTTCCGACTTTCGCGGCAAGGCCGTGCTGCTCAACTTCTGGGCGACCTGGTGCGGTCCGTGCAAGATCGAGATGCCCTGGTTCGTCGATCTGCAGAAAGAGTATGGCTCGCAGGGGTTGCAGATTGTTGGCGTCGCAATGGATGATGCCAGCAAGGACGACATCGCCAAGTTCGCCAAAGATATGGGCGTAAATTATCCGATTCTTCTTGGGAAAGAGGATGTCGGGGATGAGTATGGCGGCGTTCCGGCACTTCCGGAAAGCTTTCTGATCGCCCGCGACGGCAAGATCGTGGACAAGATTATCGGATTGCGCGGCAAAGCCGAAATCGAGGACGCCATCAAGAAGGCGCTCGATACGCGGCCAGCGGCTGCAACTTCGACGGCACAGAACCTTTCCGGCACGCAGCCTCAGAAGTGACAATAGAAGCCTTGCCGCTGCCGGACTATATTCGGAATAGGAATTCTCCTAGTTTCGAGCTAACTTGCAGATGCCGAGTCAACGAACGAGCCGCAGTCATCGTGCGCGACGCTTGTTCAGCGGCGTGCTTCTCCTCATCGTCGCAGCTCCGACCGCTGTTTTTTCCCAAACTCTTGGCAAGGCTCCTACGCTCACCATGGCCCCCGTTCCTCTGACGACGGCTCAGCGGGCGAAAGAAACCATGGTGAACCTGAATTTTCGGATTCCACGCGGCTACCACATTAATTCGAATACTCCGCACTCGGAGTTCCTCATTCCGACCGCGCTGAAAATGGATGTACCCACCGACATTGTGCTGGGAAAGATTGCCTATCCGCCTGGCGAAGATGCCAGCTTCCCGTTCTCACCCGATGAAAAACTCAGCGTGTACACCGGGGATTTCACCATTGCTGTAGGGGTGCATCCCTTGCACTCAGTGTTGCCGGGGAAATATGAAATGCGCGGTGTATTGCGATACCAGGCGTGCGATAACGCAGCCTGCTATCCGCCGAAAAGTTTGCGCGTGAGCTTCGAAATAAAAGTCACAAA
>JASHNX010000119.1 GCA_030041415.1 Candidatus Sulfotelmatobacter sp.
GAGGCGGGCCTCTGAAGAACTCATTTCCGAGGCGCTCGCGGAATGAAGTTTTTCCCTCTTTGGTTTTTTCTGTATTTCTTCTGTGCCTGCGCGGTCAATTGCTTTTCTCTCGATCGCGAAGCGTTTGCCTTCACGAACTACAAACTCGACGTTCGCATCGATCCCGCGCAGCAAAGACTCGAGGCCCGCGGCAGAATTACGTTGCGCAACGACTCGCAGACGCCCCTGAAGGTCGTTGTGCTGCAGATTTCCTCGTCGCTGCATTGGAGTGCGATTCGGTCCGGCGGCTCATCTCTGCAGCTCGTGCTGCAAACTTACAACTCCGATATCGATCACACAGGTGCGCTTTCTGAGGCGATCGTCACCTTGCCCGCCGCCGTGGCTCCGAAGGGAACCATAGATCTCGATATTGCCTACGAAGGCGTGGTACCGCTCGATGCCGCGCGCCTCACGCGAATCAACTCCCCGGAAGACGCTGCTCGCGCTACCGATTGGGATCAGATCAGCCCGCAATTTACCGCCGTGCGGGGTGCCGGATACGTGGCTTGGTATCCGGTTGCAACCGACGCCGCCAGTCTTGCGCAAGGCACGGATCTTTTCGAGGTGTTGGGCCGCTGGAAGGCCAGAGAGACCGGCGCGTCGATGCATTTGCAACTGGCCGTATCAATGGGCAGCGATAGCGAAAAGCCCGAGCTTCTCGTGAATGCGGACTCTTGCCCAATCGCTCACGAGCAAGGGCCTGAGTTCCTCGCGGACTGCACCTACCATTCGCTGGGCGCGATTGTGCCAACATTCGTGATGGCGAATTACGAGATCATCGAACGCCCGCACATCCGGGTCCATTTCCTCTCGGGGCACGACGCAGCGGCAGCGAGCTATGCCGATGCAGCGGAAAAGGTTGTTCCGTTCGTTGCGGAGTGGTTCGGCACGCCTCGGGCGAAGGCGGAGGCGGTCGACCTTTCCAGTCCAGACGCCGCGCCGTACGAAAGCGGTTCCCTTCTATTGACGCCGCTGGCCGGGCTCGATTCCAAACTGGCAGGACTGGTTGCCGCGCATCAGCTTACCCATGCAGCTTGTTCCTCACCGCGTCCGTGGATCAATGAGGGCCTAGCGCATTTTGCGCAGGTTCTGTATCTCCAGCAGCAGAAGGGACGAGAAGCGGCGCTCGATTACCTGCGAACGCACGCCGTTACCCCAGCGGCTGATGCTGGAACGCAGGTTTCATCATCCGGCACCGAAAAGAAAAATGAGGAAGTAACGGAGTCTTTGATCAATGCGTCCAGTGAACAGCTTGATCGCGGCAAAGCCATGTATGTCTGGTGGATGCTGCATGAGATGGTTGGCGATCAAGCCCTGAAAAAGGCGATCGCTTCTTATCGCCCGGAAGAAGACAAAGAACCTTCCTATATTCAACGCCTGATCCAGGGGCAGACACAGCGCGACATCGAATGGTTTTTCGATGATTGGGTTTATCGCGACCGTGGCCTGCCCGATTTCAAGATCGATTCGGCCTTTACCCGTAAGTTGCTGCCGGAGGGCTATATGGTCACGATCACGGTTGAGAATCTCGGCACAGCTGGCGCGGAGGTTCCATTGTTCGTCAAGGCCTCGGGAGAGGAAGCGACGAAACGAGTTTTGATCCACGGAAAAAGCAATGTGGTAATCCGCGTGGAGACGGTGAACGTTCCGGAAGAAATCGTGATCAACGACGGCAGCGTGCCGGAAAGCGACATCACGAACAATACTTTCAAAATCGATCCCGGCGAGATATCCAAATAAGCCGCAGAATTGACCGGGCCACCTTTTTGGTTAGAGACTCAATGGGTTCGATCGCGGCTTTCCGCAACCGGCGCGGCTGGATACCGCGAAACAGCAAGTCCAATGTGCAGATTTCCCAACATGGACAGAAGCAGGTGAGGAAACGCATCCCGCTGATAAACAACTTCTCGTTCTTCGATCGGGAAATCCAGTTCCAGCCGGTCGATCGCCGGGAAATCGCGGAGACGCATCAACTCCCGCTCATTCTCTGAAAGAAAACGAATCGCATCCTCGATCTGACCACTCAAGTCGGAAAACTCCCGCGTGCTGACGCTGACGCTCATGCCGGAAAATTCATTTTTGCGGGTGATGCTTGAAGCTGGGAATTGAGTTCCTCCACGGTGGAAAGCTGTTAGCACGTCGAGCGTGGAAGTTTTCAAGAATTCATCGACGTCAAAGCAGGCACCGCTCACCCGAAGCACGCAAGACATACAACGCTACATCCCCACCCCTCCTGTAAAGCTTACTAGCGCTGCGAGCTTCGTGGCGGCCGACTCGGAATCGATCGATTGTGCCGCCAGAGCGATTCCATCTGCCAGATGATCGACTCGACTCGCAGCCACGAGAGCTGCTGCCGAGTTCAAAAGCACGACATCACGCCGGGCAGATTTCCTTCCGCCCAGAACGTCCCGCACTATTGCCGCGTTTTCCGCCGCATCTCCGCCGGAAATTTCTGCGAGGGTTCCTCGCCGGATGCCGAAATCTTCGGGAACAATCTCGTACGATCGAATGCTTCCATCGCGAACCTCGGCTACCCGGGTCGGTCCGGTGATGGTGATTTCGTCCAATCCGTCGAGACCGTGCACCACGAGAGCGCGATGCAAACCCAACATGCTAAGAGCCTCGGCCAGCTTTTCCACCATCTCCAGCGCGTAAACGCCAACCACCTGGCCAGACGCGTTCGCAGGATTGGTGAGGGGACCGAGCAGATTGAACATGGTACGCAGGCGCAATTCGCGGCGCACTTTTTGTACTTGCTTCATCGACGCATGCAGGTCGGGCGCGTATAAGAAGCAGATTCCTACTTCGCGCAGGCACTGTGCAGCCCGCTCGGGAGACAGCTGAATGTTCACGCCCAGGGCGACCATTACGTCGGCCGAGCCACATTTTGAGCTGATGCTGCGGTTGCCGTGCTTGGCCACGCGAACTCCGGCCCCCGCCGTAACAAACGCTGTTGCGGTTGAGATGTTGAAGGTCCCGGCAGCGTCCCCGCCAGTTCCGCTCGTATCGACCAGACTGTTCAAAGAAGGCTCGCCCAGCGCGTCACGCCCCGTCCCGCTCAGATCCAGCCCGGACTCGCTTGCGGGGCCGTTTGCCAGCGAAATGGGTAACGGCGTTGCCGCGGCGCGGATCGCTTCGGCGAAACCGACGATCTCTTCAACCGTTTCTCCTTTCATTCGCAAAGCCGTTAACAGCGCGGCAATCTGCGCGTCGGTGCAGGTTCCCTGGAGTACGGATGCCATTACCTCGCGCGCTTCGGATCGTGATAGGGGCTGGCCCTGGCCAGCAACACGTTGTAGAGCTTCGACGATCATCTCATCGGAGATTGTACGGGATAAGTTGCCTTGAAGAAGAAATGCTAACGAAATGCGTTTGCTCTAATCCGTTGCGCTTCTATAGAATCAAAAGTTTGCTGCCACGATGCCAGAGGCGTTTCCTGCCAACCATTAACTGGAATTAACTGAGTTTCGAAAATCGTTATGAAAATTCATGAGTATCAGGGCAAAGCAATCCTAAAAAAATATGGCGTATCTATACCGCGCGGAGCAATGGCAACCTCGCCCGAGGAAGCTGAGGGTATCGCCAGAGAACTATTCAGTTCGGGGGCGACGGGCGTTGTGGTCAAGGCGCAGATTCATGCTGGTGGCCGCGGCAAGGGCGGCGGCGTAAAGATCGCGAAGTCCGTGGCTGAGGCGGGAGAGATTGCCGGCAAGATGCTGGGCATGAAACTGATCACGCACCAGACCGGCCCGGAAGGCAGAACGGTGCGGCGCCTGCTGATTGAGGAAACCCTGCCGATTGAAAAAGAGCTTTATCTGGGCATTCTAGTTGACCGGGCGGAGGGCAAGCCAGTGTTCATGGCTTCCGCAGCGGGTGGAATGGAGATTGAGCAGGTCGCGGCCGAAAACCCAGATGCTATTTTGAAGCAGCACATCGATCCAGGCATCGGACTCGAGCCCTTTCAGGCGCGAAAGATGGCCTTCAGGCTTGGCCTGAGCGCTCATCAGATCACTTCTGCAGTTCAGTTTCTGATGCGCCTTTATCAGGCGTTCCTGGGTACGGACGCCTCGCTCGTAGAGATCAATCCGTTCATCACGACGACTGATGGCCGCCTGTTCGCGCTCGATGCCAAGCTGACCTTCGACGACAATGCTTTGTTCCGCCACCCCGATATTCGAGAACTGCGCGATATTACGGAAGAGGACCCACTTGAAGTGGAAGCCTCGAAGTACAACCTGAACTACATCAAACTCGATGGCAACGTGGGCTGCATGGTGAATGGCGCGGGTTTGGCAATGGCGACCATGGACATCATCAAGTACGCCGGCGGCATGCCCGCGAACTTTCTCGATGTCGGCGGCGGCGCGAATGCCGAGCAGGTGGCGCACGCATTCGAGATTCTTTTGAGCGACAAAAATGTCAAAGCGGTGCTGATCAACATTTTTGGCGGCATTCTTCGCGTTGACACGCTCGCGACCGGCGTTGTGGAGGCCGCGAAAAAAACCAATATCCAACTTCCCATCGTTCTGCGCCTTGAAGGAACGAACGTAAATGAGGGCAAGAAGATTCTGGTAGAGTCGGGATTCAATTTTGTGGTCTGCGACACCATGAAGGACGCGGCGGATAAAGTTGTCGCGGCGGCGCGGTGAGCGGCAACATTTGATCGGCCAAGGAATGAAGGAATAGTTTGGGGTACTCAGAAGTTCGATTGGGAATTATTTATGGCAATCCTGGTAAATAAGAAAACGCGAGTCATTGTGCAAGGCCTCACCGGCCGTGAAGGAACATTCCACGCCAAAGCCTGTGCGGCTTATGGAACGCAGATCGTCGGCGGTGTGACTCCTGGTAAAGGCGGCACGACGCACGAGGGCTGGCCGATTTTTAATACGGTCCAGGAAGCGGTCGAAAAGACCGGCGCCGATACGACGATGATTTTTGTTCCCCCGCCGTTTGCCGCCGACGCGATCATGGAAGCGGCCGACGCCGAACTCGACCTTATCGTTTGCATCACGGAGGGCATTCCCACGCTCGACATGGTGAAGGCATGGGAATTTCTGCAAGACCGCCGCTCGCGTCTGATCGGCCCGAATTGTCCGGGTATCATTTCCCCCGGCAAATGCAAGATTGGAATTATGCCGGCATCGATCCACAAAGAAGGATCGATCGGAATTGTTTCAAGGTCTGGAACGCTTACTTACGAGGCCGTGCATCAGCTAACGCAGCGTGGCATTGGGCAATCGACCGCGATCGGTATCGGGGGCGATCCAATTATTGGCACGAATTTCGTCGATGCACTCGATCTATTTAATCGCGATCCCGAGACCGAAGCTGTGATCATGATCGGCGAAATCGGCGGCGACGCCGAGGAGACCGCGGCGGATTTTGTGAGACATCAAGTGAAGAAACCTGTTGTCGGCTTTATCGCGGGTCAAACCGCGCCGCCCGGTCGCCGAATGGGCCATGCCGGGGCCATTATTTCCGGCGGCAAGGGCACGGCGGCGGAAAAGATCAAGGCCATGGAGGCTGCGGGCATTCGCGTGGCCAAGTCTCCTGCAGCTATTGGCGAGACACTCGCTGCCGCGATCGGCGTGAGCGTCTAGCGCCCAGGCTGGGAAAGCACGTTCCTCGCTCCGCTCGGAATGACACTTCTCAAAACAAACAAATTGCGGTGTGCGGCTGGCAGCTCAGGACGTATAACCAAGAACTCATAATTCAGGAATTAGAACTGAGGACCAACGACTAAATGAAAACTCTGCAACGCACTCTTACCATCATCAAACCGGACGCCGTGGCCAAGAATGCCGTGGGCGACATCATCGAACAGTTTGAGAAGAACGGCTTTCGCATTCTCGCCATCAAGATGCTGGAAATTTCGAAGCATCAGGCCGAGCAATTTTACGCCGTACATGCCAGCCGTCCGTTTTACAGCTCCCTCACGAACTTCATGTCGAGCGGCCCCATCGTTACGCTGGCGCTGGAAAAGGAGAATGCGATTGCCGACCTGCGCAAACTGATGGGCGCGACCAATCCGGCAAATGCCGAAGACGGCACGATCCGCAAAAAATGGGCATCGAGCATTGAGCACAATGCAATCCACGGCTCGGATGCCGAGGAGACGGCCCGCTTTGAGCTCAGCTTCTTTTTCGCGGGATACGAACTGGCAAAGTGATTGCGTTTGGCGGGCGCCTGAGCCCGCCGCAGTCATGCTGAGCGTATCGAAGGATTTGGTTTTGCGGGAGCCGTGACCCGCGTGGCAAGCACGGCTATCCCAACGGTTCGAACAGGTTTCCGTCTGTGCGGTCAGCGATTTTTGGCAGGTCTTTGCGCGCGAATTGCAGAAAGTGCGGCGCGGCGCGGTGGGCTTCCAGTGCTGCGTCGTCTTTGTATTGCTCGTAGATGAAGAATCGGCGCGGCTCGGTCTTATGCCGATGTACCTGATACATCAGACAGCCCGGTTCTTTGCGCGACTCTTCGGTAAGCTTCGAAAACAGCGCAGCGACTTCCGTTTCCTTGCCAGCTTTTGCCATCCACGTTACGGCCAGAACCACCATCGCTAGCCTCCTTGCACGCGGGCCATCCCCCTGCGATATGGAAACACATTCTAGGCTTTTCCAGATGAGCTTGTCTGTATTTCCCCCGCAAATTCATCGGCGAAAATGATCTGCTCCCGGTCCGGTCCGGTCGAGACCATACCCACCCTGATGCTTGTTTCTTTTTCCACAAACGACAGGTATTCACGTGCCGCTTTTGGTAACTGCCCGAATTCAGTCGCACCTTGCGTAGATGCCCGCCAGCCCGGCAGCTTGCGATATACGCATTCGATTTTTTCGAAGCCGCTCGCTTGCGCTGGAACCTCCGCAGTTTCCTTTCCGTCGATCTTGTAGGCGACGCAAACCGGAATTTCTGCGAGTTCATCAAGCACGTCGAGTTTCGTCACTACGAGCCACGAAATGCCATTGATCATGCCGGCATAGCGAAGCAATGGCAGGTCGAGCCAGCCGGTGCGCCGTGGACGTCCTGTAACCGCGCCAAATTCGTTCCCCCGCACCCGCAATTGCTGCCCGGCATCGCCCTTCTCCTCGCTGGGAAACGGCCCCTCGCCCACGCGCGTGCAATAAGCTTTGGTCAGTCCAATCACCGAATCAATCGCGTTGGGCGCGATGCCCGTCCCCGTGGCTGCGCCCCCGGAGGTTGCGCTCGAGGAGGTAACGAAGGGATACGTGCCATGGTCGATGTCGAGCATCGTTCCCTGCGCACCCTCAAACAGGATCGATTCGCCGCTTCTCAATGCCTGATTCAACAAAACGGCCGTATCGGCAACAAATGGAGCGACCTTCTCGGCTGCGGCCGCGTATTCCGTGTACATTTTGTCGGCATCGAGAGGCTCAGAGTTGAACAACGCGTGCGCGATCATATTCTTCTCGCGCACCGCGTTCTCTATGTGCTTCTTCAGCAACTGCAAATCAAGCAAGTCGGCGACCCTGAGCCCGCGCCGTCCCATCTTGTCCTCATACGCCGGGCCAATGCCGCGCGAGGTGGTACCGATCTTTACTCGTCCCGGGGCATTCTCCGCCGCTAGTTCGATCATGCGGTGGTAGGGGAGAATCACGTGTGCGCGATTGGAGACGAAGAGATTGCCATCGACCTTTACCCCAGCTTCCCGCAGCGCGCTGACTTCCTTCAAAAACGCCACGGGATCGAGCACAACGCCGTTGCCGATCACACTGCGGCATTTGGGACGCAATACTCCGCAGGGAACCAACTGCAGAACAAATTTCTTGCCGTTAATGATTACGGTGTGGCCGGCATTGTGACCGCCCGCGTAGCGCGCGACGACGGAGAAGCTCTCCGAAAGTACGTCGACTATTTTTCCTTTGCCCTCGTCGCCCCACTGTGCGCCGACGATTACCGCGGTTTTGCCTCGCTTCAAAGCCAACTCCGTTCCAGAGATTTCCGCGCAACTGCGCGCGCGTTTCTTTAAGGGGACTCTAAATTAACACCGGGTCGCACACTCTTGCCGCGCGAATACTGATTTGTTCTGGGATTTAAGCGGAGAAGATGTGTACAAAACATCTTATCGTGGGGGCAGCTGGAATGGCAACGAGAGGAAGCAGACTGCCGGACTATCAGCTTTTGGTAGGCGCGGCAGGGATCGAACCTGCAACCCCGGGATTAGAAATCCCGTGCTCTATCCAATTGAGCTACGCGCCCGTCGAGTCTAACCGATAGCCAGAATTTATCATAAGCTCGCGCTAGGTTATGATGGCGCGTGACTTCCGCCGTTCCAACCCACCGGCTCAGATACATCGACTGGATGCGCGGTCTGGCGTGCGTCCTGATGTTTCAAACTCACTGCTATGACTCGTGGCTCAGCCCCGTCGCGCGGCAGAGCAAGTTCTTCGTGTATTCGCAGCTCGGAGGAACCTTCCCTGCCCCGCTGTTTCTTTTTCTCGCTGGAGTTTCATTTGCGTTGGTGACACAAAAGTTGTGGCAGAAGAATCTGGCTCCATCTCAAATCGCGCGGTCGACCATTCGCCGCGGAGCGGAGATCTTCGCTTTTGGCCTGCTCTTTCGCTTGCAGGAGTATGTCATCGCCTGGGGCTGGGCGCCGCTCAGCGATCTACTGCGAGTCGATATCCTCAATACGATCGGCGTTTCGATGATGCTGATGGGCGGGCTGTGTTGGCTTGTTCTCTCGCTCGCGCGGGCAAAACAGGAGGCCGCGCTGATTTTCGCCGCAGCGGCAACCGCCCTTCTCATTTCCCTGCTGACGCCGCAGCTCTGGACTACCTGGCGCCCAGATTGGCTGCCGTGGCCTTTAGAGTCTTACATCAACGGGGTGCACAATCTCCGAACTCCGCAAGCCTGGCTCTTTCCAATTTTTCCCTGGACCGCATTTGCCTTTGCCGGATTGGCTGTTGGATTCGTGTTGCAATCCGATTGGGTGCGGAGTCGCGAGATTGCCACTTTTCTCGCGGCGGGAACCGCTGGATTTGCACTAATTGCGATTTCACGCTGGCTTGATCATCAACCGCACCAACTCTATGCGGTTTATGATTACTGGCATACCAGTCCCAACTTTTTCCTGATCCGTATCGGCATGTTGCTCGTCATTCTGAGCGCAGGTTACGCTTGGTGCCGCTGTGGCGCGGGTGAATGGGGTTTTAGCCCGCTGATTCAACTAGGCCAGGCTTCGTTGGTTGTCTACTGGGTTCACATCGAATTCGTTTATGGACGCGTGTCGATCCTCCCCAAGCGCAGCCAAAGTATTCGCACAGCTTCCCTGGGACTGCTGACAGTTTTTGTCGCTATGCTGGGACTCGCTTACCTGCGCACGCGCATGAAAGGCCGCGGCGCGGAATTGCTCGGTTCGTTCTGGCGGCCAGCACGTGCCGACTGAACGATCTGCACGCCAACAAACAGCTATCGAAATCGCTTCGCGAACTCCACCACCTCGCGCTCGGCCCAGCGGCCATCATAATTCGGATCACCATCACGGTCGCCAACAAACGCGCAATGGCCGCCATCTTCGGTTTCGATATAGGTAATGTTGCGGTTCCCCGTAATCTTTCCGCGGGTTTCGGGCAAAATGCGGACAAACGGATCGTTTCCAGAGTGAATGATAAACGCCGGCTTCGCAATGTGATCAATCACGTTCGCGGCGGAAGCCCGCGCATAATAATCGGCCGCGCCGGAAAAGCCACAGTAGTAAGCGGTAATTCGGTCATCGAATTCGCGTAGGGTTCGAATTCCGCGCAGGCGCGCAACATCGAAGGACTCCGGAAAAAATCCAGCCTTGCGCCGATACCTGCGAAACAACTGCCAGAGAAAATAATATTCGTAAACCCGATTCGCGGGTTCGTGCAGGGCATCGGCTCCGGCAGCAAGGTTGATTGCCGGACAAACCGCCGCGACTCCGCGAAACTGCTTAGGCGCATCACTTCCCCACTCCCCCGCAAGCTTCAGCACCAGATTGCCGCCCATGGAGAATCCTGCCAGCACGAAACTTGGAACTTGATCGTGATCGACTACGTGTTTTGCGACCGCTGCAATGTCAGCCGATCGGCTAGAGTTGTACAGCGTGGGCGCACAATGGTCCATGCCGCCGCAGTTGCGCTGATTCATGCGGATCACATTCATGCCGGCGGCCAATCCATTGCGCGCGATCCCCATCATGTACTGCGACTCGCTCGAACCCTCGAGCCCATGAACCACGATCAGCGTCAGCGCCCGCTTATCGTTCTGCCAATGGCAATGGCAAAGAACGGGAATGCCGGACTCCACTTCGATCAACCGGCGCTCGGAGGGTGCCAGTTCAATCCGACGTGGAAGAAAGAAGGCGGCAAGGGTTTGAAGGTGACCGCCGCGCAGGCAACGCCGCGGCCGGAAAACCGACGTTTCGTTTTTCCCTGTTCTGTCAGCCCGGCCGGATTCCAGGCTCGAATCGGCGCCGGGTTCGGACGGCAGAATCTTTTCGGGCGTCCCCACGAGTTAATTTTAGTGGCACACGGGCAATTCGCGTTCATTAATCACTTCAGCTACCGCGAGAAAAACCCAAGAGCGTCGTCATGGGTTAGAAAATCGATCAGCGCCCGATTGAACTCGTCCGGACATTCCTCGTACGGTAAATGCCCGATGCCGGGAAAAATTACGGTTCGAGACTGCGGGAAGTATTTCGCCAAAGGCTCAGCCGAGGAAACATAGACCGCGGGATCCCTGTTACCCCATATGAAGAGCGCTGGAGTATTCGCTAGCTTTGGCAATGTCGCCTCAAGTTCGCGCAGATCCTTAGTCCAGGTACGCACGATGCTTAAAGCATGATCGTAAGAATCCGGAGTCCGCAGCGCAGAGAGATACCCTTCGAAAGAGTCGGGTGGAATAAGGCTGGGGTGCCCATACATCCTCCCATGCCAGTAGCGATAGAGGCCGCCCATCTGTGGAACAAAGAGACGAAACCAGGCTGATCCGATATCGCTCCCAATAAACGGCGCTAGGTACCGGCCATGCGCAGAAAAAGGATTCACCGGAGCAACCAGCACCAACCGCCGCACGCGAAGCCGCGATTCGACCTCCAGGCACTTGGCCGCCATCATCATCGCCACGGCGCCGCCATGCGACGTTCCCAGCAGATCGAAAGACAAAATGCCCAGGCGCTCGACCCAGCGTAGCATGCGCTCGGCCGTGCCGTGCATCGTGTGATCGAGTCCCGGCAGCCGGTCCGAAAATCCCGCGCCCGGCATGTCCGGCGCATAGGCCGTAGCGTAAGGGACCAAGGCCGGCAGCGTGAATCGCCAGGAAAAGGAATATCCGAGAAGGCCATGCAGCAGGATCAGCGGAGGCCCGGAACCGCCCCGAAGATAGCGCAAGCGGACGCCATCGAGATCAGTCCAACATTCTTCGACCCCGGGGCTGTCGCCCGGGAATGGGGTATTCCATGTATCCCGTTTCGACTCGGTCACGCGAAATCTTCTTGCCCGGTTGGACAACTTTTTTGCGGCAACGTCATTCTATGTAAAGGAACATCGCCTCTGTTCGCTTCACTTGGGGAGCTTCGGCTCCCCGTTTTTCTGGCTCCTAACTTTCACTGTCCTGAGCCTAAATTGCACTGTCATCCTGAGCGGAGCATCACCTTCGCGAGGCGAAGGCCATGCGTAGTCGAAGGATCCGTAGCCGCTTTCACGCCGCCTTTTTTCTAGCGTTCCGGAGCAGTTTTTTCAGCAGCCGCATACCCTTGTCCACATGCTTTTCTTCCAGCAAGAATGGGGGAAGAAAGCGCACCACCGTATCGTGAGTGCTGTTAAATAGCACGCCTTCGCCCAGTGCCGCATCTACAATCGGCCGCGCCGGAATTTCCAAATTGATTCCCTGGATAAATCCCCGCCCACGAACTTCCTTCGCAAGCGGGCTTTTCTCAGCGATCGCTTTCAGTTCCTGCTGCAGGTATGCGCCAACGCGATTCACGTTCTCCAGCAGCTTTTCTTCTTCCACAATCGCCAGAAATTCCAGAGCCACGCGGCACGCCAGCGGCCCGCCACCAAATGTTGTCCCATGCTGACCCGGCGAAATCGCGTTGGCAAATTCTTCCTTCGCGATGAACGCACCGAGCGGCAGGCCTGCCGCAATCGGCTTGGCAATGGCAATGATGTCGGGAACCACACCGAAACTCTGGAAGGCAAACATGGTTCCAGTGCGCCCCAACCCGCACTGAATCTCGTCGAAAATCAAAGCCGCCTTAAACTGGTCAGCGAGCGCGCGGCATTCACGCAAGAATTCAACCGAGCATTCATAGATTCCGCCTTCGCCGAAAATCGGCTCAAGCACAATCGCGCAAGTGTTGTCATTTACTGCCGCACGCAAGCCTTCGATGTCATTCTGCGGCACGAATGTCACTTCTTCGAGCAACGGCCCGAATCCCTTGCGATGCTTATCCTGCCCGGTCAGCGAGAGGGCCCCGAATGTTCGCCCATGATACGAGCCTTGCAGGGCCACCAGGCGCGACTTCGCATCGCCGCCAGCGCGATGTCCGGCCAGTCGCGCCAGCTTGATCGATCCCTCAATCGCCTCCGTGCCGCTGTTCTGGAAAAATGCCCGCGAATTCGCCAGAACGCCGCCCGAAGCTGCCCCTGCCAACCCACACAGCTTCTCAGCCAGTTCGCCCTGATATTCGTTGTAATAGAGATTCGAAATGTGAATGAGCTTCGCGGCCTGTTCGCGAATCGTCTTTACAATTCGCGGGTGCGCATGCCCCAGTGCATTCACTCCAAGACCCGAAACAAAATCCAGATAGCGGCGATCATCTAGATCGTAAAGAAACACGCCCTTGCCCCGGGCAAAGGCGACAGGATAGCGATTGTAGGTTCCCAGCAAGTAACGGCGCTCAAGATCGGTAATTTGTTCGAAAGTTTTCATAGAAAAGATGATTGTAACGGAATGCGCGGGGCCAGAAAGTGGTCCGTTTGCACGTAAACTTCGGCTCAAGAATCCCAGCTACCAACATCCGGTCATGACTCGTGATTCGGCAGCGTGATTCACCACAACACTTTTTCGGGTCTTGTGTTTACATCCGTGAGCGTTTACGTCCGTAGCGGCGGGACATCAAAATACAACGACAAGGACATGATATGAAAAAATGGCTTGCCCTTGCAGTTCTGGCACTCCCTCTATCGATTGCCGGATGTTCTCATCCTCATCCGGTCTACGACGAGCCGCCCCCGCCACCGGAATTTCCAGAGGTCGCTCGACAAGGTTTTCACGATGGATTCGCAGCGGCGCGGCGCGATATCAATCAGGGACTAGCGCCCAACGTTGAGCGCCACCCACGCTTCCGCAATCCTCCGGTCTCGCCCGACGCAGCTGAGGATTATCGGCGCGGCTTCCGAAGAGGGTACGAAGCGTTCGTACATCGCGGGTAGCCATCTCAGACGTGAGGGAGACGAAGTAATCCCAAACGACAACCCACCCTTCAGGATTTCTGGAGGGTGGATTTTTGTCTGACCGATTGGACAATACCGAGATCTACAGCGCGATGTTTCAGGCTTCGATTTGAGCAGCTATCCCCGCCCTACGCCGACGTATTCAAATCCCATGGCGCGGAGACGGACGGCATCGAGCAGATTCTTCGTATCGACGATGATGGGTTTCTTGAGCAGGTGTTTAATGCGGTCGAAGTCGAGAGCGCGGAATTCGGGCCAGCCGGTGCCAACGACCAAGGCATCCATGCCTTCGGCGGCCGCATAGGCTGAATCGCAATAGCGTACCGAGCCATTCAGGCGAGTCTTAGCTTCCACGAGCGCGACTGGATCGTACGCCTTGACCCGCGCGCCTTTCGCCACCAGGGTTTCAGCTAGTCGAATCGCCGACGATCCTGCAACAGAATTGGTGTTGGGCTTGAATGCCAGTCCAAGAATTCCGACGTCCTTGTTCTCGACCGAGTTCAACGCCGTGGCGATCTTGTCGACCAGGCGATCGGCGAGCGTGTGGTTCACATCGCGAGCAGCGCTGAGAACTTTGAGCGGCAAGCCGTTTTTCTGCGCGAGATTGGCGAGAGAATCCATGTCGGACTCGGCAAAAACGCCACCCATGCCCGCTCCCGGCTGCAAGCAGCGCGGAGCGATTTTCTTGTCCAGTCCAAGCGCGAGAGCGAGGCTGACCGCATCGGCTCCCACTCGCTCACAAAGAGCCGCAACTTCGTTGATAAAGGAAATTTTGGTAGCGACAAACGCAGTCGCTGACTCCCGCACCAGTTCCGCGGTTGCCTGATTAGTGACGATGACCGGCACGCCGCGCATCACGAGCGGATGGAAAATCTGCTTGAGAATCTGCACCGCTTCACTGGAGGTCGAACCAAGAATGAGCCGGTCCGGCCAGTTGAAATCTTCCACCGCGCAACCATCCGTGAAAAACATGGGCTGAGAAACGATGGTTCCCAGCAGGCCGTTATCCTTGAACAATTTTTCGAGCGTGTTCGCCGTGCCGACAGAAACCGGAGTCACCACGATCAGGATTGGAGGCTTGGCAGCAAGGCGCGCGATCCGCATGGCAACATCGGTCAGATTTTCGGCTCCATCCTCAGCGAGAAAAATGACCTGAGTTTTTCGCGCGAACGATTCAATGTCGGTGGAATAAGCCAGTCGGCCGGCTCGCACGTTTCGCCGGATCACTTCCTTTAAATTCTTCTCAAAAAAGGGAATGTTCCCCTGGGCCATTTCGACCATGCGGGTTCGATCGGGATGACAACAGGAGACCGGAGTGCCAAAATCTGCCAAACATGCCGAAATCACCGTTCCGAGATAACCCGAACCGTAGACCCCGATCTGCATGCGCTGCCCTCCGCCTGGCCGAAAACCCACGTCCGAAGCGGCTCAGAGCGGCGTGGATTCGAGCTGTACCTAGTCCTTGTTTACAGTGCGCGTGGCACGGGCGCAACACACGGGAGGGAAATGTACCAGGGGCCATGCAATTCCGGAATTGAGTAACGTAATGGGAAAGTAACCCTTCAGAGGTTACGGTCGATTCCGTTGATTCAGCGGAAAATGCTCGCGGATGTCTTCAACGCGAAACCAGGCTGCCGCCGAGCGGCACGGGCGCGAGATCGACCCAACAATTGGGAGCATCTTCGCGCACGAACGTGAGGCGGTCGAGAAGAATGCGCCGGCTACCCCCGTAGCTATGCCACCATCGTCGCGCAATCTCAACCGCCTGCGCAGCCTCCTGTTCCGTCTGCATTTTCGCGATGGTGAGATGCGGAACGTACGGCCACTCTTCCGCGAACGCAAAGGTTTCCTGATTCAGCTGCCGATGCAATTCCTGCATGCGGGAGCCGCCCTGGCCAACTCCGATGTAAACCGTCCATGTGGTTGGCGCAAATGATTGCATTTCGCCAAGGGTCAGTTCGAAGGGTTCCACGCCGCCGCAGACTCGCGCCAGCAATCGCAGTCCCTCGGATTCGGTTCCGTGCAGGGGCCGCGGTGGAAGAAGCGTGAGATGGGCGTCGTGATGAGGCAAAGCTGGGTGCAGTTCCCGCCGCAGGCTCTCCACGAACGCGGTTATCGGACTCTTGATGTAAGCAACCAACGCATACCGCACGCTCGGCATATCAGCAGAAAATTATAGCTCCTTCCGTATAATCGCTCGATTCGTCGATTCCTTAGAGTCCGATCTCACAGGAATCAGATGCAAAATCGGGGAGCAGCGCGGCCTGGCGGCGCACCCCGTTCGCGCAGAAAAAGGCCCATCAACGCTGTCTATCTCACCGTTCGCCACTCTTTGTCTTCATCGTTTTCAATAGTTTGGAGAATCTGCTCTTCGTGTACAAGGTTAAACCTAAAAGGACCGAAAAAGGCAACCAGCGTCGCTCTGGTCACGGGTCAGTCAGGTACTTCGGACGACTCTGCATCTGAGGTCCAGCCTGCTCAGCCGGGAGAAGCTAATACCTTTCCCTCTGATTATCCGTATGTCGCTCAAGACGATCGTGGCTTTGAGGGCGGACCGAGGGCGACTGCGGATTCGGAAGTGAGATACAGGAAGGTAAATGTCTCCTGTAAATAAAGGCGGACATTCGCCTCAGTGTGGCTCAAATAACCGATGGAAGCGTCCTGGCCGATGTGAAAATCAAGGTCTCCGCCGCGGGTTGTCACGACGAATGCGCCTTCAATCGCGGGAGCCCAGATGATTTTGCCTTCAACAAGTCGTTTGACGTGTTCGAGAACTGGATACCCGTAATCACTGGTCTCAGCGAGCTCGGTGTAAGCCTCGGCGCCAAGGAGAACGGCATAGGGACCGTTGACCCCGACCAGGCGCAGTTGACTTAAGGCTTGTGCAAAGGCCTCCGGATATTTACGCACGTCGCCGGGAAGAGAGTTCTTCGGATTGCTGGTGCCCTGGCGAATTCCGACAATTCCGGCTGCTTCGTATCCTTCGAAAATGGCGCGGTCTTCGGCGAAAGCCAGAGAGCGTGCGGCATCTTTTGCGGGTTGCCAATCAGAATCGTTCGCGCCGCGTTCGACGTCGTCAATCATCTGGCGGTCAAGTTCGAAAGGAACGCGCAACTCGACGAGGGCCTTGACCTCTCGCTGTCGCGCGGTGATGCTCTTGTCGTGTGAGGCGATCGGGCTCACGTGGCCGGTGCCAATGGCTGAGAGAGCTACTCCTGCCGGTCCATGAACATCTACAACGCGGCGGCCGGCAAGATAGCGCTTGAGAGTGCGTGAAGTCTCCTCCTCGATTTGAGCCCACGCGGCATCGGAAATCGGAGCCAGCTCGCGGTGCAGGTTATTCATGGCAATTGTCTCCTTTCAAGGAACCGATGCCCAGCGAACCATCGTTGGATGGCGCGGTGGATGCGGAGGTTTCAGTCGACGACGAAGAGGTCGGATCACTCTGTGCTTCAGATGATGTTGCGGGAGAAGATTGAACGGGCGAAACGCTATCGAGGAACGTGGCGGTCGGAACGAAGAAAAGACTTCCGGTGACCGCGGTGCTGAAATCGAGGATGCGATCGTAATTGCCGGGCGGGCGGCCGATGAACATGTTTTCAAGCATCTGTTCGATGGTGCGGGGCGAGCGGCTATAACCGATGAAATACGTGCCGAATTCGCCGTGGCCGGGCCGGCCGAAGGGCATGTTGTCGCGGAGGATTTTGATTTCGCGGCCGTTTTCTTCGATGGTGTTTAGAGCGTTGTGAGCGGAGGTGGGCTTCACGGAATCGTCGAGTTCGATGTCCGAAAGTTTGGTGCGCCCGATGATTTTTTCCTGGGCTTCGGTCGGAATATTGTTCCAGGCGTCGAGGTTGTGAAGATACTTTTGCACGATGACGTAGCTTCCACCGCCAAAAGCCGGATTTTCGTCGCCGATGAAAACCGCGTCGGAGGCCACACTGCCCGTGGGGTTTTCGGTGCCGTCCACGAAGCCAAGGAGATCGCGTTCGTCGAAGTAGCGGAAGCCGTGGACTTCGTCGGCCGTGGTAACTGCGCCCGCGAGACGCGTCATGATCTGCGTGGCGAGCTCGAAGCAGAGGTCCATGTGCTTGGCGCGAATGTGAAAGATCAAATCGCCAGGCGTGGAAACAGCATGCCGTGGACCGGAGCGAAATTCCCGAAAGGGATGAAGTTCAGCAGGTCGCGGTGAGCCGAAAAGGCGATCCCAGGCATTGGAACCGAAACCCATGATGCATGAAAGCGCCCCATCGAGGGCGCGAAAACCGACGGAACGCAGAAGGGCGGAAACATCGGCGCAAAGCGAGAGAACTGTATCGCGACTTGCGTCGCCGGGATTGATCGTGACGACAAGAAAAATTGCCGAGGCAGTGAGCGGCGATGAGACGAGCTGCGAGATCCCGGATGTCTGGCCGCTGATGGTTTCGGACGCCATTGCAATTTGATTCGCCGGCTCTGAGAGAAAATCGCCTTTCGAGAAGTACCCCCCTTGGGGATCAGAAATCGACAGCTTATCAAAGGTCAGTGATTGAGGTCGACACTACGGGCGCGAATTTGGCCTGGCGCCTCCACAAGTCCGTCGTTCAAATCGGAGGCGGAAAACGCACCTTTGCCTTCGATGTTGACTGCCGGATAATGCAGAGCATCGTCAGGATGCAACTGATTTTCTCTCTGCCTTATGCCCATGATGAGCGCTCACCTGATCCATCCGCCGCCAACCACGATGTCACCGTCATAAAATACCGCGGCCTGTCCCGGAGTAATCGCGCGCTGTGGCTGATCGAATGTCACGAGAATCTCATCACTACCCGTCTTCTCGATCATTGCTGCAGCCGGCTCATGGCGATGCCGGATCTTTACTGCAACCCGCATCGGCGCATGCAGATCGGCGACCGAGATGAGATTAATCCGCGTCGCGTACAACGTTTGCGAATACAGTTGCTGGTCGCCGCCTACAACCACCTTGTTCTCCGCTCCGTTGATCTGAATTACGTAGAGCGGCGATCCGGTAGCGACCCCCAGTCCCTTGCGCTGGCCGACGGTGAAGTTGTGAATGCCGCTATGCTCGCCGATCACCTCTCCGCTGGTCGTGACCAGTTCGCCAGCCGTATCGGGCAAAGCTTCCCCACTCTCGGCAAGATAAGCATCGATAAAGCGCTTGTAGTCGCCGCCAGGCACGAAACAGATTTCCTGCGAGTCCGGCTTCTCAGCCAGAGCGAGACCGTGCTCGCGTGCCATCTCACGAACCTCAGGCTTCGTCATTCCGCCAAGGGGAAACAGCGTGCGGCTGAGTTGCTCTTGCGTGAGACCGAAAAGAAAATATGTCTGATCCTTGCTGCGGTCGGCGGGACGTCGAAGCAGCCAGCGTTCGCGAGCATCGTCGTATTCAACCCACGCGTAATGGCCAGTAGCAACGGCATCGGCGCCAATCTGCCGCGCCACGACGTGAAGCTGATCGAATTTCAAATGATTGTTGCAGAGGCTGCATGGAATCGGCGTACGACCGGAAAGATACTCGGCGACGAACGGCCGCACTACATCGCGCTCGAAGCGCTCTTCATGATTCACGACGTAATACGGAATGCCGAGGTGCTGAGCCACGCGGCGCGCATCGTAAACGTCGTCGAGCGAGCAGCAGCGTCCGGTTACCTGCTCGGGCATGCCCTCGCGTCCAGCCAGACGCCGCTGATTCCAGAGTTGCATGGTGAGGCCGACCACGTTGTGCCCGTCCGCGCGCAACATGGCCGCAACGGTGGAGGAATCGACTCCTCCCGACATGGCTACCGCAATGGTGCGTTGCGAGGGCATATGCTTAATTGTGCGCAACCACATTTTCACCAATCATTTGGCCAGTTAGGCGTTATTCCCCGGGCTAGAGCGCAAAGATCAAACACGAACCGTTAGATGCTGACTGCAGTCTTGTTGTGTGTCGGTGACAATTCCCGCAACCGCGCCACCGTCTCCGGTACGAGCGCCAATGCGAAATCGACTTCTTCTCTCGTATTCTGCTTCCCTAAACTGAAACGAATGCTGGCTCTCGCTCGATTCGGAGTCATGCCCATAGCGATCAATACATGCGATGGTTCAATTGCTCCCGAAGAACACGCCGCCCCGGTCGAGACTGCAAGTCCCTTTAGGTCGAGCGCAATGACCAGCGATTCTCCGTCGATGTGATCGAAATTAATGTTCGTCGTGTTCGCAACACGGGGCGCACCACCGCCGTTTACTGCCGCGTTTTCCACTTGAGCAAGTATTCCCTGCTCCAGCCGGTCCCTCAGCGCAATCATTGTCTTATGATCGCCGCGATTGAAACTCTCTAACGCCAACTCCGCAGCGCGGCCCAGGCCAACAATTCCAGGCACGTTCTCCGTTCCTGCCCGGCGAGAACGTTCGTGGCGCCCTCCATAAAACAGCGGGTGAAGATGCGTTCCCTTGCGAACATACAAGGCACCCACACCTTGCGGCGCGTGCATCTTATGGCCGGAAAGCGACAACGCGTGGCAGCCGATTCGCTTTACATCGATTGCAACCTTCCCCACTGCTTGCACGGCGTCGGTATGAAAACAAGTTTCAGCTTCTGCAGCAATCTTCCCAATCTCTTCAACCGGCTGCAGAACCCCAGTTTCGTTGTTCGCCATCATGATCGAAATCAGTTTCGTATTTGGCCGCAACGCACGGCGAACATCGCCGGGATCGACCAAGCCTCGGCCGTCGACCGGAACATACGTAACCTCGCAGCCAATTTCCTCGAGATGCTTGCACGCGTGAAGAACCGCGTGAAGAACCGCGTGATGCTCGATTGGCGAAGTAATCACGTGACCGCCTGCGCTCACCAGACCGGCGATTGCAAGATTATCAGCCTCCGTCCCGCCGCTGGTAAAAACGATCTCCGACGCTCGACAACCAAGCAGCGCCGCCACCGATTCGCGGGCGTTCTCGACCGCTGCACGGGTCTCCTGCCCATAACTGTGAATCGACGAGGCATTGCCAAAGCGCTCGCCGAAGTACGGACGCATGGCTCCGAGCACCTCGGGCAGAACCGGCGTGGTGGCGTTGTTATCGAGGTAAATGCGGGGCAAACTCACCCGTCTATTCTATGCGGAAACGAGGGCCAATAACGAACTGCGATCAGTCCGGAGTAGCTGCAGTCGTCCGGCAGGAAGCACCACCCCTCCGGCGCTTAGGCCTAAACCCCAATTACTCCGCACAACTCTTTGACCGCCGCGGCGCTCTTATCGAGTCCCACCTTCTCTTCCGGCGTCAGCGTGATTTCGATGATCTGCTCGATTCCCTTCGCGCCCAACTTGCACGGCACGCCGACGAAGAGTCCGCTAATTCCGTATTCGCCTTGCAGATACGCGGCGCAGGGCAAGATTTTCTTTTTGTCTTTGAGAATTGCCTCAACCATCTCCGTCGCGGCCGCCGAAGGGGCGTAATAGGCGGAGCCCGTTTTCAGGTACTTCACGATCTCAGCGCCGCCGTCGCGGGTGCGCTGCACCAGAGCATCCAGCTTCGATTTCTCAATCAACTCGGTGATCGGAATGCCGGCGACTGTCGAATAGCGCGGCAGTGGAACCATCGTGTCGCCATGACCACCGAGAACAAATGCCGTAACGTTCTCCACGCTGACTTTCAATTCTTCCGCAATGAACGCACGGAAGCGCGCGGAGTCGAGTACACCGGCCATGCCGATAACTCGCTCGCGCGGAAATCCGCAGAGCTTGAACGCGGCCTGCGCCATGGCGTCGAGCGGGTTCGAGACCACGATAATGATGCACTTCGGCGAGTGCTTGATCACTTCGCCGACCACGGTTCTCATGATGCCGTGATTAGTATTAAGCAAATCGTCGCGGCTCATGCCGGGCTTGCGGGGAATGCCAGCCGTGATCACAACAATGTCAGAGTGCGCAGTGTCTCTGTAATCGTTGGTGCCCATGATGTGCGAATCGCGCTTCTCGATGGGCATGGCCTCCAGCAGGTCGAGTCCCTTGCCCTGCGGCACGCCCTCGATGATGTCGATAAGAACGACGTCGGCTAGTTCTTTGGAGGCGATCCAGTGGGCAGCCGTCGCGCCTACGTTGCCCGAACCTACTATTGTTACTTTCTTTCTCATAAAATTCCTCGCATGTATGAGTCCTTTCAGAATTAAGCGATTGCGTGATCGTGCGATCGAAGAGCGAAGCAACTGTTTCCCGCCAACAGAATCGCCCAATGACCCAATCGCCCGATCACTCCGGGTTACACCAGCACTCCCGCTCTCATGTTCTCGATAATGCAGTCGCCGAACTGACTGGTCTTGACTTTCGTTGCGCCTTCCATCAGCCGCTCGAAATCGTACGTGACTTTCTTCTGCTGAATCGTGCGCTCCATGCCGTTTTCGATCAGGTCGGCGGCTTCGTTCCATCCCAGAAAGCGAAACATCATTACGCCTGACAGTATCACCGAGCCGGGATTGATCACGTCTTTATCGGCATATTTTGGCGCGGTGCCGTGGGTTGCTTCAAAAATCGCGTAACCATCGCCGATGTTCGCACCTGGCGCGATACCGAGCCCGCCCACCTGCGCGGCGCACGCGTCGGAAATATAGTCGCCGTTCAAATTTGGCGTGGCAAGAACCGAATACTCGTCCGGCCGCGTGACGATCTGTTGAAAGATAGAATCGGCAATTCGGTCATTGATCATGATTTTCTTCTTCCACTGGCCGTTGCCGTGTGTCGAGTAAATTTGGTCGAGGACGTCTTTCACCTCCTGCTCAACCGACGCGCGAAATGCCGGAGGTGCGAATTCCATCCCCGGCTCGACCAGTTCGGCGTTCTGCGCCACTGTCAAATTCGCATTCTTGTCCTTGTTGTCGAGAATCCAGCTCTCGCGCTCGGTCACGACTTTGTCGCGAAATTCCTGAGTGGCGAGTTCGTATCCCCATTTGCGGAACGCGCCCTCGGTGAATTTTTGAATGTTTCCTTTGTGCACCAGCGTGACTGTTTTGCGTCCTGTTTCAATCGCGTGCTGAATCGCCATGCGCACGAGACGCTTCGTCCCCGTTATAGAAATCGGCTTGATGCCCACACCGGAGTCGCGGCGAATCTGCTTCTTGCCGCCTTTGAGCATTTCTTCATTCAGAAACTTGATCAGTTTTGCTGCCTCGGCAGTTCCCTCTTCCCACTCGATGCCGATGTAGACGTCTTCTGTGTTCTCTCGGAAAATAACAACATCCATACGCTCGGGATGCTTCACCGGCGAGGGAACCCCCTTGTAATACTTCACCGGACGAACGCACGAATACAGATCTAAAACCTGCCGCAGAGTTACATTCAAGGAACGAAAGCCTCCGCCGACGGGCGTCGTGAGCGGGCCTTTGATGGCCACGCGAAGATCGCGAATGGATTCAACTGTATCGTCGGGCAGCCAGTTGTCGAATTTTGCCTTCGCTTTTTCCCCAGCGAAAACTTCATACCAGGCAACGCGCCGCTTGCCGTTGTATGCTTTTTCTACCGCCGCATCGAACACTCGAATTGATGCCTTCCAGATATCGCGTCCAGTTCCATCGCCTTCGATAAACGGAATAATCGGATTATCCGGCACATCGTACTTACCGTTGGAATAATTGATCTTCTTTCCGTCCGTGGGCACAGCTATACCGTTATAAGACCCCGCCATTCGTCATCTCCTTATGAAGTTCGAGCGATCCTGGGAAAACCCAACATTATAGAAAACCTGCCGGAACTGCACACTATTAAATCCTTTTGCCTTGGCCATAATCCGCTTCTGGAACCAGGTTCTGCCGTTAGGCGCATTGCACAATGCCGGTCGCGCTTCCGATTCTATGCTGCGGCCACGTTTTATCGCCTCGCGCTCGTCCTTTCACTCGCAGTCGCCGCCTTTGCTGGCGCGACTCCCAGCTACACAGAGTTTGGCCATGGATATTACTCGTCCTGCTGCTACCGTTTATGATCCTCGGCCTTCTGGTCGCGTTTGTGGTCTGGCCGGTCGGGCGATTGAGCCAGCATTCGCTACCCGCAGCTGCTGCATAGAAGATTCACCACCGTCTCGTCCCGAAATATTTGCGCACTCCTACAGCCGCATAGCGTCCCCAGGGCCCATTGGCGCCGAGATCAGCGGGTCCCAGGTATTTGTCGCGCGCGCCCAAGCGGTCAAACAGAAAATGCTGTGTAACGCGGAACTCAAATCCTTTCGCGATGTAGACACCCGCGCCCCACGAGTGCTCAATGCCAATCGTATCCGGCGACCAGGTGTAGAGCGCCTGCGGAACATTCTTGCCAAACAGAAATGAGGGTGCACCGAAAACCATGAATCGCCGCAACTGGGTCCGGCCGAAAGGCCGCACCTCGAGCATCCCCGATAACATGTAGCGCGCGAACATGCTGCAAGGGGCGTCCGCGCCTCCATATTGCCTCGCCGTCGAGGCGCAGAGGTTTGGGTCGATCTCGTTATGCGGGGGAGCGAGGTCGAGCTGCGCCCATCCCCAGAACATGTCGTGAGGGAAAAACATCCGATCCTGGGTGTCGATAATCTTCTTGTCGGTCGGGTATGAGTCACTCTGCGCGCTAACCCCTGAAGAAAAGATCAAAATCAATGCAATCACTGAAAATAGCGCTTTCATTCGGCCTCCAGATAATTCGTCACTAGGTTATTCAGATCTCAATGGAACATTCCCGTTTGCAACCTGGTCTTGATTTAACCCTCGTCGCACTCGCTAAGGCGGAACATTGTAACCCGCAGACGCCTTTTCGCATTGCCCGAAGACCTTGATGCCGAGGCCCGTTGTATTTCGCATCCCGGCGATATGAAACAATGAAACATCGAGCACAAACTTCCAGAATTCATATCCAAAATTCTGATTTATTCCATTCGTAGGATTACTGACAAACGCTGCTGGCTAGCAAGGACTTACGGCACAACCACCTACGGTTTGGTTCGCCGATTGCACACAGCCATGTATAAGCAAGCTCAAAAACCCCAATGCCCCAGGAAGTTTCTGTTTCTTATCAAGCCGTCAAAAGTAAGGTCTACCGATTAGTGGATGCGCTGGTTGTAGGTGAGAAGTCGGAGGCCGAGGTACAAGAGTCAATTCGCCGCTGGTGGGAACTGATCCATCCCGCCGACCGTCCCATCGCTCAGAAGTATTTGGCGATGGTGCTGGAGAGATCCGCGGTGGCGCTGGATGCCGTTGAAGAGGGAGTGGTCGAGGCGAATCAGCCAGAAATCCTGCGTGCGCCGGAATCCAACAAAACCCTCAAAATCATCAACCGGCTCAGCAAGCACACTTCGCTGACCAGCGCCGTTTAGACGGGATAGCGGAAGATTACTATCCGCGGGTCACACCCGGTCTTGCGCTTCCTCCCAACGTCCCGTTGGCTACGGTGCCACTCCGCCTTATACTTGCCTGCTTGCGCAACTCCGGGCCTGCTTTGGTCCGCAGCGGCAGCGCCCTCTGACTCATGGACTTCGATCAGCTTCAGACATTTCTCGAAGTCGCCCGCCACGCGTCTTTCTCGCGGGCCGCCGAGAAACGCTTTCGCACCCAACCGGCCATCTCCTCCCAGATCCGCGCCCTGGAAGACGAAGTCGGCGCGAAGCTTTTTGACCGCTCGGGCGGTAAAGTCTCGCTGACCGCCGCGGGGAAGGCCTTTCTGAAGTACGTTCAGGAAACTCTCGACGCTCGCAAGTCAATCCTCACTACTCTCGCCGAGATGGAACACATCCCGCGTGGCGCCATCACCGTAGGAGCGAACGAGGGCACCTGCCTGCATATCCTGCCCGAAGTCTTTGCCGATTTTAAGAAGCAATATCCCAACGTTTCCGTCAACATCAAGAGTGCTGATTACGCTGCGATTCTTGAATCGGTGATCGACAATTCCGTGGATTTCGGCGTGGTTTCGCTGCCCGTGAAAGACAACCGGCTCACCGTGATTCTCATCCATCAGGATGAGTTGGTCATTATTGCGCCGCCGAATCATCCGTTGGAAAAAATGAAAGCCGCTATGGTGGGAGATTTGGCGAGGTTTCCGTTGGTTCTGCCCAAGGCCGGGCATACGCGCGATGCGCTCGATAACCTGTTTCGCGAGCGCGGCTTGAAACCGCACTACAGCATGGAGCTTAATTCCAGTGAGTTGCTAAAGCGCTTCGTCGCCGCCGGTGTCGGAGTGGGCTTTATCGCGCGTTCGAATGTACAGAACGATGTCCGCGGCGGAGTTCTTGCCGCCATACCCATGGCCGATGCGCAATTGCGACGCGACCTGGCGCTTGTCTTTCGTAAAGACAAGACTCTCAGCCGCGCTGCGCTGGCTTTCATCGAAATCGCGAAGAATCACAAATCCAGCAACGGAAGAGTGAAACCCGGCCGATGAAAGCGCATATTTCTTCGCTTCTGGCGTCCGGCCTGCTTCTTGGTCTGTTTTATTCTCCTACGCCTTTCACGGCGCAAACTGGCTCGCGCAAAAGCGGTTCAACCGCGCCCTCCTCGTACAAGCTGATTTCCGTCAAAGCGGTTGGCAGCAAACGGTTCACTCAGCAGGAAATCGCGACTGCCAGCGGACTTCCTGTTGGAACAGTCGCCCATGAAGAAGATTTCCAGAAAGCTGCCCGCCAGCTGGGCGAGAGTGGAGCTTTCAGCAACATCGACTACACCTATTCCTATTTGGGAGAAGGCACCGAGCTGCAGTTCAAAGTCGCGGACGCGGATAAATTCGTTCCCGTTCACTTCATCGATTTTGTCTGGTTTAACGAGACGGATTTGATCCATAAATTGCACGAGCGCATCCCCCTCTTCGACGGCGAGTTGCCCATCAGCGGCAAATTGCCCGGCCAGGTTTCCGATGTGCTCCAGGCGCTGCTCGCTGAAAATGGAGTTCCGGGGCAGGTGCAATTTGGGGCAACTCAGAATAAGAATGGGAAAGTGGAATCGATCGATTACAACGTGGTCGGCGTCAGCATCCGCATCCACCGTGCGGACTTTCCCGGAGCTGGCGCCGCCGAACTGCCGTTGCTGCAAGCCGCGGCGGAAAAACTGATTGACCGCGAATACTCCCGCCCCTACATGGACAATTTCACTCAGGGTTCAATTTTGCCGATTTATCGGGAACGCGGATATCTCCGCGTCTCGTGCGCGCCTGCCGAGCCTAAAGTCGTGAAAGTTACGGCTTCGGAATGGAATGGAAATGGGCAGCCGCCAACTTTTGTGGACGTCACATTCCCGGTCACTCCTGGCATCCGCTACAAGCTCGCCGGCTGGGATTGGTCTGGAAACAAGGTAATTGCAGCTAGCGAACTGCAGCCGCTGATTCAGGCAAAGGTCGGGCAGATCGCCGACATGGAGCAGTTGCACGACGATCTGCAAATCGTGCAGCGGCTTTACGGCTCACGCGGATACATTCTCGCCAGCGTGAAAGCCAACGCCCAATTCGACGATGGGGCCGAATCGGTTTCCTACCATCTCGTGGTTGACGAAGGTTCGTTGTTTCGCATGGGGGATCTCGAGTTCCGCGGCTTAGATAACAATCTCACCGCGAAGCTGCGCAACGCATGGAAGCTGCGACCCGGGGACGTCTACGATGTTACGTATCTACAGGAATACCTTAAGGTGGCGCACAAGCTGCTTCCCACCAGTCTTGACTGGGATGTTGCCAGCCACGTGACCGCTATGGCGCGCGACAAAACGGTCGACGTAGACTTGCAGTACACTGCGAAAGCGCCACGTTAGCATGGCCTGCCTTCCGGCTTTGCAGCTTTCTTCCTATCACGATAAGCTAACCTGTCGGCTGAGATCGTATCTGCTCGCGAGCTCGGCCGGCTGGTCCTAGGAGAGGACGATGAATCATCCTGTCGAGTTGCGCCGTATGCCTTCATGGCTCGTCGTAGCTGTAGCCATTCTTTCGATTCTGGCGGGCGCCGGCGCCGGACCGGCTCACAAGCAAACCTTCACCGGCGAAGTCGGCGATGCCATGTGTGGCAACAAGCACATGGAAGGCGCGCCTGCGGAGTGCACTCGCGCGTGTGTATCGAAGGGTTCGAAGTTTGCCCTGGTGGTGGATGACAAGGTCTACATTCTCAACACCGCAAATCAGACCATTTTGTCCACGCTGAACGATCAGGCTGGTAAGAAAGTTAGCGTAACCGGGACTTTGAATGGCGACACGATTGAAGTCAGTTCTGTAGCCGCAAAATGACCCGCGGTCGCTCTTGTTCCGGAAAGCGAAGGCCTTTCCCTTTCCTGTTGACCACGTCAAATGTTGTGGTAAAGTGAATCGGTTTTTGCCCGGGCCCTCCCCCGAAGAATCCGGGCACGGTGGCAGGCGGCCGCGCCAGCGGTGGCCTGCCATTTTTGCTTCAAATCGGAAATTCATCTTTCCTTTACAGACCAATGTGTTAGATTGAGCTTTCTTCCCGCAAGATTTTTTCGTCCCGGAGGCTGACAGTTGGGCAAAGACATGGTTCCGAAGAAGATGTTCTTTACCAAGGGTGTGGGGAAACACCGGGAACGTTTGACCTCGTTCGAACTCGCACTGCGCGACGCCGGTATTGCGGCGCAAAACCTGGTACGTGTTTCCTCCATCTTCCCGCCCAATTGCAAGATGCTTCCGCGCAAGGACGGTGTCACCTATCTCAGCCCCGGAGAAGTCGTCTTCGCCGTAGTTGCCGAAAACTCCACGCACGAACCGCATCGCTTGTTGGCGTCTTCGATTGGAGTTGCCATTCCCGCAGATCGAAACACCTACGGGTATTTGAGTGAGCACCATTCATTCGGCGAAACCGAGGATGCCGCCGGCGAATACGCCGAAGAACTTGCGGCAGAGATGCTGGCGACCACGCTCAACGTCGAGTTCGATCCCGACCGCTCCTGGGACGAGAAGAAACAGATCTATCGCCTCTCCAATAAGATCGTTCGCACGGCAAACGTGACGCAGTCGGCCGTGGGAGATAAGCGCGGCTTGTGGACCACCGTGATCGCCTCTGCGGTGTTGATATTTGATTAGATTGCCTCGACCCCTCCCTCATCCACAGACTCAGCGGTTCCTCGGGCCGAATACGGCGTTACCCACCCTTGAGTCCGAGGCAGTAGACTAGCAATCATGAAATTCAGAATTTTGCCAAACTTTCTTGTGGTTTTTCTGCTAGTCGCATGCGGTCTCGAAGCTCAGGAGACCCCCAACCCAGCCCTGCTCGTTCTCGCCAAGAAAGACAGCATGCTGTTGATTGTCGATCCCGCGAGCCTGAAAGTAGTGGCCAAGCTGCCGGCCGGGCCTGACCCGCACGAAGTGATTGCCTCGCCAGGCGGGTTGACGGCCTACATCTCCAACTACGGGGGCGGCGCGTACCACACACTTACCGTAGTGGACCTCGCCGCACGAAAAGTCTTGCCTGCGGTCGATCTCGGTCCCCTCCGCGGCCCACATGGGCTTGCCTACGCCGGCAACAAGGTGTGGTTCACCGCCGAGGCAGCAAAGGCGATTGGCAGCTATGATCCGGGCACGATGAAGATCGATTGGGTCATGGGCACGGGACAGAACCGCACGCACATGATTTATGTGTTTCCAGATTTGCAGCATATCGTCACAACCAATGTGAGTTCGGGCACGGTGAGCTGGATCGAGAACAGCGGGAATTCCGGGCCCATGGCCGTACCCGGGGGCGACTGGAATGAGACGGTGATTCCCGTCAGCCGCGGATCGGAAGGCTTCGATGTTTCTCCCGATAGGAAGGAAATCTGGGTCGCCAATGCCGGGAACGGCACGGTGTCAATCATCAACACCGCGAGCAAGACCGTAACCCAAACTCTCGACGCGGATGTGAAGGGAGCGAACCGGCTCAAATTTACTCCAGACGGAAAGCGCGTGCTGATTAGCAGTCTCAATCTGCCGGACGTTGCGGTTTTCGATGCCGCCAGCCGCAAAGAATTGAAGCGCGTGAAGGTTGGACACGGAGCCGCCGGAATTGAAATGCAACCCGACGGTTCACGTGCCTATGTTGCCTGCTCACCAGATGGCTACGTTGCCGTCATCGATCTGCACTCGCTCGAAGTCACCGGCCGCATCGAAGCAGGCCAGGGACCAGACGGTTTAGCTTGGGTCGGGCGCTAGCGTGGCTACCCGCACTTGGAGCCAGTCTGTCGGCAGCACCGGGACGGGGCCCTCGAAGTCCTGAACCGCCGGGTCAATGATGTTGCTCAAGCATCTTTGAAACGCGACCAATGTGGGCAAGTCTGATCCGGCCTTCGAGTCTGCTATAATTAACACTTCGGTAACCTCTCCACCCCGCCGAATGTAACCTTTCTTTAACTACCTTCCCTTATCATTAGAATTGAAAAAAGCCCTTTATTCATGGCTAGAGGAGTTACTTTGAATCAAGAGACGCGCCGACAAAAGCAGCAGGCACTAATGACCGAGCTGATTGAAAGGAAGATTCGCCTGCACGCCCAGCACCTGTATGAACAGCGCGGCGAGGCTGAAGGCTCTGCCTTGCAGGACTGGGTAGAAGCCGAGTCGCAGGTGCTGGAAAACAGCATTCTTGCGCCGCTTTACCGCAAGAGCCGCGCGACCAATTTGTCGGCAGAGCTGGAGGGGACGAATCCGCCATTCAGCGCCAGCGATCCATCCGGCTCCGAGGCCTGCTCGTAGGACCATCCGGAGGCATAGCTTCGTACGTCTCCTTATCCCTTCCTCGCGACCGCTCCCCTCCCTTTGCCGCTCTTACTTCCCTTCTTATCCAGGCGCTCGAAAACAGCCGCGACGATGAGCGGCAAGCCAATCGTGGCGTCGACGAAAACTTCGCCGAATTTTCCACCTTCCGCCGGGGGTACGAATTTGCCCCACGAAACCGCCTCGCTATAGGGACTGCCCGATAACCCGCCCCAATAAACCGGCTCTGGACAGATGCGCAAGCCATAGTGATAGCGCTTCAAAGGGATATTTTCACCCAGGCGCCGGTGACGCAATTCGCAGAATGGTCCGAACTGCTGCGACCAGTTGCGCGGCACTCCACCGCCAATGGTGATGATGCCGAGTTTTTTCTGCCGGAGCAGCGTGGCCGCGAAGTGCTCGAGATCTTCAAAGGGATCGAAGCGGATTTTGTATCTCCCGGTCGACTCCCGAAGCCGATTGTTCAACGCCGTGTCGAGGCCGAGCTCCGAATCCGTAAATGCCGGCACAAAGACAGGCACGCCCATATCATGCGCGGATTTCAGGATTCCCCGCTGATCGCGAGCGCGCTTTGCAAGATATGCCCCGATCGCGTGATTCAGCTTATAAGAGCACATCGTCTCGTTGTGGTCCCATCCCTCGAGCACAGCCGACATGACTTCTTCCACGTCGTCTAAATTCTGCTCTGGTTCGAGCGTGTCATAGACGCGGTTATAGCCTTGCTCGTAAAGCTCTTCGTCAGAAACTTCGGGATTGGCTCGGAAATGGGCGCGTCCGGTGGCTTCAACCAAGCCATGAGCCATCAGTGCGCCGGTCGAAACCACGGCATTGACGATGCCGCGGTCGATCATATCGGTGATGATCAGGCCCTGTTTTGCGACGGTCATCGCGCCCGACAGCGTCAACACGACAAAACATTCTTCATCGCGCGCCATCGCTTCGAGCACATCGGCGGCCTCGCCCAGCTGCCGACCGGTGAATGCCGTTTTCGACATGGCGTGCACCAGGTCATCGATCGACTTCACCTTGCCTAGATCAAGCGGCTCGAGCGGAATCAGCCGGTCCTCGATGGGGTTATGCAGTTTGCGATCAACGCCATCGCCAGCATGCGGAGGACGATCGTGTCCTTTGCCTGCATGCGAATTGTCATGATTGCCGTGCTTCACAGTTTCACCTCGATCAGAAAAATTAGAACGGCTGCCCACCAAACTGAATCTGCATTCCTCGTCCTGCGGCTTCGCCCCCGGCTAAAGTCGAGCATCTATCACAGAGAGCGCAGGACTTAAGAACGACGGCCGTTGAAAGAATCTTCATACTTCCGAACTCATCCAAAAAGCATCAGCCTATCGCTTACGATGCATTCGTTTCGCTCTGCTATTCTATCGTCTTTAGGCGAGACTGTTCACAAGGAGCACGTTGCTTGGCCCCTGAAAAATTTCGCGTGGCGCTGGTGCAGATGTCGTGCGGGCCAGAACCGGAAGAAAATCTTCGCAAAGCGCTCGAGCGCGTCGCCGAGGCGGCCGGTCGCGGCGCAAAAGTCGTATGTCTGCCTGAATTGTTCCAGACACAATACTTTTGCCAGCGCGAAGATCATTCCCTTTTCGATTTAGCCGAACCGATTCCCGGACCGGCCAGCGAGAAGCTCGCGGCTTCCGCGCGCCAGCACGGCGTGGTGCTGATTGCGTCATTGTTCGAAAAACGCGCGCCGGGCGTCTATCACAACACGGCTGCGGTCTTCGATTCGGATGGCTCTTTGCGCGGGCTTTACCGTAAAATGCACATCCCCGACGATCCGCTATATTACGAGAAATTTTATTTCACTCCGGGCGACCTTGGCTTTCGCGCGCTCGATACCACAGCCGGCAGAATCGGGACGCTCGTCTGTTGGGATCAGTGGTTTCCCGAGGGCGCGCGCTTGACGGCTCTGCAAGGGGCTCAGATTCTTTTTTATCCGACGGCGATTGGTTGGCATCCGGCGGAAAAAGCCGAGTTTGGCGTGGCACAGCACGATGCCTGGCGCACGATTCAACGCGCGCATGCCATCGCCAACGGAGTTTATGTCGCGGTGGTCAATCGCGTGGGATTTGAAACCGGCAACGTGCGCGGCAAATCGAGTCCAGGCCAGGGACTGGAATTCTGGGGCGGCTCGTTTTTCTGTGATCCGTTTGGCCGCGTTCTAGCCGAGGCCTCGCACGACTGCGAAGAAATTTTGATGGGCGATGTCGATGTAAAGGCGCTTGAAGAAATCCGCCGCAACTGGCCTTTCTTGCGCGACCGGCGCATCGACGCATACGCGCCGATCTCGAATCGGCTGCTGGACGGACGATAGGCGCCCTCGTGGAACGCCCTCAACAAGAAAATCTGGATCGCGACGCCCTATCGGACGACGCCGTAAGCAGCGGGAATCGCATGCCCGCTGAATGGGAGCCACATGCTGCAACCTGGCTGGCGTGGCCGCACAATCATGGCGACTGGCCGGGAAAGTTCGAGCCGATTCCGTGGGTGTATTGCGAGATCGTTCGCAATCTTGCGCGGCATGAACCGGTGGAACTGATTGTCAATGACGCTGCCGCGGAACGAAAAGCTCGCAAGCTGCTCGACCGCGCGAATACGCCATTAGAAAACGTCCGCTTTCACCGCTGGCGAACGGACCGCGTCTGGGTTCGCGATTCGGGGTGCATTTTTGTTGCCGCAAAGCCGGACTTTGCCCGGCCGGACAGCCGAGGCCGGCTGTCCCCACACAAGCATCGAAGAGTATGGCAGGAGGCCATCAACTTTCGCTTCAACGCATGGGCGAAATATTCGAACTGGAAAAATGATGACAAGATCGGCGGGCGCATGGCCGCTGTCGCGAAGGCCGAGGAGATTCAGCCGCTCCATCGAAAAGGACACCGGAAATCTCGTGTCGTTCTCGAAGGCGGATCGATCGACGTTAACGGGCAGGGGACAATCTTGACCACCGAAGAATGCCTGCTGAGCAAGATTCAGCGGCGTAATCCTGGAATGTCGCGCAAGGATTACGAGAAATTATTCGCCCAGTATCTCGGTGCGCCGCACGTCATCTGGCTGGGCAGAGGAATAGCGGGCGACGATACGCACGGCCACGTCGATGATCTCACGCGTTTCGTCGCTGAAGATACCGTTGTGACTGTAATCGAACCCAACCGGAAAGATCCCAATCATTCACCGCTTCGTGAGAACCTTCGCCGCTTGCGGGCCGCGATCGATCAAGACGGCAGGCCGCTGAACATCGTCGAAATTCCACTACCGCGTCCAGTCATCTTCGAAAAACGGCGCCTGCCCGCCAGCTACGCGAACTTCTATATTGCAAACGGAGTCGTGCTCGTGCCGGTTTTTGACGATCCGAACGATCGGACCGCACTTAACACCCTTTCCGAAGTGTTTCCCACGCGCGAAATCGTTCCTATCTATTCCGGCGATTTCGTTTGGGGATTGGGAACCATGCACTGCATGACGCAGCAGCAGCCTGCGGTTTTATCCGGTCAGGCACGATACTGAGGATTATTTCTTGTATTGCGTCGGCTGCGGACCTTTCTCGAGTGTTTCGCGGTCCCAGATCCATCCCTGGCGGGAATAGCTGGCGAGTTCAAAATCCTGCGTGAGTTCGAGCGCATCGACCGGGCAGGCATCCTCACATAAACCGCAGAACATGCAGCGGCTCAAATCATAGGTGAAATTGGTGAGTTCTTTGCGCCGCGTATGTTCGTTGCGCGCGCTGGAAACCACGATCAAATTCTCCGGGCAGGCCAGCGCGCAAAGATCGCAGGCAATGCACATGGTTTCGTTGGTATCGGAATTCACGTTCAGCCGCGGCGCGCCCCGGTAGCGCTCGGCAACCTGTGGCCGCTCCAAGGGATATTGCTCGGTGTAGATTTCCTTCGGGTCCTGATAGCGAAACGTGACTTTCAATCCCTGCAGGAGGTCGACGAGAAAAATCTTACGTAGCAGCGTGGGCATCCCCATACCCGCGTAGCATACCACCGGGCATCTTCCGGTGACCAGTGGGTGGTCGTGGCCATGTCGTCCTCCAAAATCGTAGGGAACTTTCCGGCCGGTTACATCGTACTTACTGCCAATGAGGATGTTATGCGAACCTATTTCGCCAGTCTGACGCCGACCGCCAAGCTGCTGCTGGCTTTGCCAATCCTTGCCATCGCATATCCGGTGGTGACGATTGTTCTTCCCAACGTGATTCGGGCAATCGTCCCCGAAGTTGTACGCTCTGTGCTGAGCCTGATCTAACTTCGCAGCGGGGAGCGTGAGGCTTCACTCTGGTAGCAATTCAGCGCGGCCCGCTTCTTCGGTGGTTTCGCCCCTGTGACAATGTGCGTCAGTGATACCCTGCTGCCTTGGCTATTTGAGATGGCTGACGAGCAACACGCGAACCGAAGCGCTCCGCAGGATGAAGACAGCCGGGACGAGCTGTGGATGCAGGAAGCCCTACGTTCGGCGCAGCGTGCCCTGGAAGCAGGAGAAGTCCCGGTCGGAGCGGTCGTTGTCTGCGATGCCGAAATCGTTGGCCGCGGTTGGAACTGCAATATCGAGAAATCCGATCCAACTGCACATGCGGAGATCATCGCGCTGCGCGAGGCTGGAGCAAACATTGGTAACCATCGTCTGGGCCAGTGCGATCTGTTTGCTACAATTGAGCCGTGCGCCATGTGCGCCGGAGCGCTGGTCCACGCAAGGGTTCGCCGCTTGGTCTACGGGGCAGACGACCCCAAAGCAGGGGCCGTTCGCTCAGTAATGCAGGTGCTGAATCATCCGCAACTAAATCACCGAGTCGAAGTTCGCAGTGGAGTTCTGGCCGGTCGCTGCGCGGAACTGCTGCAGGAGTTTTTCAGGAATCGCAGGTAGCCGGCGCGTGGTTGGCCAAGAAGCAGGTTCCTCACGCGCCCTCAGCGCGTGTTCGGAATGACATCAATTGCGGTTGATTGCCGGCAACTGACGCGAAAAGCACGGGCACTTGTACGGCGCGGAGAGGTGCGTGAGCGGTTGAAACGATCCGCCTCGAAAGCGGACATACCTTAACGGGTATCGGGGGTTCGAATCCCTCCCTCTCCGCCATTCCTTCCACTAACAAACCCCTCTATCTTCGCCGGGCTCTCATTCCGTGCGCCTCACACGCTCCGATCAGGAACACGGCTCCCGGAATTGCTAGGAATCATCGTGGGATATAACATGAGCGCGCGTCCAAACTCTGCCTAACCCAGCGAT
>JASHNX010000120.1 GCA_030041415.1 Candidatus Sulfotelmatobacter sp.
CGCAATATCGATTATCGCGACGTGGCCGAGCGCATTAAGCCTCTGAAGTCGTAAAATATCCCGATGGGCTTGGCCCTTACCTGTTTATCCCAGTTCTCTATCTTGCCGGACTGCGAAAATTTTCTCCGTTTTTGCGCTGCTAGCCCGTTCCAGCGGAGAACTGCGTGACCATGGACCCAAATTTACCGGCTGCAAACAGCCCAGCCGCGCCGCCCTCCGATGCCCATGCGGCGCAGACCGAAAGCGCTACGGCTATCTTGGAGATGCAGGAGGGGCAACAAAAAGAAGCACGGCGAATCGGCATCTTGCAGCGCTGGGTTTACCGCAGTTCGGTTTTCTTTTTTGTTCTGTTGAGCGCGACAGCAGGCGTGTTGCTTGTGATTCTGCCCTGGACACCGGAATGGACAGACAATTATCTTCTGCTTTCATTTCCCTGGCTGCGCACGTTTTTTGCGAGTGGCTTCTTTCGGGGCGTGTGCAACGGATTGGGATTGCTCGATATCTGGATTGGTTTCTGGGAAGCGTTCCACTATCACGAACCTAACTGACGTCTGCTGACACCTGCCTGCGCGGCAAACCGGTAAGCGACGGTTCGCGCAACGCTGAACTTCTGAATTTCGATTTCCGAGTCTAAACAATGTGAGTGACCGATGACCCATAAGCTGAAACCCGCGCCGCTGGCCTACCAGAATGAACCGTTTCTCAGCAGTCCGGATGGGCGCATTCTGCGCATTCTAGCGGAATATCAGGAGCCGCTGGTCCGCTTCCGCCGTGAGCAGATTCAGGACACGGTTGTATTCTTCGGCTCGGCTCGCTTCCAGGGGGGCGCGGCTGCCAAGAAGAATCTGACTGCGCTCGAAGCCGGCAATGCGAAAGCATCTCACACGCAACGCGAAAAAGATCTAAAGCGCGCTCTCACCGCAGTGGACATGGCCCGCTATTACGAAGACGCGCGCCGCCTGGCCTACTTGCTGACGGAGTGGTCGATTCAGATTCCCGCGCGGAGGCACCGTTTTGTCGTTACCACCGGTGGCGGCCCAGGCATTATGGAGGCCGCGAATCTCGGCGCTCACGAAGCCGGAGGCAAAACCATCGGCCTCAACATCAATCTGCCGTTCGAGCAGTTCCCCAACCAGTACATTACCCCTGCGCTGAATTTCGAATTTCATTATTTCTTCATGCGCAAGTTCTGGTTCGCCTACCTTGCCAAGGCGCTGGTAATTTTCCCCGGAGGGTTCGGCACCATCGACGAGCTGTTCGAAATTCTCACGCTCGCCCAGACCGACAAGCTCGCCAAGAAAATTCTGGTTGTCATCTACGGCAGCGAATACTGGAACCGCATCATGAATTTTCAGGCCTTCGTGGATGCCGGAACGGTTTCTCCCGAAGACCTGAACCTGTTCAAGTTTGTCGACACGCCTGAGGACGCGTTTGCTTTCCTGCGCGACGGGTTGACCCAGTATCATCTCGGCGGTACGCCGAAAAAAGAAAAAGAGCAGGAAGTCTTGCCGGAAATTGCCAAGACCCGGCCGTAGATGCGGATCGGCCTCCAGATTGCCAAAAGCTGATGGCTGAAAGCTGCCTTCTCTACTACATTACCGATCGATGCGCCTTCGCCGGTGACGAGCGAGCGCGGCGGCGGCAACTCATCGACAAAATTGCCGAAGCCGCGGCCAACGGGATCGATTACATCCAGCTTCGCGAGAAAGATTTGTCGGCGCGCGTATTGGAAGTGTTGGCTCGCGAAGCAATGAAGGTCGTTCGCGAGCAAAGCTCGCGAACCCTTCATCGTGAATCGCCGATTGCTGCGCTTCTCATCAATTCTCGGACGGATGTGGCTCTCGCCGCGTCCGCCGACGGAGTTCACCTTCGTGCGGAAGATATTTCTCCGCAAGATGTTCGCCGCGTATGGCACGCGGCGACAGACCGACAAAAGCAAGAGCTCAGGCCGGACCCATTGATCGCAGTTTCCTGCCACTCGCCTGAGGATGTGGCCCGAGCGGCGACGAACGGGGCCAACTTTGCTGTCTTCGCGCCGGTATTCGAGAAAAAAGATACTCCTGAATTTGCTCCCACAGGGCTCGATGGTCTGCGGAGAGCCTGCGCCGAGAAAATTCCCGTTCTTGCATTGGGCGGAGTCAATCTGCAAAACGCCCATTCCTGTTTGCGCGCCGGCGCAGCCGGAATCGCCGGTATCCGGCTGTTTCAGGAAAATGAGATTTCAAGAATCGTGCGAGCGCTTCGACCATAGGCGGGGTCGCCGGGCCTACGTCGAACAAAACGAAAACCGCGCCACATTAAAGCAGCGCGGTTATCCCCCAAAAGAAGCAATCTACTGTGCCGGACTGGTTGGAGCGGCCACGGGAGCACTGGCTGTTTGCTTCTCGGTTTCCGCCGCGATAGTTTTCACCGGGCTGATCTTCACCGTCGCCAGGATGCCCTCCAGCTTCTTGAAGATTTCTTCGCGATCGACCGGTTTCCCGCCCTCATCCGGCTCGACTCCGGTGGTCGCGACCTTCAGAGCAAACTCGTAGCACGCACCGTTCTCGAAGACGTGATAATACTTCGACTCTTCTTTGCGAGAGTCGGCGCTGGCTGTCGTGTCAGTCGAAGTCAGTTCCATATCGCTGAGAATCAGCTTCGGCGTGGGCGTCGACGCAGTGGGTGCCTGTGTGCTCGCGGCAGACGATTGCGCGCCATCAGTTGGCGTCTGCGCCGCTGGACTTGCTTCCTGCGAGTCTGCCTTAGTCGAAGAAGCCGGCTGAATGGCAGAAAAATCTGCACACTGCTCGGAGGTGAGCGACTTGTTTACGCTGACGTCAAACATCGCCGAAACCATATCTGTCTTGGGATAGGCGCCTTCCGGGATCTCAACCGCTGCGGTCACAACTCCGCCGGGCTGGGTGAAGTCCATTACGGCGAGATTGGAGGACACGAGTTCGTCCGCCGCATCGCCAGTCTTCAATACGTATTTGCGCGGATAGCGGAACGAAACGCCGGAATCGTTATCAACGTACTTCACTGTCGCCGGCACGTGCCTCACGGGTCTCTTCTGTACAGGTTTCGGCAGAGCCTGCGTGTCAGGCGTGGGCGTAACAGGCGCAGCCGGCATGGGCGAAATTGGCGCATTCATTGGAATCTGATTGCTGGAAATTTGCTTTGGTTTTTCGCTCGAACATCCCACGGCAAGCGAACAAACGATCAATAGCCCTGCGAATACGAGCACGCCGGCATGGTTCTCGAAATTGTTATTGTCCCGGCCGGTCAGATCAAGCGCCGGAGTTGATTGGCGAATTGCTTTCGTGTGAAATAAATTGATGCGGTTCATGGTTGGTCACCTCCTGCTGCTGGGCAGCGCAGCTGAAGATGCAACGGTTGGGCCAACCAGAAAGAGATTGATTTTGCTCAGGTTAAGAAGGTGCTCGGGTGCCAGATCCGTGGGCGTGCGAATACGCTGTGGCTGCCGGGACACGCCTGCCGGGCATCATTCGAATTGTTTTCTAAACTCGGCCAGTTGCTGACGGATTTCCGAGATCTCTCCCTTCAGCTCCGCAACTTGGCCCTCGAGATTTGTCAGGCGGTCGCCTTCTTGTGAGATTCTTGCCGGTACAGGAGCGACTGGTTCGCGAACAATATCGGCGCCCGAGAGCAAGTGCATGTACCGCGACTCTTTGGTGCCCGGCTGGCGCGGCAGCACTGCCACCAGCGGAGGCTGGCGCTGGCCAAGCCGATCCAGCGCCGCAAGAACGTCCTCCAGCGCCTCGAATCGATACATGCGCTCCGCCCTGCCGCGCAATTCTCCCGGCGTTTGCGCCCCGCGCAGCAACAGAACGCACAGAATCGCCGTCTCGCGCCGGTCGAAATTGAATACTTCCTGCATTCGGTGCTCATATTTTGTGACGCGGCTATCCGCCCCGCTCGCCGGACCGGCCAGCCGCTTCGCCTGCAACGACTCGAGCGCCGAGCGCACCGCATCCTCGTCCAGCGCCATCACCGGATCGCGATTGTTCTTCTGATTGCAGGCATTCACCAGAGCGTTCAACGACAGCGGATAGTAGTCCGGTGTGGTGATGTCTTTTTCGATCAGCGAGCCGAGCACCCGCACTTCGATTTCGCTCAGCCTAAGTCCGCTTTCCGTGGTCTCGCTATTTTCAGTTTCGTTCAACGGCGGCAGGCTCCAGAGTCAAGAATCCACCAAGTTTCGGATTGTACTTCACCTTAGCGATCGAGGGCTTAAGCCAGTTGCAGCGTTAGTGCAATCAGCGCGCAACTCTTCCATGCGACATGAGTTTGAATCCTTGGTATAGTTCACCAGGGAGAATGCGCCGGAGCCCCTGGCGCAAGCGAGCATGCGCCTGCTACTGAATTGGATATTGAGCGCCGTGGCGGTTTGGATCGTGGCGCAGGTAGTTCCCGGATTTCACGTCAGCGGTCCGTTTGCCGCGCTCATCGCCGCGCTCGTTATCGGCTTCATCAATGCGACAATCGGGCTGCTGCTTAAGATTCTGACGTTTCCGCTCACGCTTCTGACGCTTGGTTTTTTCTGGTTCGTCATCAACGCGCTCATGCTCGAACTGGCGTCGGCGCTGCTTTCTCCCGGCTTTCAGGTGCGCAGCTTCGGACCTGCGCTGATCGGCGCGATTCTGCTCAGCCTGGTGAACATGATGCTGAAGTGGCTGGCGCGCCCGTCTGACGATCGCGGCTAGAATTGCGATGCGGCCACTCTGATCTCGCGTCGACGGCGACCACACAACTTATGGCAACCGTCCGCTCGCACTTTCGACCATCTGCCACCCGGGAATTTGCTTCGAATGATTGTGTACTCGGGCCGCAGCTGATTCAAATTCCCGAAGCGTGGTTTCTCATGGGATCGGCTTCCGGCCAGGATTGCGAACGTCCGGTTCATCGCGTCTGGGTCGATAGTTTTCTTCTGGCGTCGACGCAAGTCACCAACGCGGAGTATGAGCGCTTTCTGAAGTCGACCGGTTCGGCTGCTCCGCCTTTCTGGACCGATCACAATTTCAATCATCCCCAGCGGCCCGTGACTGCGGTCTCATGGTTTGAGGCCGACCGCTATTGCTCCTGGCTGACTGGGCAGACTGGCCGTCCCTACCGACTGCCCACAGAAGCCGAATGGGAGCGCGCGGCCCGGGGCGATCTCGAACAGAGGAATTTCCCCTGGGGCGATGCACCGCCGCAATCTTTGCCCAACTACGCAACCCGCTGGCAAACCGGACCCGAACCTGTAGCGCTGTATGCGCCGAACGCTTTCGGCCTTTACAACATGTGCGATAACGTTCACGAATGGTGCAGCGACTGGTACGACGCCAATTACTACGCGGCCTCGCCCGAGCGCAATCCGCGAGGTCCGGAAGTAATTTCGCAAAAAGGCGGCCGCAAGGCGTCGCGAGGCGGATCATGGCGCCATCACGTGAAAGTGTCGCGGTGCTCGGCCCGATCCAGCATTCCGCCAGAATTTCAATACGCCGATTACGGCTTCCGAGTGGCGTGCAGCGTTTGATGGAGCAGTTGTGTAATTTGGCAATTGAGCAATTGTGTAATTGATTAGCCTTTAGAATCGCATTGTTCGCCTTTGTTTGATTTTCAAATTGCCCGATTACTCAATTACCAAATTTCTCAATTTCCCCATGTTCACTTCCGATCTGCTTTCGAATAAACGCGTCCTGATAACCGGCGGAGGTACCGGCCTCGGCAAAGCCATGGCTGGCCGCTTTCTCGAACTCGGCGCGGCGGTTCACATCTGCGGCCGGCGGGAAGAGGTTCTCGAGCAAACCGCTGCCGAACTTTCCCAAGCGAGTAAAGGCTCTATTCACGCGATACCCTGCGACGTGCGCAATCGCGACGCGGTCGAGGCCATGATCGATTCCATCTGGCAGGAGGCTCCGGTCGATATTCTCGTGAACAACGCGGCCGGAAATTTTATCGCCCGCACGGAGGAGCTTTCCCCGCGCGCCTGGGAGTCCGTTATCAACATCGTGCTCATGGGCACGCTGCACTGCACGATGGCCTGCGGTCGCCGCTGGCTGAAAGAAAAACATTCCGGCACGGTATTGAGCATCTCGGCGACTTACGCTCCGGTCGGCTCGGCTTATGTGGTGCCGTCGGCCGTCTCGAAAGCCGGAGTCGAGGCGCTGACTCGCAGTCTTGCGGTCGAGTGGGGGAATCGCGGCATTCGCCTCAATGCCATCGCCCCCGGTCCCATCCCTACGCAGGGAGCTTTCTCGCGCGTGCTGCCGCTTCCCAAACTCGAGCCGATTGCGCGCGAACGCATTCCCCTGCGGCGCTTCGGGACAACCGAAGAGATGGCCAATCTGGCGGCTTTTCTCGTGAGCGATGGCTCCAGTTACGTCAACGGCGAAGTCATCCGCATGGACGGTGGAGAGTTTCTGCAAGGCGCAGGGGAGTTCAGCAACCTCGGCCGCGCGCTCAGCGACGAAGATTGGGAATCGCTCAAGCCGCGCAAGAAGTCTTAGAACTTCCGGCCGCTTACAAAGTCGTGCCTGGGACCGATCACGATTGTCGGGGAGTTCCAACCGAGGAGCTGTCCTTCCGAGTGGAATCCAAACTTCGCCCGCAGCATCCAAGGCTGGAAATGGAGGCGCATATGTACGTCGTACTTGGAGCAAGCGGCAACACCGGCCACGTCGTAGCCAACACTCTGCTTTCCAATGGCAAGAAAGTCCGCGTAGTAGGCAGAAATGCCGATCATCTGCAATTTCTCGCAAACAAGGGCGGCGAGGTTTTTATCGCCGATGTCACCGATGTGCAATCTCTCACCCCTGCATTTCAGGGCGCCGAGTCGGCCTACGTTTTGCTTCCACCGAATGTCAGCACCAACGACTACCGCGCGTTTCAGGAGCGCATGAGCGACGCTATCGCCAAGGCTCTCAGCGATGCCAAAGTGAAGAACGTTGTTTCACTCAGCAGCATTGGCGCCGACAAGCCGAGCTCAACCGGCCCCGTCGTCGGCCTGTACAACCTCGAACAAAAGCTCAATCAGATCGAAGGTGCGAACGTGCTGCATCTGAGGGCAGGCTATTTCATGGAGAACACTTTGCCCCAGGTAACGCCCATCCGGAAGATGGGATTGGCCGTCGGTCCAATCCGGTCCGATCTGAAGCTCGCGATGATCGCCAGCAGTGACATTGGAAAGGCCGCAGCGGAAGATTTGCTGCGCCTTGATTTCACCGGCAAACAGACCCGCGAACTTCAGGGTCAGCGCGACATCAGCTATGAGGAAGTCGCGACCATTATCGGAAAAGCTATTGGTAAGACTGACCTCAAATATGTTCAGGCTCCGGATGAACAGGTCCGTCCGGCGCTTGTGCAGGCCGGATTGTCGGATAACCTTGCGGGCTTGATCCTCGAAATGGCGAAGGCCCTCAACTCTGGCTATATGCGCGCTCTTGAGCCTCGCAGTGAACGGAATACCACTGAAACAAAGTACGAAGATTTCGTGGCCGAATTTTTTGTCCCGGCGTATCGCCAGCAGACAGCCGCGTAAGCTTGCGGTCGTGAGCCCGCCCTTCGTCGTTCGGAAAGCCACGCTTCTTCCCCAAGCGTGGCTTTTTGCGTTGGAGGACAAACCTGCTCTATGCCGACGCGAGATAAATGTAGCGAAGGATAAACAGGATTGTCAGAATCCAGATCAGCGGCGTGATCTCGCGCATTTTTCCGGCGCCAATTTTCACCAGAGTGAAAGAAATCAAACCAAGGCTGAGCCCGGTCGCGATGCTGAACGTCAGCGGCGTGGCCAGCATGGTTATGAATGCCGGCACTGCTTCGCTGAAATCATGCCAGGAGATCTGCGAAATCGATTGGGTCATCAGCACGCCAACCAGGATGAGCGCTGGCGCCGTGGCATAAGCTGGAATGGCGGTGGCCACCGGAGAACAGAACGCCGCCACTAGAAAAAGCGCCGCAACAGCGACGTTGCTCAGGCCGGTGCGAGCACCGGCGGCCACGCCGGCTGCGCTCTCGATATAACTCGTGACCGTCGAAGTGCCAGTCAAGGAACCCACGATCGTTCCCAGCGCATCCGCCACAAGAACACGGCCAACGCGAGGAATTTTTCCGTCTTTGATAAATCCGCCCTGCTCGCACACTCCCACCAGTGTTCCGACATTATCGAAGAGATCAACGAATAGGAATGCGAAGAGAATTTCCAGCAAGCCCAGGCGGCTCGCCCCGCGAAAATCCAGCTGAAGCCACGTCGAAGAGGGATGCGGCAGCGAAAAAATTGCCGTCGGCCAACTCGCCATTCCACGAGCCATGCCGAACAGGGCCGCGCCGAGTATGCCGATCAGGATCGCGCCCCGGACTCTTCGCACCATCAATATCAGCATCAGCACCAGGCCGGCAGACGCAACCTGTACTTCTTTATCCCCAAAGCTGCCAAGCCCGACAAATGTCGCCGAATTCGCTATCACCAGCTTTGCGTTCCGCAGCCCCACGAACGCAATAAACATTCCGATTCCCGCCGCGGTAGAGTGCTTTAGGCACTCGGGGATTCCGTTCACAATTTGTTCGCGAACCCGGGTGACCGTGAGCAATAGAAAAAGCACGCCGGAAAAGAACACCACTGCCAGCGCCGTGCGCCACGGGATATGCATCGAGATGCACACTGAATACGTGAAGTACGCGTTCAGTGACATTCCCGGAGCGAGCGCAATCGGATAATTCGCGTACAGGCCCATCACCACCGAAGCAATCGCTGCCGAAATGCAGGTCGCAAAGACCACCCCTTCTGTCGGCACGCCCGCCTGCGAAAGAATCTGGGGATTTACCACGATGATGTATGCCATCGTGACAAACGTGGTCAGGCCGCCAAGCATCTCCTGCTTGACAGAGGTTTGGTTTTCCGAGAGCCGGAAATAGCGATCGATCGCCGATTTTTCTGGTGACGAGATCGTAGGAGCTTTGGCGGTATCAGTAGGCAATCTTGTCCGCCTTGCTTCGCCACTCGTCGAATGCGGCGAGCGCCTCTTCGCGCATCATCTGGATCATGGGAATTCTTCGTTGCGCGTGCGGCAGCGCAAGCTCGCCGTAGATCGAGGAATCGTCGAAACCGGCCTTCGCGGCGTCTGCATCGACAGCGGCGAAATAAACGCGGGACAGGCGAGCCCAATAGATCGCACCCAGGCACATTGGGCACGGTTCGCAAGAGGCGTAGATCTCATAACCCTGCAGCTCGAACCTGACCAGCTTTTCACAGGCGGCACGGATGACGATTATCTCGGCGTGGGCGGTAGGATCGTTGGTCAAAGTCACTCGATTCGCGCCCTCGGCGATCACCGTTCCGTCTTTGACAATCACCGCACCGAACGGACCGCCACGTCCCGAAGCGACATTCTCAATCGAGAGTTCAATGGCCCGCGCCATGAAAGGATTCTGCATGTGAGGAAAACCGGTAGATGCGCGGATAGGATACATTGAGCCTCGCTCGAAAAGCGACGGCACCGTCCCTACGAAGTAGAATGAAACGGCTACTAAGTGAATCTCCTGCGGCTCTCGAGACTAGTCCGCGCCGATGTCTTCGTTCCAGATCTCCGGATACGCGCGAATGTATTCGCCCAGCATCGCGGCACACTCGTCCGAATCGAGGTCGATGTTCACGCCCAGCGACCGCAGCCATTCGATTCCGCCCTGGAAATTGCGGCTCTCACCGACAATCACCGTTCCGAAGCCGAATTGCCGTATCAGGCCACTGCAATACCAGCATGGAGCGAGGGTTGTGACCATGATGAGATTGCGGTAGCTGCGTTGCCGTCCGGCTCGCTGAAACGCGTTGGTCTCGGCGTGAAGCGAAGGATCTCCGCTCTGCACGCGACGATTGTGGCCGGCGCTGACCACCTTTCCATCCCAGTCGAAAATTGCTGCTCCGATGGGGATACCGCCTTCGGCCAGACCTTTGCGCGCTTCCGCGAAGGCTACGGCTAGCATCGATGAATAATCTGGAGTCGTGGCACGTGCCATGGGATTTCCTCAGGTCGGCGTCAGCGTAAGGTTGCAAGCCCCTCAGTACATAGGAATCTCAGAAATATAAAAGAAAAATCACAAACTCTCCATCCGGTTCGATCCGGGGCTGTCCTAATCCGTAAAGCCGTATTTTGGCTGAGCGCCCTTGAACTGACATGGCGGTTTCTGCTAGAAACGTAAGAAGAATAAAACTAGCTTTCGTTGAAACTGGGGAAATGTAAGCAACTGGTGCGTGGGTGGTTACATCCAAACCGCATCGACTGCAAATCCGGCGCCTACGGAACTTTCTGTTGTTCCGCCGGTGTAAGACTTCGAACCTCCTAACCCCCTGGAGTTCGGATGTGTCAGTAAAGTCGTTAGAAGTGATGCGGACGGTCTCCTGTCCGCGATGCGTCTCTGATCCAGCCTCTTTGTGCGCGGGCCGGCTGCCCGTGTGCCGTCCGCATAAAACACGCCTTCAAATCATCTCAACCTTCAACGCACTACCGGAGGAGCCTTATGGCCACTAATCTCGTACAAATTGAAAATGATTCGGAAATCAAACAGCGTTTGGAAGCGGAGCGCATCCGCTTGCGGAAGATTGCAGGGCTGGATCAGCCGAAGCATTTTCACCGTCCGGTAGAGCGCGCCTTCACCGCCGAGCAACGGGCGCACACCACAATTCTCTTTGGCGGATTCACCTGGAAGCACGAAGATCTGATTCGCGCGGTGTTCCAGGGCTGCGGCTATCGCTGCGAGAAGTTGCCGGTTCCGGATGTGCCGGCTTTCCAGATCGGCAAAGAATTCGGCAACAACGGCCAGTGCAATCCGACATATTTCACGGTCGGCAATCTCGTGCAGTACCTCCAGTTCCTCGAAAAAGAAGGCCTCTCGCGCGACGAGATCCTGAACAACTACGTTTTCTTCACCGCCGGTTCGTGCGGGCCTTGCCGGTTCGGCATGTATGAGGCCGAGTATCGTTTCGCGCTGAAGAACGCCGGCTTCGACGGCTTCCGCGTGCTGTTGTTCAAAGACAGCGACGGCATCAAAGCTGCCTCCGGCGAACCAGGCCTCAAGTTCACCATCGACTTCGGCTTCGGCATGTTAAATGCCCTGCATATGGGCGATGTGATCAACGATTTGATCTACCAGATTCGACCGTATGAAGTGAACAAGGGTGAGACGGATCGGGTCTTCCAGGAGATGGTGGGCGAACTCTGCGAAGACATGAAGAATCGCAAGTCGTTCGAAATCGAGCAGAGCGCACCAAACTGGCTGAAGCCCAAGGTCAAGAGCAACAAAGTTCTGCGCAACACCTTCAATGTGTTCGGCAAATGGCACGAGCATATGTGGGGCAAGGATTATCTGAACGCCCTGAAATCGGCGCGCGACAAAATGGATGCGATCGAAATCGACCGCACCCGCGTAAAACCGGTGGTGAAGATCACCGGCGAATTCTGGGCGCAAACCACCGAAGGCGACGGCAACTTCCACATGTTCGAGTTCCTCGAGCGCGAAGGCGCGCAGGTGATGGTCGAACCGATCGCCACCTGGGTTGCATACCTGATGTATCAGGCCAAGGCGCACGCGAAGGCGAAATGGCCGGTGAATCGCCCACATCGCAATCCGGAGTGGCATGAGTTCAAAAAGCAGTTCGCCAACTACATCGGCCTGCGCAAAAAACTGTGGGGCATCGGCGCCGGGCAGCGCATGTGGAACTTCTTCTATCACCGCACAATCAAGAATCTCGGCGGCATCACCCACCATCTTGTGCCGCAGCAGGAACTGGCCGATCTGGCGCATCCCTTCTACAACCAGTTCGCGCGCGGCGGCGAAGGGCATCTCGAAGTCGGCAAGAATGTCTACTATACGGTGCACAAGCTCACGCACATGGTGCTGGCGCTGAAGCCGTTCGGCTGCATGCCTTCATCCCAATCGGATGGCGTGCAATCGGCGGTCATCAACAAATTCAAAGACATGATCTTCCTGCCAATCGAAACTTCCGGCGAAGGCGAGGTCAACGCACACAGCCGCGTGCAGATGGCACTCGGCGAAGCCAAAGTCAAAGCCAAGGCCGAGTTCGAGCAGTGCCTGAAGTCGACCGGCAAGACCATGAAGCAGATTCGCGAATACATCGACGAGCATCCCGAACTGAAGCGGCCGTTCTATCACGTGCCACATCAGGAGGGAATTGCCGGGACAGCGGCCCAGTTCATTCTGCACGTCAGCAAGCGAATCGATAAGGACACGCGCTTCCAGAAGCGGTCGCGTGTGCGCGTGGCAGAGGCGGCACCGGCAATGTCGGGCGATTAAGAAATTCGATTCACCGCAGAGATCGCCGAGCACGCTGAGATCTATGGATTTTTCGATTTAAGTTTTTCTTAGCGCCCTTTGCCTTCTCTGCAGTTAAAGATTTTTGCTCGTGAATTCATAGAGGACTCAATGCACGATCATCACGATCACAAAGGCCCCGCGCTGATCAAGATTGCCGGCCTAGATGGACTTGAAGTTCGCCAGCCCTCGATCCAGCAGGCCAAGCACGCACACAAGCCGCACGACCACAACACCAGGTTCATGGTCGGCCTCGATGTTGGCTCGACCACGGTGAAAGCCGTCGTTGTTGACGCAGCCAGCGATCAGGTTCTCTGGCAGGATTACCAGCGCCACGAAACCAAGCAGCCGGAAAAGACGCTCGAGTTCCTGAAGCGCATGGAAGGCGAGATCGGCATCAACGCGCACAACACGCGCATGTTCATGACCGGCTCCGGCGGCGGCGCGATTGCTGACCAGATCGGCGCAAAATTCGTGCAGGAAGTGACGGCGGTTTCGCTGGCCGTCGAGAAGTTGCATCCGGAAGTTTATTCGGTGATTGAGCTTGGTGGCCAGGACGCAAAAATCATCGTCTTCAAAGACGATGACGAAACCGGCCGCAAGAAAAAAATCCCCTCGATGAACGACAAGTGCGCAGGCGGCACGGGCGCGGTTATCGACAAGATTAATGCCAAGCTGAAAATTCCGACAGACCTGTTGGCTCAGCAAAAGTATGACGGGATCAAGCTGCATAAAGTCGCCGGCAAGTGCGGAGTTTTTGCCGAAACCGACATCAACGGCCTGCAAAAAGTCGGCACTCCGTCCGACGAATTGATGGCCTCGTTGTTCGAAGCTATCGTTCTGCAAAACCTAAGCGTTCTCACTCGTGGCCACACATTGCGTCCGCACGTGCTGCTGCTCGGCGGCCCAAACAGCTTTATCCGTGGCATGAAGGAGGCTTGGATCGCGAATATTCCGCGCATGTGGCAGGAGCGAAAAGTCGCGGTTCCTGAAGGGGCAAAGCCCGCAGACCTGATCAAGGTTCCCGACAACGCCCAGTATTTCGCCGCGCTGGGTTCGATTGAATTCGGGCGCAGCGAGGAAGATTGCGTCGGCTGCTACCGTGGCTACGGCAACTTGATTCATTACATCGATTTTGGCCGCCAGGAAGAAAAGGCAAAATCAGGCGGCAAAGGATTGGTTGAGAAGCCGGAAGATCTCGACATTTTCAAAGACGCTTACCGCCGCAAGAAATTCACGCCCGCGGTATTTCAGAAGAACAGCACGGTCGCGGGATTCATCGGAATTGACGGTGGCTCGACTTCCACCAAAGCTGTTCTGCTCGATGAAAATGGCGACATTCTTTGCAAGTCGTATCAACTCTCTAATGGCAATCCGATCCAGGACACGATCGAGATGTTCGAGAACCTGCGCAACCAGGTTGAAGGACAGAACGCTAGGCTCGAAGTGCTTGGCGTCGCAACGACCGGCTACGCGAAAGACATTCTCAAAGACGTTCTGAAAGCCGATGTAGCGCTGGTGGAAACCGTTGCGCACACGGAGTCGGCGCTCAAGTTCTACGAGGATCCCCACGTGATCGTCGACGTCGGCGGGCAGGATATTAAGATCATCATCCTGCACAACGGCCGCGTAAAAGATTTCAAGCTCAATACCCAGTGCTCGGCCGGCAATGGATACTTCCTGCAATCTACGGCCGAGGGCTTCGGCCTGAGTGTGAATCAGTATGCCGACCTCGCATTCTCGGCGCAGGCCATGCCGGTGTTCGGATACGGCTGCGCGGTGTTCATGCAGTCGGATATCGTCAACTTCCAGCGGCAAGGATGGCGCGCCGAAGAAATTCTGGCTGGATTAGCAGCAGTGCTGCCGAAGAATGTTTTCTTGTACGTTGCCAGTATTCCAAATCTAGCTGCGCTTGGTTCGCGTTTCGTTCTGCAGGGTGGAACGCAGAACAATCTGGCCGTCGTGAAAGCCGAAGTCGATTTCATTCGCAACAGCTTCCGCGCGACCGGCAAGACTCCGGAGATCATTGTTCACGAGCATTGCGGCGAATCCGGCGCCATCGGCGCCGCGCAAGAGTCGTTGCGCCTGTGGCGCAACGGCTTGCGAACGACGTTCATCGGCCTCGATGCCGTCCGAAAAATCGAATACCGTACCACGCGCAACGAGGCCACGCGGTGCTATTTCTGCAAGAACAATTGCCTGCGGACCTTCATCGACATTCGCACCGAACCGGCCAAGAATTTTGTGCCGATGGAGAAGGTCACCAAAGTCCCACTCATGATGGGCGAGCAGCGCTTGATCATCGCGACCTGCGAAAAAGGCCTGGTCGAAGACGTCGACGACATGAAGGAAATCAAGGCCGGCCTCGACAAGCTTCGCGATCAGCATCCGAACTTCGTGGATATGGCTTCGAAAGAAGTCTTCCGCCCGACGAACGCCAAGAACATCGCCGATCCCCTTCCCACCAAGAGCTGGTCGGGATGGAAGAAAGGCGACAAAGAGCGCCGCGCGCTGATGGAAAATCGCAAGAATGTTCGCGTCGGCATTCCGCGAGTTCTGAACATTTACACCTACGCGCCTCTGTTCAACGCATATCTCGAAAGCCTCGGCGTTCAGCCCGAAAACATCATTTACTCCGATTACACCAGTTCCGATCTTTACCGTGCGGGCGCGAACCGCGGCGCAATCGACCCGTGCTTCCCGGCGAAGATCGGCATTTCGCACGTCTACAACCTGATCCAGGAGAAGCACAAGAAGAAACCGCTCGACGTGATCTTCTTCCCGATGTATGACGTGTTGCATTCATCGTTAGTGAACATTGTTGGCGCTAACGCTTGCCCCACAGTCACAGCGACGCCCGAGACGGTGAAAGCCGCGTTCACCAAAGAGAACGATGTTTTCGCCGAGCATAACGTCAAGTACATCGATCCAGTCCTCAACTTCTCTGACCGCAAACTATTTGCATTCCAGATGCTGCAGGCGTGGCAATCCGTGCTCGGCCTATCCCAGGAGGAGAATGACCGTGCCGTCGAATCCGGATTCGCAGCGCTACAGCAGTACGAGACTAGCATTCGCCGCCGCGCTCGCGAGGTCATGGATCAACTGGAGCGCGAAGACCGCATCGGCATCGTGATGCTCGGACGGCCGTATCATCACGATCCAGGCCTCAATCACGAAATCCTCGAAGAATTCCAGAAGCTCGGCTATCCCATCTTTTCGCAGAACACGCTGCCGCAAGATGAAGACCTGCTCGAGCGCCTCTTTGGCGACGAAGTCCGCTCCGGCGTGATAAGCCACGCTCTTGATATCGGTGACGCCTGGAAAAATTCTTACTCGTGCAGCACCAACCACAAGGTCTGGGCGGCAAAGTTCACGGCTCGCCATCCCAATCTTGTCGCACTCGAGATTTCCAGCTTCAAGTGCGGCCACGACGCCCCGATCTACGGCGTGGTTGAAGGCATCATCGAGCAATCGGGGACGCCCTATTTCTGCTTCAAAGATCTCGACGAAAACAAGCCCACCGGCTCGATCAAGATCCGCGTCGAAACTATCGATTACTTCCTGCGCCGGTATCGCGAAGAAATTATCCGCAAGCGCAAGGCCGAGCAGGATATCGAAACCCAACTCGCTGCTCTCGAAGCCCAGTTGCGTCAGGAGAAAGACGGAACTGGGACGTATGGCGAGGGTCTCCCGCAAGCCATAGAAGAAACCTGGGAGCGCGAAGAAGTCGCAGGAGATTGAGCAAAGGTAATACCCACCAAAGCCCTGATAGGATGGGCCGTTCCATCCTCGGGGGCGGCCCGTCACGCCCTCGTGTGATCTGCGTTACATCGTCTGCCCGCCCACTCTCTTAGCCTAGATCGAGCGGCTTGGTTTTTTGCATTCCAGCCGCCGGGAGACTCTTATGGGTGAAGGACTATTTCAGCCGGTGCATTTGTTGGTCATCTGCTTCATCGCCTTGCTTGTTTTTGGGCCGCGGCGGTTGCCGGAGCTCGGCAAAGGTTTAGGCGAAGGAATTCGTGCCTTGAAAGATGGCCTGAAGGAAGCCGAAAAAGAAGCGGGCAAGGCGGATCGGCCGCCTGCCAAGTAAAGCGCGAGGGATACGCAGAGATTCTTTACACGAATTCCAGCACTACGATCTCCGGATTCGATCCGAGCCGCAACGGCGGTCCCCATGTTCCCGCTCCGCTCGAGGTGAAAACCTGCATCTTGCCGATCCGGCTCAATCCGTAAACGAACTGCCGGTAAATGCGCCTCGCCATCCAGCTCCAGGGAATGAACTGCCCGAGATGAGTGTGGCCTGAGAGCTGCAAAGAAAATCCGGCGGCTTCGGCAATCGCGGGATGGTCGGGCGCATGCGTCAGCAAGATGCTTGCGCGGTTTCGATCCAGTCCAACTGCGCGTAAGACCGAGGCAAAAGCCCCGTCCCGTGCGGCATTCCGGTAGGGAACCCCCACAATCTGCAGTCCCTCGACTTCCACCTTTTCGTTGTGAAGCACGCGTACGCCGGCCGCAGCAACGGCATTCAGGTATTTGCTGTCGTCGCCAAATTGCTCGTGATTCCCGGCCACAAAGTACACTCCATGAGGCGCGCTCAGCCTGCTCAGTGGCTCGGCCGCCCGCGCCGCATCGATGGCCGTGCCGTCATACAAATCTCCGGCGATGAAAATCGCGTCGGGAGCTTCGCGCAAAATCTTTGCGACCATGCGCCGCAAAAAGCCGCCATTCCGCACCGGCCCAAGATGCAGATCGCTAATCAGCGCGGCTTTTCGCCCTCTCCATGCATCAGGCAAATTCGCGAGCTCCACTGTCGCGCGCGTCACTCGCGTCCAGCTCGCGTTGAACACCGCGTAAATTCCAGCCAGAATCGCCGCGCCGAACAGCAGTTCTACCATGCGATGGAAATCAAAAGTCAATCCGGCCAGATGTGCGATTGCAAGAGTGATCCACGAGCCGGCTGCAGCGAAGAATAGAAAACTCAGCCAGCCGACCCACACCGCCGCTGCCCGATACACCGCGCGTATCAGCCCGTTACTGTAGCGGAAGGCGAGCAGCGAGGCGCTCACGAAACTGATAGAAAGCAGGCCAAAAACCACCTTCATCCACGTCGCCGGCGGATCACCGTTGGGAAGGCCAAAAGTCCAGGTTCGATAAATAAAAAAGTGCGTCAGAAACAGGACACATTGAATAGTTACAATGAAGCGGATCACCCGTTTGCGAAGGCGCATGTTACATTTGATTCAACAACCTGCCTTTCGGATTTTTTCAGAATTTTTCTAAGGATTGCACGGCGCGAATGTTCAAATCTTCCCTCGATTTCTCAGTCGCGAAACACCGCACTCCTAGTGGCTGCCTTATCCGTACGGTCGCCGCCCTCGCAACCATAGGCGCGCTATCGGCGCAGCAGGCGAAGCCGCCAAATCCGAATCAGAAGCCATCCGCGCCCGCCGTGCAGCCGACTACGAACCCTACGCAGACGAAGCCGCCGGCCCCGGCAATGGCCCAGGCCGAGGCAAATCCTTTGCCGCCATTGCAGCTTGATGGCAATTTGGCGCTGCATCACCTCAGTCAGGTGATCAGCTGGTATCGCCACGCCACGACGGGGATCCAATCTGCCGGGTTGCCGAGCGACGCCATCTACCAAGACAATACGCGAAGTCTTGCGGACCAAGCCGTCAAGCTCGCGGTTCAATCTGCCCGAGCTGAAAGCGTGCTCATCGCCGCGCAGCAGAAGGCCGAAGCGACGCAGCCTTCTCCGCAGACCACCCAGCAACAGAACCTGCAGCAATTGGAAGCCAAGACCACTGCGCAAATCGATCAGTTGCAGTCGCAGATCGAAAACCTGAATAAACAGATCGCGCGAACTTCCGGCTCGCGCGCCGCCGCGCTCGTTTCCAAGCGCGATGCTGCGCAAGGCCAGCTCGACCTCCAGAAGGCGCTACTCGAAGCCCTGCAGAAAATGACCCTCTTCGTGGAAAACAACGGAGAGATTGCCGGAGGGCTCGAGGGCAGCATCAATCAGCTCGCCAAATCGATTCCTGAGGTGTTCGGTTCGAGCGGAAATGCGCAGAAGCCCGCGACTGCGCCGCCATCAAACACCAAGCCAACGCTCGCAAACTCCGGCGGCCTGATCAGCCAGGCCATGACTCTATACGATTACATGAGCGCCGTTCGCCAGATCGACAGCTTTGCCCAAGAAACCGACTACACTCGCGCCGTTGCCGACCGCCTGCGCATTCCCCTCAGAGACGAATTGCGGGCCACGATTCAAGAAAGCCAGACGTTGGCCAATCAACCGCCCGCCACAACGCCACAGCAAATCGAGCAGGAACGGCAGAACTTTCAAAAACTGACCCAGCGCTTCAAGCAGCTGACGGCCGCAATTCTGCCCTTGAGTCAGGAAATGGTTGTGCTCAACGATGCCAAGACCAATTTCGAAGAGTGGCATGGTTCGATTCTGCAGGAATCGAAATATGTCTTCCGCTCGGTTCTCCTGCGTGTCTCTGGAATAGCGCTGGCACTAATCGTGACCCTGGTGCTTTCCGAAATCTGGCGGCGCGTCACCTTTCGCTACATCGGCGATCCCCGCCGGCGACGGCAATTTCTGGTCATGCGTCGCGTGGTTATCGGTGTGATGATCGTTATCGTCCTCATTCTTGGCTTCGTCAGCGAATTCAGCTCTCTCGCCACCTTTGCCGGATTCATCACCGCGGGCATCGCCGTCGGCCTGCAGGCGCTCCTGCTCTCGGTCGCGGCATACTTCTTTATCATCGGTCGTTACGGTATTCGCGTCGGCGACCGCATCAGTGTTGCCGGCGTCACCGGCGACGTCGTCGATATCGGCCTCGTCCGCCTTTACCTGATGGAACTCGCCGGCACCGGGGTAGATTTTTATCCCACTGGGCGCATCGTAGTATTTTCCAACTCCGTGCTTTTTCAGGCAGGAACGCCTCTCTTCAAGCAGATTCCTGGCACCGAATACTCTTGGCACGAAGTCGTGGCGCAGGTTGCCCCCCAGGGAAATCACAAAGCGGCGCAGCAAAAGCTGGTCGGCGTTGTCACCGATGTCTATTCGAAATATCAGCACGAAATTCAGCGCCAGCATCAAGGCATCGAGCGCCGCGTCGATATTCAACTCGACACGCCCCGCCCCGA
>JASHNX010000121.1 GCA_030041415.1 Candidatus Sulfotelmatobacter sp.
CTCAAGAACGGCAAACCCAACTCCGACGATTATGGATTCGGCTGGGAGATTTGGACGAAAAACGGCCATCGCATAGTCAGCCACGGCGGCTCGTGGCAAGGCTTCCGAACCCACATCTCACGCTATGTGGATGACAAGCTTACCGTGGTCGTTCTTACGAACCTGGCTGAAGCCGATCCCGGAAGAATTACAGACCACGTCGCGAGCATCTATCTTGCGAAGTAGTCGAAACAACATGACGGGATCAATTCCTGGTCTGCGATCAGTGGCGCGTTTCGCGCTGGTTGGAGTTGTGTTCTTGATTTGTGAGTTCGCACAGGCGCAGTCCTACACCTACGTCCGCATCGGTCAATCGAGTGACGCGAAAACGATTCCCTCATACGGCATTGCAATGATGGGCGGCGGCAGCGACTTGGATCAAGCGTTTCGCTGGCTTTGCCAGAAAGCGAACGGGGGCGACTTCCTCATTCTTCGCGCGATTGGCGATGATGCTTACAACTCGTACGTGAATGGACTGTGTAAAACCAACTCGGTCGCAACCCTGGTCATTCCCGACCATGCCGCTGCGCAGGAACCTGCTGTAGTCGAAATCATTCGTCATGCCGAAGTGGTTTTCATCGCTGGCGGCAATCAGGCGAGCTACGTGAATTTCTGGCAAGGAACTGCGGTACAGGATGTTTTGAATGCGCACATCGCCGAAGGCAAACCCATCGGTGGCACAAGCGCTGGCCTCGCCGTGCTGGGAGAATTTGTCTATGGCGCGTTGGGCGACAAGCCGGACGATCCCGATGTAGCTTCGACCGACGTTTTACCCAATCCCTACTTCGAGCGGGTAACGCTGGTTCACAATTTTCTGATGATTCCGGTTCTGCAGGGCGTCATCACAGACAGTCACTTCGCGAAACGGGACCGCATGGGCCGCAGCCTGGGATTTCTCGCTCGCATCATGCAAGACGGGTGGGCTGCGCATCCTCGCGAGATCGCCATCGACGAAAAGTCAGCCGTGCTTGTCGAAGGCGATGGCCAAGCGTCAGTAATTGGCTCCGGCAAGGGCGCCTACTTCCTCGCTCCGGGGAAGCGGCCGGATGTTTGCGTGCCGAGGACGCCGCTTACGCTTCGCAAAATCTCAGTCTACAAGGCGCCAGCCGGAGCACATTTTGATCTCCATCAATGGCGAGGCCAGGGCGGCCTGAGCTACCGTCTTTCCGTAAAGGACGGCGTCATTCACTCGGCTCAGGCGGACGGCTCGATTTATTGACTCCGGTTTCCCGACCCCTGCTTCCCATACCCCGATACTTCAGCAATACCTACCGCCAGCTGAACGGCGCAAGGCGCTGAGCGGCTATGCTCGGACTCCTCGAACATGCGAAACGGCTTTTAATCACACGGACACAAATAAAAAAGCCCCGCCCAAGCTGAGCTTGGACGGGGCGACCAAACAGAACTATTTGTCTCCCGAAGCTCTGGGAGCCGCGGTTGACCACTGATTCACCAGGTTATAGGCGTTCACGCTGCCGAGGCCGGTGGCCATGTCCCAACCCGAACCGGAAGCGTAAGCGGGCTCGTAGGAGCTGTCGCTCGTCGAAAGAACACCGACCGTTCCGGAAGGCACGTAGCAATCGACGGTGCCAATGCAATCGACATCCATGTCGCCGAGCGTGATGTCATAGAAGACGCAATTGCTCGCAGCGGCGTTTCCGAGGGTCGAGTTGCAAGAGGCGTTTCCGGTGGAACCATATTCGTTAGCCGCCAGCTGGTAGAAAACTACGTTGGGATTACCCTGGCGGGATCCGTTGACTTGGTTGACCAGCGCTTGCATGCCGGCCAGAATTGGCGACGAGAAGGACGTTCCACCCGCGCCCGGCCAATCGACTGGAGGCGCAGTGCAAGGCGCGAATTCGGAATCGCAGAATGGATAATAGTGGCCCCAAACGCCATTGGCAGCGAACAGCGAGACGTCTGGAATGTCGCGGACGCCGTCATTGACGACACCGAATCCCTGCTGCCAGGACGGTTTCGCGTAACCCTGGCAGGTGCCGCTAACTACTCCCCGCTGCGAAGGAGCGCCGGTGGCACATGCACTGGGACCGCCGCTGCCGCCGACGTTGTTATAGAACTCCGCGCCTAAGCCGGTGTGGCAGAAGCTCCACGGGGTTGCGTAGCCGAGGAAGCTAGAAATCAGATCGCTAGCACAGGAATCGTTCCAGGGAATTTCGGGAATGTACGACAGCGCCGAACCGTAGGTTGCACCGTTGGTGGAACTCCAGTAAGTGCTGTTCTCGTTCAGGTAGCTGTCGCCGAAATCCGTGCCGCCAACCGCCACGTTATAGGGAGTTTCACCCCAGCCGGTGATGCCGATGCCGGTCGTGGTTGTGGGCTCGCCACGGCCGCAGCCTGCAGCAGCGGCGTCGCCCGCGGAAACGAATACTGAGACGCCTTCCGTAACGGCCTGCTGGAATGCCGAGTTGAACTGAGCGTTCAAAGCGGCACCACCAGTCACCTCGCAAATGCCATAGCTCATGCTGATGATGGCCGGCGGTTGCGAACTGGCGTTGAGAATGTTCTCAACGGCAATCAAGCCGCCGAACGTAAATGTGTCCTGGCAAGTTGCCATTTCAATGGTGGCATCCGGGGCTGCGGAGCTCGCATATTCCGCATCGATGGAAGCTTCGGCGCTGTCGCCGTTAATTCCCGGGTTGAAGCAGTTGTTCGTTCCCGAGGAGGCCGGATGTACCAATACCAGATTGCCGGAGGTGTAAGAACCGAGGCCGAAAATGGAGCGGAAGCTGACCCAATCCTGTCGGAACATGTTTGCGTCTTCAACCACCACAATGGTCTGGCCCTTGCCGGTGGTACCCGCCGCGAAAAGCGGATTCAAGTTGTAAATCGTCGCCAGGTCCGCCGGTACAACGAGGTAATACGTGACTCCGTTCTCGTCGACCGTATAGTTGCTCTTGCTCACAAAATTGGTGTTCGGCTTGAAATTATTCAACTGCGCCACGCCAACCACCGCCGGGGCCAACGCCGCTGGAATTCTCGGATCACTCATGTTGGCGACGTGCATCTCGCCGGCTACTTTGAGATTGTGAATTTCGGTATGGAACGCCTGACGCACCATCCCAGCTGTCCCCGTGAAGTCGATGACCATGCCGCTGGCGTAGACGACGTTCACTTTAAATCCGTGGCTCTGCAACCACGCGGAAATTTTGGTCAGATCGGATTTGTTAAGTCCGTACTGCTGGCCGTATTGCGCCGCCGTCAGCCATTGATGGTAGTTTGCAGAACCGGGCTTTTGCAGGCTTGCGATATAGGCCTCAAGCGCTTGTTCCCGCTCTGCAGGACGACGCAGCTGAAGTTGCATATTCTCGAGAACCAGGTCATCGGAAACCGCTCCGCGATCATTGGCTGCAATCGCCTCCGGCCGGGTGTTTCCGCTGAGCGTAACGAGATCATTTTCATTAATAACGCCGGTGATCAGCGTACGGCTACCGTTGGTTGCGTCCGCGCGGGAAGCAACAGGAAAGGCAAGAATCAACGTGAGCGCGATGGCTGAGAACCGGAGAGACGAGAGATTGCGCATCGGATCCTCCTCATATTTTTAAACTGTGGAATTCAGAAGTTGCATAGATGAGCGGAACACTTGCTGCCCAGGGAGCTCTGGCAGAATAGCGCTTCGGCAGACATGATTCGGCTATCTGCTACAAGCGACAGCATCCGCTAGTAGGCCATCAACCTGCGATTTGGTCAACAGGGCAAAAGACTCGGAGAGAAAAGACCCGAGTTGATTCCAATGTGTCAGGCCAAGCCCCTAGCGCTTTGACGAGGGTGCATGGCTTGTTGCCGGGGCAAGGAACCACGGGACGGTGGCGTCATCCGACCTGAAGAAATTCAACATCTGATTGGCGTCCTTTTCGCTCCCTTGAGTGGAAGCGTGCTCGCCGCCGGAGTCGAAATCCTGGCAGCTCCAGGCTAGCCCATCACTGCGAGCACGAAGCCCATTGGCCCAATCATACTGGGCCCAGGCAACCCAAGGCGCCATTACCGGGCCGTTGGCGGGATTGTAGTTCATGTCCGGCTCACCGTTCAGTTGGTCTGTAATCATGCCCCTCACGGCAAACCCGCTTTCGTAAGCGTAAGGCTCTGGGCTGGCATCCCCGGGCTGCCCATTTCCATATGCCCCGTAGAATCGGCTGCTGTAAAACGCTAGGGTCAGATTTGGAAAGAAAGAATGCAGGTTTTGAGCAATTGATTCGTATTCAGATTGCAAGGTCGTCATATCGTCCGGGAAGGTTCCCGTCATGTGGCCATCCGTAGTCAAGACCCAGGCCGCCACCACCTGATTCGCTGTCACACCCTGCTGAGGAAGGAAAAAATCCAGAACGTCAACCCACCCTCCGAAAGTCGGGTCGGACCAGTTGCTGGCATTGGCTCCCAGCATCGCGCCAGTAACAATTACCAGACTCGGGTTTAGAGTTGGCTCCGCTGTAGCATCCTGAATAAATTGAAGAGAGGTATCGAGGGCGCAGGACATGCCAATCAAGAGCAGCACTTCCTGGCCGTTCGGATCCGGGTTTCCATTGACGTCCAAGGGCTGGATCGATTGGGCAAAACCGACACCATCCGAATCGTGCGAAGCCGGCATCACATTGCTTCCATTTAAGTACAGGCCGCCCTGCACGCCATAATATGTTCCTGTGCCAAGATCCATCAGGTCTGTGAGTGGTGTCGAAGTTCCCGCAACATTCCAGTCGATATTGGCGCATGCAGAGCCCGTTGGCGCGCCAATTGGAAGGGTAAGCGCGGCCGTTGCGGTCTGATGTCGCGGACTCGAATCCAGCGCGCTAACCGTAACGCTATAGTCCCCCGGTGTAACCGAGGAGGCAAGGGTTCCGGAAATACGCCCTTGAGAAGAGAGCACCAATCCCCGCGGCAGGCTTGAACCGTTGGCCAGCGACCAGGTCAGTGGTTGCTTCCCTCCGGCCCCATCCAGCTGCATGTTGTAAGGGAATCCTTGTGTAGCCCATTGCAGTGTAGGGTAAGTGGTTACTGCCAACGAGGTGGGTGGCGTCCCCGTGCCGCTCAGCGTCGCCCCCTTGGGCGGCAGAACGTCGGTCGTCACGACCAGTGTCCCGGCGTAACTGCTCTGACTCCAAGGGGTAAATGTGATCTGCAATGGTATGGTGCCGCCCGGCGTCAACAGCGTCGGCTGTCCGGAAAAACCCGCAACCGCAAAAGGTGGGTCCGCATATACCGATTCCACTGTAAATGATGCCGTGCCCGTATTCGTGAGGGTGAGAGACTGCGCGGCGCTCGTGCTGCCCACCACCTGATTACCGAAAGCAAACGAAGTTGCGCTTAGGCTCGATGTGGCTTGGATAGCATACCCCGTGCCCGTCAAGTTGACTACGATCGGACTGAACCCGTCGACGTTCACTGTAAACGTTCCGTTAAATGTGTTCGCGCCGTCAGGCCGAAAGCTGACGGCATAGTACAACGTGGAGCCCGGCACCTTAGTGACGGGAGCCCAGCCATAGTTAAGCACGAATTCTGGAGCGCTGATGCTGATGCTGCTCACTTCAATGTTGACTGTACAGTTATTCGTCAGCCCGATTCTTTCAACCGCACTGGTGGTGCCGACGGCTTGGGTAGGGAAGGAAATTTGCAGGTTGGAGGGGCTTACGGAAATGCAGCTTTGTGCCTGGCCCCGGAGCGGGGTAAACAGGCAGAGCAAACCAATAACCATGAAATTGCGAACGAACGACTGCCCTGTGAAATTTCCAGATGTCATGCCGGGGAAACCTCAGCGAGTTGAGTTAGAAGGCCCCCACAGGCCTTCCACTGCATGGGGAGGACAGCCGTTGCAGATTAACGGAAAACTCGGCGTTTTTCCAGAGTCGTTTGACTCCATCCCCCCTAAAACAGCCCTCCCCGAGTTTGGGAAATTACCTGCGAAAGGCCGGAGTAGCCGAACGCTTGTTCCGAAAATCGGCGTAGGCGAGCAATTGTGTGTGGAAATTCGCCCCGACATGAATAAAACACTACCAGTGGCGAACGCGCCCGACATCGACATGCACGAAGTCGGAGCTGCGGTAGTAACCTACACCACCACGATGCAGTCGCAGGGCTGCATCGCGCAGTTCTGCAGTTGGAACTCCCGGAAGACGAATGTCAATCGCTTCGGCCTGCATGTGCAAGCTATGCCGCGCCACACCCGTATGCATGCTGCGCGTCCGTAGAAACTCGTTGCTCCAAGGCGTGCGGTAGCCGCAAATCACATCAATCTCGCCGCCGGAATCGCCAAGGGACGCGGTCAGATCATGGAGGAGGTCGAAAAGTCGAGGATCGAAATGGCGCACGTCTCCCGTCCGATGGTCCCGCAAAAAATGGTCCAACTCATCCAAGGCCTCGGGGATGTACTGCTCGCCGCGACGATAGACTACGTCCAGTCGTTCCCGGGTGTGAGTATGGAAAAAACGCAGCCTGTATTCACGCGCCGTGGGCGTTTCTGTGCTGTGCCCCAGCGGTGCCAGCAGCAGAAAAAAACTCAGCGATAAACGACACAAATTAATCCTCACTACGCAACTCCGCCGAGGAAGTAACTTCCTCGAAACACTTATCTTCCGTTTGATACGAATAGGACTATTTTAATTGATATGGGGTTCTCCGTGGGCGCGATCAACAACTGCCAGAGCTACTGGTAATCTGCAGCCAGCGCCTTTTCGAGTTCCGCGTCGTAGCCATAGATATCATCGAAAAATCGAATCTGATTCTCTTCGTTGACTGTGGCTGTGCCGTACACAATCAAGACAGGTATGCGTGAGGCAAGGTTCACCTGGAGATTGTCTTTGTCGCCATTCATCGTGGCCTGCACCCGCTCGAGGTCCCAGCCAGGATTGTTTCGCAGCACCCACGCAACCAGGTCGGCTGGCTTCTGCACTCGAATACACCCGTGGCTGAAATCGCGGACATCCGCCGAAAACAGCTCGGGGGCATCGGTGCCATGCAGATACACGTTCTCGGGATTGGGAAATATGATCTTCACCAAACCGAGCGAATTCGTATCGCCGGGCTTCTGGCGCACCATCAGGTGAAGAGACTTTATGCCTTCCAGAATCTCCGGGGTCACCTGATTGTCGGTCACGACCTCACCCTGCGGCGTGACAACTTCGAAGTTGTGCTTTGCGATGTAGTTCGGGTCTTTTTGGATGTGCGGGACGATTTCGTTGCGCTGAATGCTGGGAGTCACATCCCAGTACGGCCGAAAAACAACATATTGGATCTCCTTCTCGAAAATTGGAGATTTGTGTCCGTAGGCCTTTCCGATGATGACGTTCTTATAAAAGGCGACTGTGCCATCCGTGTTCATAGCGCGCAAACGATACTCGGGAAGATTCACCACCACGGGAGGCGCCCCGAAGGAATGGGGAAGCCAGCGCCATCGCTCAAGAGTCAGCTTGATCTGCCGAATCCGTATGGGGGCGGGTGTGTTGAGCTCGTTGATGGTTCGCGCGTCAAGTTTGCCGGTAGGATTTTCCCCGTGCCTGCTTTGATAATGCTTTACGCCTTCGACCAGCGCGCCTTCGTATATTTTTTGGTTGGGATCGAGTTGTGTGCTCGCGGGTATGTCCCCGATAAGCTGCAGGAACCTTCCAAGCCGTGCCAGGCTGGCGTATGGCCGTCCTGGGACAATCGTCTTTGCCGTGGTTTGCAGCTTCTCACCATCGTCTTTCCGTGCATATTCTTCGTATTCGGGCAAGAGCGCGAGCAACTTCTTGTAACCGAGAAATGGCGGTTCAAGCCTTTGGATTTCGGCGACGGGATCGCTCGAATTCAAGACATGAGTCTGAATGAACTCTGCCAAAGGGAGCGGGCTGCCTTCCATATCAAGTTGAAAATTGAATTCCTTTGGGCTGACGCGGCCGCAGTGGATGGCGCGGATATAGCGCATCGCCGAGACTGTAAGCGCAACGTCAAACGAAGCAAGGTCCTGTTCCGAGCCGTCATTACCCAATTTGGCCAGGCGATTCTGCCATTGCGGCCCATCGTAATCTTCGGGTTCGAGTCCCTTGGCGTTGGAGTTCTTTAGCAGTTCAATCACGGCTAGCGCCTGAGGGCGCACGTGGCCGTTCTGAACCCAGGCGAGCGAATAGCTGTTCATCTCGTAAAAGCGGGCAAGTTCTGTCTTGTAGGCAGCAAAATCAGGCCATCGAAGATCCGCGTCGCGGGCCGAGTCCACAATGCCGTGGAGAGCGAGAACACTCGATCCGGATGACGGCCAAGCTCCCGCAACAAACGGCCGCTCCACGAAGAACGCCGGAAAGAATTCTCCCCGAGCGAAAACCATCCCCGCAAGAACGATACTTGCCAGCACGATGACGTACTGAAAGCGCAGACCTGGATTTCTCATGTGAAGCCCCCAAGGGCGGACGTTTGATTGGAGTATTCCGCACGATTATAGCCTCCTCAAGAATTGGACAGGGCCTTGGGTGAGCTTGTTTCGGTGGAGACAAGAACGTACAAGAGTTCATCGCGCTTGATCGGAGAACGGGCAAAGGTTCCATGGCCATGCAGTAGGTAAGTCCGTGCCTGGTAGCGCGCCAATTTATGCGATCTACGGGAAACGATACAATGCGGTGGAGTCCGGCAAGGTGCCAGCATTTTGGGGCGGTTGCTGGTGCCGGGAGGGGGAATCGAACCCCCACAGGGCTTTTGGCCCCTGCGGATTTTAAGTCCGCTGCGTCTGCCAATTTCGCCATCCCGGCCCAGGATTAGTAGAGTCGCTTAGTCAATATATCTCACGAGCAGCGTGTTTTTCGCGGGAGTGCGTGACTGCACAGCAGCGATATATCTCCCTCTTCACGCTCGGTCGTTGATCGCCTAATCGCCCCCGGGATGGTTAATCTAGATGGCGAGTCTTGCCAGTAATGCGTACGCTTTGCGAAACCAGGAACGCTCGCGGCGGCGCTGGTAGCTCGGCATGGTAGGTCCTTTGTCGAGAATTTTCTGCGCCCATTGCCGCGCTTCGTCTTTGCGGCCCTGCGTCAGCAAGAAGAGGGCATAGTTGTAGTAGGTTTCCGAACTGGTGGAGATTTTCGTGGCCTGCTGAAAGAGGGCGGCCGCTTTCTCGGTATTTCCTGTTTCCGCGTAAGCGTGCGCGAGAAGCCCGACGGCGCGATGAAAGTCGTAGTTGGGATCGGCTTTTACGGCTCGTTCCAGGTCAGGAACGGCGGCTGCGAAGTCGCCGAGTTCGCTCTCCGCTACCCCCCGACGATAGAACGCATCAATCGAGTCGGTACGCGATGCGATTGCCTTGTCATAGCAGGCGCGGGCGCGGGCAAATTTGTGATCATCCAGATAAAGAAGGCCGAGTTCTTCGAAGTTTCCGGCCGAAGGATTGTCGATGATGGCACGCTCCAGTTCATGAATACGGCGGCGACGGGGAAAAGCCTGGAACGATGAGCGAAGCAACCCGGCGTCGGGCACGACTTCTGCGACGATATAAACGAGGGCGCCAATCCATCCCAAAAATAGAATGACAAAGATCCAGTAGGTATCCGGCCGGCGGCGAATGAAGTGCACGATCGCAATCGCCTGCAGAATGATTCCCCACCAGGAAGCGAAGAAGAAAAAGAGCGAAACCATGTAAGTCGCAGAATATCATGGGCATAGGGTTTGAGATTCCCAGCCCAACACGCTCGCTCTGAGACGTGAACTCAAGCTTGCCACCGAACGCACGGCCATGTGTAAAAATAGAAGAAGTGAATCGTAACGACGTTCTTTTCTCATCGGAAGCCGCGTCGGGAGTGCCGAAACCGGCGGCGCAAAGACCGAAACCGGGCTCCATCCGCATGGTCGCCTCTGACATCGATGGCACCTTGCTGAATCCGCAGTTTCAAATTTCTGAAGAGGATCTTGCGGCGCTGCGGCGCGCGCATGCGGCTGGTATCGAGATTGTCTTGGTCACCGGCCGGCGCCATACCTTCGCGCTGCCAATTGCGCAACAACTGGGATTTGATGTGTGGCTGATCAGTTCGAACGGGGCGGTGACGCGCTCGCTCTCGGGCGAGACTTTCCATCGCGACATGATGCCGCGACAAGTCTGCCGCGAATTGTGCGAAGCCATGCAAGAGTTCCGCGGCAACACCGTTCTGACTTTTGACAAGGAAGTCAAAGGCGCGCTCGTGCTTGAACACTTAGAAGATTTGAACGCGAGCATTCGGCGATGGCTGGAGAAGAACATGCCGTTCATCGATTTCGTGGTGCCAATCGAGGATGCGCTGACGGAGGATCCAATTCAGGCTATGTTTTGCGGATCGATGCTGCGCATGAGCGAAGCCTTGCGCACGTTGCACGCCTGCGGGATGGACAACCGCGTCACCATTCTTCGCACCGAATATCCTGAGCGCGATCTCTTCATGATCGATGTTCTGAATGCGGGCTGCTCCAAAGGCCACGCTGTGAAGCGCTGGGCCGAACAGCGCGGCTTTCGGCGCGAAGAGGTCATGGCCATTGGTGACAACCACAACGACGTTGAGATGCTTGAGTTCGCAGGGCATCCGGTTATCATGGGAAATGCCTGCGAGGAACTGCGCGGGCGAGGGTGGAATGTGACTTCGGGCAACGATCGCTGCGGCGTCGCCGCTGCGTTAGCCGAAGCAATCGGCATTTAGCGCGCAATGAGCCGCCGAATTCAATTCGTCGCTGAAACAGCGGCCATTCTTGTTTGCGCCATGGCTGCGCTGCCCAGCTTCGCCGCCAATTCTGCTGTTTTGCGCAACGGCTTCTCGATTCGTTACGAGCGTAAGCAGGATATGGGATTGATCACGCGGCTCTATGTGAGCACCGATGAATCGAGCTTCGTCGATGTGCCCACGGGAGAGATCGATCATCTCGAAGCGGTTGATGACTCAACCGCCAAGGCAAACCAGTCAGCGCAAGAGAGGAATTCGGCTTCACAGCGGCCGCTTAGTATTGGTGAGTTAGTGGCGTCTGCGAGCGGAACGTACCGGCTCGACCCAGATTTGGTAAATAGTGTGATCCGCGCTGAGAGCGGATTCAATGTGCGTGCGGTTTCGCCAAAAGGCGCCCAGGGACTGATGCAACTGATGCCCCAGACCGCGTCGGGCCTGGGAGTCAAGAACGTATTTGATCCGCAGGCAAATGTAGAAGGCGGGACGCGCTATTTGCGGGAACTGCTGGAGCGTTACAATTTCGATCTCATTAAAGCGCTCGCCGCCTATAACGCCGGCCCAGAGCGGGTAGAACAATATGGCGGTGTGCCTCCTTACTACGAAACCAAGGCTTACGTGGCCAGTATTGTCCGCGACTATAACAAGAAGAAACTTGCGCAGAAGAAGAGTGCGCAGGCCGCCGGTGGAAAAAATCTCTCTAGTGGGAAGCCGAAACCTTCAGCAGCCAAGCCGCAAGCACGGGCCGAAAACAGTCTCTCTGCCTCGCAGTGAGTTGAATCGCGAACAAGTCGGGACCTTATTGGACCGACGTATTCTATTTCAACGTGTCCACGCCGGCCTGAGCACATTGGCCATCGTGGTCGCTGCTGTCTCCGGAAACGCCGATAGCACCCACAATGTGACCATCGAGAACCAGCGGGATACCGCCTTCGACAGGTACTGCGCCTTCAACCGCAAGCACCGGCAGGCCTGCGTTTCCGGAAGTCAACCTGTCCTGAAAAGCCTTCGTAGGCCGTTTGAACAGTGCAGCGGAGCGCGCTTTATCCACGGCAACCTTGGCGCTGCCGGTCTGAGTATTGTCCATCTTTTCGTAGTAAACCAACGTACCATCAGGATCGACTACGGCAATCGCCATATTCCAGTTATTCTTACGGGCCTCGGCCGAAGCTGCGGCAGCAGCTCCCTTAGCGCGTTCTAAACTGATTGAAGGCCCATACGGAGGTGGCGCCTGGGCGGTCACGGTAGTCGCAACGAGAACCAATAAGCAGATCAGAAGCAGCGCACTATATCGAGACATGACCGCCTCCTTTTTCGCAAACCTGGGAATCACACCTGCGGGCGTGGTAAGGAATTTAAGGCGGGGTTGCCGAGATGTCAACGTGCGGCTGCAAATGACGGTTTGACCCTCTCTGCACACTGATTTACCTTGAAAGTATGGTGTGCGGCTCGCATTGCGAAGTCGCGGATTAGTCCTCCCTTCATGGATAAGAAACGTATTCTGGCCAGTGTAGCGGTGTTCTTCATTCTGGCCGTTTTGTTTTACGTGCAATATCGTCACTGGCAAAGCTTCGATTGGGCTACCTTCTGGGCGCAGACCGGGCGGATTAATAAGATCCACGTATTTCACGCCGTCATGCTGATTTACTTCGGATATTTTCTGCGCGCGGTCCGATGGAAAATTTTTCTGCAGCCAGTCAGGCCACAGGCAACGGTGACCGAGATGGTTTCGCCCACTCTAGTGGGATTCACAGGGCTGGCCCTTCTCGGCCGCGCGGGAGAATTTATCCGGCCTTATCTGATTGCCCGCCGGGCGAATCTTTCCTTTTCTTCGCAATTGGCGGCCTGGACGGTTGAACGTATTTTCGATGTCGGTGCGTTCACGTTTTTGATGATACTGGCGATCTTCCTGCCCAGCGCACTGCCATCGATTCCGCATCCGGAGTACTACGTGCGTTTCCGCGAAGGAGGATTTCTGCTGATCGGTTTGGTACTGGCGCTGGCAATCGCCGCGATTGTGGTGAAGCGCAGCGGTGAAGCAACTGCGAAATGGGTGGAAGCCAGCTTCGGACATGTTTCTTCGAATTTCGGCCACAAATTGGGCGAGAGAGTGCGTGAGTTCGGGCAAGGATTGAACACCATCCAGGGATCACTTTCGTTCTTTCTGTTAAGCGCGGTCTCGATAGGAATGTGGTACGTCATCGCGCTGGCGTACCAGGAAGTCACCCATTCTTACGGCGTAGCGTCACTGGAGATTCCAGTATCTCAGCTGCTGATTCTGATGGGAGCGAGCATGCTGGGATCGATGCTGCAACTGCCGGCTGTGGGAGGGGGGTCGCAAATGGCCACTATCGCTGCCTTGACCAGCGTGTTCGACGTGCCCCCGGAAATCGCCGCCAGTTGTGGAATCCTGCTGTGGCTGGTGACTTTCGCGGCGGTCATTCCGTTGGGCCTCGTATTGGCGCATCACGAGAGGCTATCGCTGCGCAAATTGTCCAAGGAAAGCCACATGGCGGAACAAACAGAAGTCAGCCAGCCTCTCGCTTAGCGGCGACTCATCTTCGCGGATGTGCTTCTTCCGCGACTCCGGGGTCACGTAAACCCTCTTCCATGCCTGTTACAATTTCGAGTTACCACAAGAACTGAAGCGGAGCGCATTTTCGCTCCCTCACCAGCGCTATGAAATGTCCGTTTTGCGGATTTGCCAACGACAAGGTGGTCGACTCCCGCGAGAGCAAAGAGGCCGAGTCGATCCGCCGCCGCCGCGAGTGTTTGAAATGCGGCAAGCGCTTCACCACGTATGAACGCATCGACGAAATTCCTTATATGGTGGTTAAGAAAGACGGGCGGCGCGAGAAGTTCGATCGCCAGAAGGTTCTGAATGGCCTGCTACGCGCCTGCGAGAAACGCCCCGTGCCGATAAGCAAACTAGAACAGATTGTGAACGAGGCGGAATCGTTCGTAATTGAATCGCAGGAGCGCGAACGCAAGACCAGCGAACTGGGCGAACTCATCATGAATCGCCTGCGCCGCTATGACAAGGTTGCGTATGTGCGCTTTGCTTCCGTGTATCTCGATTTCAAGGATGTCAAGGAGTTCATGGACGAATTAAAAGATCTCGTGAAAACGAAGGACGCGGCCGATATTCGAGCAAAGAAGAGCGGATGAGAAGCGATGAGCGTCAGTGTTAGTGACGAGTTGCAGGCTCGATTTGACTGGGTAGTCATTCGCGGTCGGTGACAATGGAACGCTGATTTCGAAGAATTCATGAGTTACAAGATCACACTCATTCCTGGCGACGGCATTGGGCCTGAAGTCACCGCGGCCACGGTGCGTATTCTCGAATCGACCGGGGTGAAGTTCGAGTGGGAATCGTTTGCCGTCGGCGCCGACGCGTTCGAAAAATCAGGAGAATACATTCCCAAGGAGGCGCTCGAATCCATCGAGCGCACGCGCTTAGCACTAAAAGGGCCGGTCACGACTCCAGTGGGCGGGGGGTTTTCTAGCATCAACGTGGCATTGCGGCAAAAGTTCGAGCTCTACGCAAACTTTCGCCCAATCCGGAACCTGCCGCACATTCCTACGCGGTATCCGGACGTTGATCTCATTATTGTGCGTGAGAATACGGAAAGCCTGTATTCCGGGCTTGAGCACGAGGTTGTCCCGGGCGTCGTTGAGAGCCTGAAGATCATCACCGAGAAAGCCTCGACGCGGATCGCGAAGTTTGCCTTTGAATATGCCCGCAAGAATCAGCGCAAGAAAATTCACGCTATCCACAAGGCCAACATCATGAAGCTCTCGGATGGGTTGTTTCTACGTTGCTGCCGAGGCGTGGCTAAAGCCTATCCCGAGATAACTTACGCCGAGCATATTGTCGACAATACGTGCATGCAGCTGGTGATGAATCCTTATCAGTATGACATTCTCGTAATGGAGAACCTGTACGGCGATATCATTTCGGATTTGTGCGCGGCATTTGTCGGCGGACTCGGATTCGTTCCTAGCGCTAACCTTGGCGACAATTGCGCGATCTTCGAAGCCGTGCACGGCTCGGCGCCGGACATTGCTGGAAAGAATCTGGCCAATCCCACGGCCTTGCTTCGTTCATCCCTGCTGATGTTGCGACACCTGGGCGAGTTCGAGGCGGCTCTGCAAATCCGCAAGGCTCTCGAAAAAGTTTATCGACACCACGAGAAGCTTACACGCGATATTGGCGGACAGGCGGGAACATCCCAGTTCGCCGATGCGGTAATCGAAGAGATGGAAAAAGCGAAATCGACGCAAGCCAACTAATCGTTATTCTCACGCGATCAACCGGCAAAATATAGGTGGGGTTGGCGGCTTGTTTGACTGACCACAGATTTTCGGCCTCCACGACGGAAAGCGATTTTCATTTTTTTCGACTGCCTCATTGACTCCCAAGTCAGATGGTAGTAAATTCGCCCGTTCTGAGAAATCTGGGGGGATGTTGAACCGAACGCGTCGTCTGGGGGTGGTGCTATTTCAGCTCGGCGGTCCCGATACCCCGGCTGCGATCGAACCTTTTCTTTATAACCTCTTTTGCGATCCCGATATTATCGACTTCCCTTTTGCTCGCATAGGGCGCAAAGCTCTCGCCAAACTCATTTCCACTACCCGCGCGAGAAAAGTGCAGCATCACTACGAGAGCATCGGAGGCGCTTCGCCGATTCGGCGTTTTACCGAACTTCAGGCCCAGGCCTTGGAAGCAGAATTGACCGCTCACGGTCTCGATGCCCGCTGCTTCGTGGCGATGCGCTACTGGCATCCATTTACAAACGAAGCGATCGAGGAACTGCGGCATGCGCAATGCGATGAAGTGGTGTTGCTGCCTTTGTATCCTCAGTACTCGTCAACCACGACCGGATCCAGTCTGAACGAATGGCAGCGGCATTTTCGGTTGGATCTTCCAGTACACACGGTTGACTGTTTCTATCGTCATCCGATATATCTCGATGCGATGGCAGAAAAGATCGACGACGCCCTCCAGCGTTTTGCAGTGCCCGGGAACGCCGAGATCGTCTTTAGCGCTCATGGGGTGCCTATATCGGTGATTGCGAACGGCGATCCCTATCAGGCTCAGATTGAAGAGACTGTCCACCTTCTAATGAAACGAGGGGGATGGCTAAATCATCACCGGCTCTGCTACCAGAGCAAAGTTGGCGCCAGCAAGTGGCTTCAGCCCTCCTTGCATCAGACGCTGCGGGATCTGGCCGTTATCAAAGTACGGGAAGTCTGCGTCGTGCCGGTCGCATTTGTTTCCGATCACGTGGAAACTCTCGGGGAGATTAACCACGAAGCGCGCGTAGAGGCGCAGCGGCTGGGCTTTACGCAGTTTGAAATGAGTGCCGGCCTGAATGATTCGCCAAAATTTATTTCGGCGTTGGGGCAACTGGTAATCCAGGCCCTCGACGAGACTTATTCTCGAAGCACGATTCAAGTCAATGGGAGGCAAGGGGCGGCGCCGGAGTTAGTGGCGGCCGCGGGTCATTAAGTTGAATTCATAGCAGGAGGGTACTGATGGCGGTTCCGGTTAGCGATCAAGCCAACCCGAGTCCGAATCCAGAAGCGGCGAAACCTGCACCGCCCGCTGCGGCAGATGCCACTAAATACGTTGGCACGCCGGCGGTAGGCACCTCAAAGGCGGCCGCAGCCGCCGGCGTTTCTTCTACCGGTCCCTCGAACACCGAGATCGATCGGCGCCGCCGTCGATTGACTTGGATCGGCATTACGGCATTTCTTACCGCGTGGTTTCTGGCATTCTTTCGATTTTTTCTTCCCCGCACCCTTTTCGAACCCAACACAGTTTTTAAAATCGGCTACCCTTCGGAGTTTGCGTTGGGAGTGGACACGAAGTTCCAGCAGAAATACCGCATCTGGGTGGATCGCACTCCCGACCGGCTGTTTGTGATTTACGCGCGCTGCACCCATCTGGGTTGCACGCCGGACTGGAAGCCCAGCGAAAACAAATTCAAGTGCCCGTGTCACGGCAGCGGCTACGACAGCGAGGGAATTAATTTCGAAGGCCCGGCTCCGCGGCCGATGGATCGCGCGAACATAACTCTCGCGCCCGACGGCCAGATTCTGGTGGACACGTCAAAGCTTTATTCATGGCCGAAGGGCCAACCGACGCATTTCAACGACCCCGGAGCGTTTCTGACCGGAGTGTAGAAATCGAAAAGCATATTCCTCGTGCCAACACGCGGCGCTCGGAATGACAAAGGCTCTGTAGGTTCAATCATGGCTGACGAAAATAACGAGAAGAACGGAAAAGTAGGCCTAATCGACCGCGTCAAAGACGATATCCAGGCGATGAAGGTCGATATCCCGACTAAGGCGAAAGAGCAGATCGAGGGATTGAAAGATCCTACAAAGACGCAAGTCTACACATCGATCTTCCGCCACAAGCACGATGACACGCCGCGCAATCGCGCGCTGGGCGTGCTCTCGAACGTGTTTCTGCACTTACATCCAGCGAAGATCAATCGCGATGCAGTGCGCTACAGCTATACCTGGGGCATGGGCGGCATCACGTTTTTGTTGTTCATCATCCTGACTTACACCGGTGTGCTTTTGATGTTTTATTACCACCCAACGAAGGTGCAGGCGTTTCGAGATGTTCTCTATCTTGAGCACGATGTGCCGTTCGGAAAAATTCTTCGCAACATGCACCGCTGGGCCGCGCACTTGATGGTGATTGCCGTGGAACTGCACATGTTCCGCGTTTTCCTGACTGGCTCGTATAAGAAGCCGCGGGAATTCAACTGGAATATTGGCGTGCTGCTGTTAGTGTTCACTCTTCTGCTCTCATTCACAGGTTATCTGCTGCCGGATGATCAACTCGGGTTCTGGGCCGTTACTGTCGGCACGAACATGGCGCGGGCTACGCCGCTGCTCGGGCACGAAGGCCCGTTTGGCGCGCAATTGGGGATGACTCCGTATAACGATGTGCGCTTTGGCCTGCTCGGCGGATCGATCGTCGATGCGAATGCGCTGCTCAGGTCGTACATCTGGCACTGCATTGGAATTCCGATTGTCGCTTCCGTGCTGATGATCGTGCATTTCTGGCGCGTAAGAAAAGACGGCGGAATTTCCGGCCC
>JASHNX010000122.1 GCA_030041415.1 Candidatus Sulfotelmatobacter sp.
ATACCAGGAGTGCCCGGCTGTATCCATTGTCATCTGCTGAAACACGAGGACACACGGATGGTCGCAAAGATTCTGTTTAAGTGTAAGGCTCGATGTTTGCATGCGAAGGAAGGGAGTATACTCGTCGAAACGTGGGGGGTTCCGTATGACATCGGCCAGTGAGATGCGAAGATCGGGCATCAGCGTAGTCGGAGACCGGCCTTGGGGAACGCACTTTTGCAACTTCTACGAAAGCAGAGAAGATCTGCTCGACATGCTGTTGTCGTTTTTCAAAGCCGGGCTGGAAGATAACGAGTTCTGTGTGTGGGTTGTCTCCGAGCCCCTATCGGAGCAGGAAGCCTGGGATGGATTGCGTAAGGCGGTGCCGGAGTTTGATCACTATCTATCGAAGCGAAGCATCGAAGTATTCGATGGCCGGGACTGGTACCTGAAGGGTGGAACCTTCGATTCAACAAGAGTGATGACAGCATGGAATGACAAACTCGATCGAGCGATGGACCGCGGATACGAGGGACTCAGAGGCACAGGTAACACGGCTTGGTTGCAGAAGAAGGACTGGAAGGCTTTTTCGGAATATGAACAGGTGGTTAACGACAGCGTTGGCGGGCGGTCGATGGTTTTGCTGTGCACCTATTCGCTGAATTCATGTGGAGCGAATGAGCTGCTGGATGTAGTGGGTACTCATCAGTTTGCCACTGCGAGGCGACGTGGCGCCTGGGAAATGATTGAGACTCCGGAACTAAAACAGGCCAAAGCAGCTATCGAGAAAATGAATGACGAGCTTGAATCGCGGGTGCTGGAGCGCACCAGGGAGCTTGAGGCCGCCAATCAACAACTGAGCCTGGCGCAGGCCGAACTGGCGCATATCAACCGCGTGACCACGATGGGCGAGCTCGCGGCCTCGATCGCGCACGAAATCAAGCAGCCGATTTCTGCAGCTAGTGTAAGCGCAGGAGCCTGCCTGGAGTGCCTTAACCGCGATTCCCCCGATTTGGCTCAGGCAAGCGAAGCAGCGACGAGAGTTGTTCAGGCGATAAGGCGCGCGGGCGACGTCATCGGCAAAATCAGCTCGTTCTTCAAGAAGGGTTCTTCGCAGCGGGAGTTGCTGGACGCCAATGAGCTGGTGAGAGGAATGATCGTCTTGCTGCGTAACGAGGCGATCCGGTTCTCTGTTTCCGTTCGCACTGACCTTGCGGAAAATCTGCCCATGGTGTGGGCTGATCATGTGCAGCTCCAGCAAGTTTTCATGAATCTGATGCTCAACGGTTTCGATGCAATGAAGGAATCGCCCCGCGGGCGTGAGCTGACGATCAAATCGGAGGTTTTTGACGGTCAACTGCTTATCTCGGTGCGTGACACCGGTTTGGGGTTGCCGCCGGGCCAGGCCGAACACGTCTTCGACCCGTTCTTTACAACGAAAGGAATCGGCACTGGCATGGGGTTGCCGATCAGCCGGTCAATCATTGAGTCGCACGGCGGCCGATTGTGGGCTACCAGCGCTCCCGGAAGCGGCGCGACTTTTCAGTTCACTTTACCGACAGTGAGCGCCGCAGCTGCGGCGTAAACAGGGCCTGCTCACCGTTCCCAGACACGAAATTGGACATCCTCGGCGGGGATGTTTGCCGGTGGGGCCAGCATTTCAAATTCTCGCAAGAACCGCTTCTTGCCTTTTCTTTGTCTCCTCGGGAAACTGTCTCTGGGTAACTTTTAGATCGCACATGATTACTCCACGCAGTGCGCTTTCGTTACTTCAGTTTGCCCCCAGCTTGAATTAGGCCAAGAGATTGAAGGAGTTAGACGGTATCATGCCTAGGTGCGGCGCTCAAGACTTGCGCAGGTTCTGGCCTTTCTGCTGCTGACGGCAGCGTGTCTTTGCGCGCAAGAATATAGTTTCCGCACCTTCGGGAACGCTGACGGGCTCAACAACCTCGCCGTTCGTCAAATTTATCAGGACCACGCCGGCTTCATTTGGGTGAGCACCGAGAACGGCATCTTCCGGTACGACGGCGATCGTTTCGAGCCTTTTGGTCCAGCACAGGGCATTCCAATCTCCTCCGCAGCCGCTTTTGGTCAGGCTCCAGACGCCTCTCTTCTGGTCGGTGGAAGCTTTGGGCTCTACCATCTGCGGGGTAACAGTTTCGAAAAACTTCCAGTCACATTCAACACCGTTAGTTGGTCGCAAGGCATCCAGTCGGATGGCAAGGGACACACCTACCTAGGTACTGACGCCGGCCTTGTCGAACTCCATTCTGAACCGTCTCGTGAAGGATTTGCCGAGCACAGGTTTCCACCAGCAGTCACTTCAGGCACGAATGTAGACGCTGTTCTGCTAGACGGCGAGACCCTGTGGTATGGATGCGGGCAGCAATTGTGCCGTAAGGATCAGGATGGGACCCGAGTCTACGGGCAAGAAAGCGGACTTTCCCAGTCCTCTTTGATGGTGATTCGCAAAGACGGTGCCGGCAATCTTTGGGTTCGAGGAAAAAACGCCGGCGTCCTGGTACTCTTTGCCGGTGAAAGCAAGTTCCGCACGCCATTTTCGCCGATCCGAGTCGGCATGGTGGGAATTCCCGGTGTCGATGCCGATGGACGTATTCTGATCCCGTCGCCGGATGGTTTGTTAATTGGCGATGGGAAAAGCTGGCAAAAGATTGATCAGTCCCACGGTCTTCGCGGGGCGGTCTATTCAGTGTTCGAGGACCGGCAGCATTCCCTCTGGATCGGTTTGGCAGGCCGGGGCATCGCCCAGTGGAGAGGATATCAAGCGTGGAAGAGCTACTCCACCGTTAGCGGTCTGGCAAGCGATATCGTTTACGAAATTCAGCCGCAGTCCGACAGGACACTCTGGGTTGGCACCGAAGGTGGACTGTTGCGGGGAGAGCGCAATTCATCGGGTATCACGTGGCACAAGGTCGCAGGACTGGACAAGTTCCCCGTGCATAGCGTTCGTACGGCCCCTGATGGAGATTTATGGATCGGCACAGAAGCGCACGGTGCAGCCCACTTGCATGTGCGAAGCGGCAAAGTCGAGTGGTTCGGAGAAGCACAGGGTCTCTCGGCCAAATCGCCGTACACCTTGCGCTTCGATCGTGAGCAACGCCTCTGGGCCGCGACCGATGCCGGCCTTTTTGTGACCGCCCCTCCATACCGAAAGTTCGTCCGCGTCGCCGAATTGCCGGCGGATCGAATGTGGTCTGTCGCGCAGGGAAGCGATGGCATCGTCTGGGCAGGAGGCGCCGACGGCCTTTTCGCTTACTCCAACGGGCATTGGAAGCGCTTCGCTCGCAACAACGGGTTAAGCAACCAGGAAGTGCTCGCACTCGGGGCGGGACGAAACGGAGAGATTTGGATCGGCTATCGTTTCGGCGGGGGTATCGACCGTGTCCATCTTCACGCAGACGAACTCAGAGTGGAGAGAGGGGTTCAGAGACCTGGTACGGATGGGCTGGTGTATTTTCTGGAATTCGATGGGTCGGGAAGCTTGTGGGCAGGCACGGAGCAGGGCGTGGACGTCTGGAACGGTTCGCGCTGGAGTCACTATGATGCCAGCGACGGGTTGGCGTGGAACGATTGCGATCTGAACGGATTTGCTGAAGAATCTGACGGCACCGTCTGGATCGGAACCAGCGGAGGACTCTCACAGTTCAAGCCAACACCGCGCATCGACGTCGAAGAACCGGTCGAGGTTGTTTTCACCAGGCTTGTCATGGGAGGAACGGACGTTTCCAGGCGAACGAACCCATCCTTCAACGCGCGCACCAACTCTCTCAGCGCGCGATACTCGGCGCTCAACGTTTCCAACGACCATCACATTCTATTTCGCTATAAGCTCAACGACTCGAATTCAGCGTGGACCGAGACCGCGCAACGGGAACTGCAACTTGCGCAACTGGCTCCCGGAGCTTATCACCTGGAGATCGAGGCGCAGGACGATGACGGCACCTGGAGTGAGCACAAGGCTGAATTTGCTTTCCGAATTCTCACTCCATGGTATGCGTCTTGGTGGTTCGTCGGAGTATGCGCGTTAACACCTTTGCTGATCGCAGGAATTGTGATTCGACTGCGCATATTAAGTGGGCAAAGGCGAGAACGCGAATTGCGGCAACTACAGGCGGCTCATGACGAGATCAGAAATCTCGCGTACTTTGATCCGCTCACCGGCCTTCCCAACCGCCGCCTCCTGTTGGATCGCTTGCAGCAGACCTTGGCCGCGAGCATCAGAAGCAACCGCAAACGTGCCTTGCTCTTTGTCGATCTGGACGACTTCAAAACCCTCAACGATACCCTCGGCCATCACATCGGCGACCTCCTGCTGCAGGAGGTCGCCCGTCGTATTGTCGGAAGCATCCGCGAAGCGGATACTGTGGCCCGATTGGGCGGAGATGAATTTGTAGTTCTCCTGCAGGATCTGAACGAACAACCCGAGGATGCCGCGGCTCAGGCAAAAATCGTCGCCGAAAAAATTCTCTTCAGCATCCATCAGCCTTATTTGCTCGATGGGCACGAATGCCGCAGTAGCTCTAGCATCGGCATCACGATATTCGGCAATCGACAAGACAGCACCAATGAGGTATTGCAACAAGCAGATATTGCGATGTATCAAGCAAAGGCCGCCGGCCGCAATACGCTGCATTTCTTTGCTCCCGCTCTGCAGGCAGCGGTCAATGCTAGAGCCGAGATGGAGGAAGATCTCCGCCAGGCGATCAAAGCCAAAGATTTCCGGCTTTTCTACCAGGCTCAGGTGGATCGCGGTGTCTTGACCGGAGCGGAGGCGCTAGTGCGTTGGCAACACCCCAAGCGTGGCCTCTTGCCTCCCGACGAGTTCATTCCGTTGGCGGAGCAAACGGGAGTGATTCTCTCTCTCGGAGATTGGGTCCTGGAAACCGCCTGCAACCAGATCGCCGCCTGGGGAACTCGCAAAAATACGGCCCATTTGACCATTGCGGTGAATATCAGCGCCCGCCAGTTGCTCAACCCGGACTTCGTGAGAAGTGTGCTGCAGATTCTCGATCGCACCGGAGCCAATCCGCGAAAGCTGAAACTGGAACTCACCGAGAGCATGTTCGTGGACGATCTTGAGGATGTCGTTGCCAAAATGACCGAGCTCAAATCTCGCGGCTTGCGATTTTCTCTGGACGATTTCGGCATGGGGTATTCCTCCCTCGGGTACCTGAGGCGCTTGCCCCTCGACCAATTGAAGATCGATCAGGAGTTTGTTCGTGACATCCTGGTGGATTCGAGCAGCAGCGCAATTGCACAGAGCATCATTTCCCTGAGCAAGGCTATGGGCTTGTCGGTGATTGCCGAAGGGGTCGAAACGGAGGAACAGCGCGAATTCCTGGCTGGCATGGGTTGCCACTCGTTCCAGGGCTTCTTGTTCAGCGGACCTGTACCGCCGGAAGATTTCGAATCGCTGCTGCCGCGCACAGCAAAGGCCGCTTTCCAAAATCGCTAGACGCTGCTTGTGTCGGAAGATGCTTTCTGGGGTTTTTCTACTTTCGCATTTCGGCAGATGTATCAAGAGGGTTATGTTTCCTCTCCTGATACTCATCTGTCCTTTTGACAATGTTTTGACTTCCAGATCGTGAATTCTCGGTTAGCCTCATGGATATCCCGGGAACGCACTCAACAGGAACGTGCCTATGAGATTTCGTCTCGCCGCCGTCGTTTTGTTTCTTCTCTCGTTTCTCACCCCCTGCTTCGCTCACCACATGGCAGTGGTTGTGAACAAAGACAACAATGTCTCCAACGTCACCGCCGCTCACTTGGCCAAAATCTTCCGCTCGGAAGTGAAGAAGTGGCCGAACGGCACAGGCATCGTCCTGATCCTTCACAAAGATTCAGCCGGCGAGATGGAAACCCTCGAGCACCTCAACAAGATGAGCGCCGGCGAATGGAAGGCTTTGCTCGCCACGCATAAAGACGATATCCAGTTCGTCGACTCCGACGCCGAGGTCCTGAAGATCGTTCAATCCCTACCCGGGGCGGTCGGCTTCGTCGATGTTCGTTCTGTCGACGATTCGATCAGCATCGTCCGCGTCGATGGCAAGCTGCCCATGGAATCTGGGTATTTGCCCCATTAGCTCTTCTGCGTTCGCTGGGGTTCATCGATTCAGGCGCAGCAGATGAAAATATCTCCGCGCCTTCTTCACATCTTTGGCAATTTGAGCGCGCAAAGCTTCGACCGAAGGGAACTTGATCTCGTCGCGCAACCGGTTCAGAAAACAAATCTCGACCTCGCTCTCCGGCTCAAGCTCGAGGGGATGAAAATTCAGCAGGTGCGTCTCAACCGCAAATGAGTCCGTTCCAAACGTCGGGCGATTGCCCACGTTCGTTACCGACTCGAACTGCTCGTTTCCCACTCGCGTGCAAGTGACGTAGACGCCATCCTGCGGCACCAATTCCTCATATCGCGCCAGGTTAATCGTCGGCACCGTATACTTCGATCCCAATCCTCGCCCGCGACCCGGCGCGCCCAGAATGCAGAACGGACGCGCCAGCAGATGCCGCGCCCGGCTCACGCGACCGTCCAGAATCAACTTCCGGATGTGGCTGCTCGAAACCGGCTCCCCGCGGAGCTTTCGTTCGGGATAGACCTTCACCTCAAATCCCAATTCCTTACCCAAATGCGAGAGGGTTTCTACATCGCCCGCCGCCTTGTGCCCAAACCGGAAGTTATAGCCTTCATGCACTTCAATTGCATGCAGTTTCTTTTTCAGAATTCGTTCGGCGAACTGCCGCGGCGTCATCAATGAGAGATCGCGGGCGAACGGCAGCATCAACAGCGCATCGATCCCCGTCTGTTCTAGCAACCGCAATTTTTCCGCCACCGGCGTCAGCAGCTTCAATCCTGAATCCGGTCGTAAAATCCGCGCCGGATGCGGCTCAAAAGTCACTGCAATCGCTTTCGCTCCGCTTCCTCTTGCACGCCGCACAATCTCACCCAGCACGTGCGCATGTGCACGATGCACTCCGTCGAAATTCCCCACGCTCACGAGTGACGGTCCGAAACCAGCCGGAACGTCATCGAGTTTGTGGAAGACTTGCATTGTGAGAATCAAAAAGAGCCTAACCGCCGAGTCCGCCGAGAAGGCAGAGGAGTCGTTTGAACCTGCGGCTGCTCCTCAGATGTCAAACTCCAGCTTCAATCCGTCGTACGCCAGCCTGACGTGCTTTGGTAGTGTCGCGTTCGTTGCCTCGTGCGGCAGATCGTGGCAAATATGAGTGAAGAATCCTCGTTTTGCCTTCACGCGCTCGATAATGCGCAACGAATTCTCTACCGTCGAGTGGGTCGGATGCGGCTTGTGCCGCAGCGCATCCAGGAACAAAATATCCAGTCCTTCTAGTTGGTGGAACGACGCTTCCGGAATCTCGCTGTGATCGGTCAGGTAAGCGGCGCTGCCGAATCGGAAACCATAGATTTCTGCTTCGCCGTGAATCAGCCGCACCGGCTCGAACTGCGCTCCAAACAACTCAACCGGCCCGTCGATCGGGCGCAGTTCCAGATGCGGCAACCCTCCATATTTGTAATCGGCATCGAAAATATAACTGAACATGCGCCGCAAGAATGCCGCGGCATCCGGACGCGCATAAAGTGGCAAACGCTTGGGTTTATGCGCATAGCTGAGCGGCCGCAAGTCATCGATTCCAAGAATATGATCGGCATGCGTGTGCGTATACAAGACCGCGTCCACGCGCGTAATTTTTTCGCGAATGGCTTGAATGTAAAAATCAGGCGAGGTGTCGATCAGAACCACCTTGCCCGCATACTCCAGCATGATCGAAGGCCGGGTTCGTCGGTCGTGTGGATCGCTCGAATGGCAGACCGCGCAATCGCACCCCAGCGTAGGCACACCCATCGACGTGCCGCTGCCCAGCACTGTCAGTGTAGCCTTCACGGATTGACCTTCAGTGATGGATTTTTCGAAAAGAGTGTCATCGCCCGCCGGTTCCAGTGGCTGCTCCCGGCTGCGGCGGGCGCGCCAGGGCATTGGTCACTTCCACATATGCCATGCGCACTTCGTAGAGGCTGTTCTGCAAGAAATTTTCTTCTGTCGAAGTCAGGTTGCCTTTGGTTTTTTCCGCCAGCAGAGACAGAGTGTCAATCGTCTGCCGCGCGCCGATAATATCAATGCGCGGCTGCTCCCCCTGCTGATGCATCAATCCCAGCTGCAGCATGGCTGTCATGTACAGCGACGCTAAGAACCGCTCGAACGTCATCTCGAACTCTTTGGGCGACCCGCCGCTCATTTCCACGCGCGAATCAAGCTCCTTCGACGATGCCTTGTAAGCGTCCGCCTGTGCCTTTCGCTCAGCCGCTGTTGGCGGCTGTGGGACGTCGCTCGCATCCCCTGCGGGAGGAAACGCCGCAACCGATTTCTCCGCAGCGCTTTCTTTTGGTGCCGATGAAGGCGGGGCATTTTTCTCGTTCTCTTCACCGACGTCTCTGCGCAACTCTCCATCTTCCGTGAACAGCCGCCGGTCCGTCACCGTGAATCCGGAGTCCCGCTTTTTTTCTGTCATAAGCTCTTCCTTAAAATCTCGAACTCGCGTTTGTCGAGTGTGATCACCCGCAAAACATACAGGGTTATACCTTATGCGCCATCACAGGGTCCGCCTGAGCCAGCACCTCAGTCTCAAGCGGAAGCGACACCACATTCGCCTTAGCTCCCTCAACGATGACTTCTCGTCCCGGCACCCCGATTTCCCGCCGGATGTAACCCAACCCCACCGTCTGCTCGCCTCCGATGGGAAGGGTAGCGGCGCTCGTAATCTCGCCCACTTCTTTTCCCTCAGCCGAGATCTTTGCTCCCGGTGCAATCCGCGCGTGTCCCTCAGCCAAAAACCCTGTAAATCTCCGATGCACATTTCCACGCGACCGAATGCGCTCCACAATCTCCTGGCCGATGTAGCATCCCTTATTAAAATTCAGCGCGCGCATCTGCTCCGTTTCCTGCGGCAAATCCCGGTCGCGGATGTCGACCCCATACAGAGGCACACCACTGGCAGTCCTCTGTAACTCGATCGCTTCGCTTCCCACTGGCATCGCACCAGCTTTTATAAGAGCTTGCCAGGTCTTGTAAATATTTTTCGGCGCAAGCCAGATTTCGTAAGTTTCGGCCGGCGAATCCTCGGTGCGGACTACCGTGCACTCGACGCATTCGCAGTCGCAGCTGCACTGTGGAGTAGTCGTCTGCAACGGCTGCAACTCCGCGATTTCAATTCCAGCCTTTCTAAGAATCTCTCGCGACTTCGGCCCCATTAGCCCAATCGCAGTCTGCATTTCGCTTACGTCGGCGAATTCCACATCATCCATGATGATGTAATGATCGAATGTCGCCACGATCTTTTCGATCTGCGTCTGATCGGTCTCAACAATCAAAGCCTCGCCCGCATTGTAAACGTGCATATCGCCAAGAATCCGTCCCTGCGGACTCAGCAGGAAGGCATACACTCCGCGGCCCACAGCAAGATCACGGATATTATTTGTCACCATGCCATTCAGCCAGCGCACGCGATCGTTACCCGAGACCAAAATCCTCGCGCGAAACCCTAGGTCGTAAACTCCACAACCCCTCAGCAGGGCAGAGAACTCCGCTCGCACATCGCTGAAACGGGCTGCCGCCGTGGCCCCACGATATTCCGCCGAAACCAGCGAAAGCCCGTGTTTTTCTGCCTCCGAGCGAAGCGCTTCGAAAAGAAAAGTCGATCCCATCTCAGTAGTGATTATAACGAACTGCATCCAGATTCAAGGCTGGCCGCCATCCCTCTGTCATTCCGAACAGCCGCACAGCGCCGGTGAGGAACCTGTAAACAAATCCTTGCCGGCAGGCTCTTCTCGACTGACGCGCCCCACCCCGATTCCAATGCGCTTTTGTGCGCCCTGTGTTAGTTTTCTCCCGTGGCCCAAGATAACTCGACCAAGCGCATCGCCGTCATCGCCGGGGACGGAATCGGAAAAGAAGTCATCCCTCAGGCGCTCGAGGTCATTCGCGCTTCCCGTTCCAACGTCGAGTTCACCGAATTCGACTGGGGCGCCGACCGTTTTCTCCGCGATCGCACCACCGTTCCTCCCGATGGTTTCTCGATGCTCGGCCGCGATTTCGATGCTATCCTCGCCGGCGCCTTCGGCGATCCGCGCGTCAAGACCAACATTCACGCCAAGGAGATCCTGCTCGGCATGCGCTTCAAAATGGATCTCTACGCCAATGTCCGCCCCGTCCGCCTGCTCGATGCGGCACTGTGCCCTCTCAAAAACGTTGAGCCGAAAGATGTCGACTTCGTTGTCATCCGTGAAAATACCGAGGGCGTCTATACGGACGCAGGCGGTATTTTCAAGCAGGGTACGCCCGATGAAATCGCAACCCAGGAAGACATCAACACGCGCAAGGGGGTTGAGCGGATCATCCGCTACGCATTCGATTATTGCGAACAACACACCAAACTCGATGGTTCCCCGCGCCGCCGCGTGCTCATGTGCGATAAGTCGAACGCCCTGACTCACGCTGGAAGTTTATGGCAGCGAGTTTTCAAAGAAGTGGCCGCCGAATTTCCGCAGATCGAAACCCAGCACATGTACGTCGATGCTCTCTGCCTGCAGATGGTGCGCGATCCTGGCCAATTTGACGTCGTCGTCACCAATAATATGTTTGGCGACATCATCACGGACCTCGCCGCCGGACTGCAGGGCGGACTCGGGATGGCCGCCAGCGGGAACATTCATCCGGGAAAGACTTCCATGTTCGAGCCGGTTCACGGCTCCGCTCCGCCAATCGCCGGCAAAAATGTCGCCAATCCCTTCGGCGCGATCCTTACCTCCGCAATGATGCTGTCTCATCTGGGATTCACACAAGAAGCGGCGAGAATCGAAGCCGCCGTGCTTGATGCCGTGCGCCAGAGGAAAACCACACAAGACATCGGTGGAACGCTTGGCACGCGCGAAGCCGGCGCGTGGATCGCCGAGCGAGTGGGCCACGATTGAACGTAGCGCCACAAAAATATGTCCGATCAACGTTCCACCATTCGCTCGCTCTTTCTCGACGGTCCCGTCGGGCGACTCGAAGCCCTGCTCAACGGCGGTGCTTCCACTGCAACTCATGCCGCCGTCGTCTGTCATCCCCATCCGCTCTTCGGTGGAACGCTACATAACAAAGTCGTTTTTCACACAATGAAGGCGCTTAACAATTTCGGCTTTCCAGTCTTGCGTTTCAACTTCCGCGGCACCGGACTCAGCGAAGGCGAGCACGACCACGGCCGCGGCGAGGTTGATGACGTTCGTACAGCCCTCAATTGGCTCGATTCAGAATTTCACCTTCCGCTCATCTTTGCCGGATTCTCTTTCGGCGCTGCCGTCGGCCTGCGCGCCGCCTGCCCTGATCCACGCGTGAAAATCGCCATCAGTGTCGGAACGCCCGTCGCCCCAGGTGGCAGCGATGCCACCAAGGAAGCCGAACTCCCGCGCGCCTACAGCTTCGACTTCCTGCGTAGCTGCGCCAAGCCAAAACTATTTGTCAGCGGGTCGCGCGATCCATTTGGCCCGCACGGGAGGCTAGAAGCTTTGGTCGCATTTGCCTCC
>JASHNX010000002.1 GCA_030041415.1 Candidatus Sulfotelmatobacter sp.
GATAAGCCCGTTTCTCGATACCGATCAAGCCAAGTTCCCATCATAGGACTTTGGGCCCGCGTGCCTTGTTGAGTGAGGCAACTTCCGGATTGTCCGTCACTTGAGAGAAAGGCTTCTGTCCCTCCTGCAATTAGAACTGATATGCTTTCGGGCCAGCGTCCCTCAAAGTTTAAGGAGGTCGAAAATCAGGTCCGTGCTTTGCTGTGGGTATCTTATTTCCTGGTTGATGTTGGTTCTGGCGGTGGCGCAGAGCGCCTTTGACGGTGTCTGGAAGGCTGAGCCCACCGAGACTGAGACTCCAAGGGAGCCTGAGGTCTACCTACTGCAAGGTGAAACCTATCGCTGCACCACCTGTGATCCCCCGGTCGACATTAGGGCGGATGGCCGCGACCAAAGGATAACAGGAGAGTCGTGCTACGACACGGTCAGCCTGCAAGTTGTGGATGATCGGACGACCGTGGAAACTGAGAAGAGAGGTGGCAAGACGGTCGGGAGTTCAAAGATGACGGTTTCATCCGACGGGAATTCCGCCACAATCGACTGGAAGGAGAGTTGTAATGTCAAGGGTGACGTGGTGAGTGAAACGTTTATCCTGCGTCGCGTAGCAAATGGACCGCGTGGGTCGCATTCGGTTTCGGGTTCGTGGCAAATCGTGAAGCGTGTAAACCTGTCGGAGAATGCGATGGTCGCGACCTTGAAGCTGGAAGGCGATACCTTCAGCTTCGCCGATCCGGCCGGGATGGGTTACGCGGCGAAGTTGGATGGAACGGAGACGCCTATCAAGGGGGACCTCAGCAATACAATGGTTTCGGTAAAGCGGATTGGAGATAACTCGATTGAGGAGACTGATAAACACGGCGGGAAAGTGGTCGAGGTCATTCGCTTCACGCCGTCCGCTGATGGGAAAACGATGACTGTCTCCATGGAAAACAAAGTGAAAGGAGGCACCCGCCAGTTTGTCTGCCATAAACAGTGAGCCGGTTCACCTCACGACGATTCTGGGTGGATGGTCGGCTAACAAGAAACTGACAATGCGGTTCGCTGACTTCTAGTTGGCCCGTGATCCTGGAAGGAAGCTCGTGCTCAACGCGCTGACAGTCGAGTTTTCCGCTTGAATGTCCCCTTTCTAGCGGGCCAAATAAATCACAGGCTAAAATCTTTGGATTCGCTGAGAGGGCGCCGAACAATCCTTGTTGGCTTCTTCTCTTTGGGGAGGTACTCGTGAAAGATCTGTTAATGGAAACGGCTTCGCGAGCCGCGCGATATCTGACCGGGATAACTGATCGTTCGGTCGCGCCTTCGGCGGACGATATTGGAGGCCTGAATGCCCTGGCAGGGCCGCTGCCGGAAGATCCCTCAGACCCGAAGGGAGTTCTCGCCCTCCTCGATGACGCCGGATCACCGGCCACCGTCGCCACCACGGGAGGCCGTTATTTCGGGTTCGTGATTGGCGGCTCTCTGCCAGCTGCTCTCGCAGCAAATTGGCTGGCGGGCGCTTGGGATCAGAACGCCTGCCTGCGGGTCATGTCACCGACGGCGGCAACGCTGGAAGAGATCGTCCAGCCCTGGATTCTCGAACTGCTTGGGCTTCCAGTTGAAAGTGGCGTGGGATTCGTCACCTGCACCACAATGGCGAATTTTTCGGGTCTAGCAGCCGCGCGTTCCGCCATCCTGCACGATGCCGGGTGGAGTGTTGAGGAAGAAGGACTGTTCGGCGCTCCGGCAATCCGAGTGGTGGTTGGCCAAGAAGTTCATGTCTCTCTCCTGAAGGCGCTGAATATGCTGGGGCTTGGTCGTTCGCGGGTTGAGACCGTCCCTGCCGATGCCCAGGGGCGCATGCGTGTCGATGCATTACCTGCTTTCGACGACCGCACCATCGTTTGCATCCAAGCCGGGAACGTGAACACCGGCTCCTTCGACCCAGCTGAAGAGATTTGCGCGCGAGCGCGCCAGGAAGGCGCGTGGGTCCATGTGGACGGAGCCTTCGGCCTGTGGGCCGCTGTTTCGCCCCTTTACTCCCCTTTACTTGCCGGAGTACAGAACGCCGATTCTTGGGCGATTGACTGTCACAAATGGCTGAATGTGCCTTACGATTCGGGGATCGTCGCCGTCCGCCATCCAGAACATCTGCGCCGCGCTTTATCCTCGGGTAGTGCAGCGTATTTGACTCAGAGTACCGACCGAGAACCTTGGCATTACACGCCCGAAGCCTCTCGACGGGCGAGAGCGGTGGAATTATGGGCTGCGATCCGTTCATTGGGGCGGAGTGGCCTGCGCGCCATGGTGGAACGCAACTGTCGTCAGGCACAGCGATTTGCTTCGCGCCTACGCTCTGCAGGATTTGGCGTATTGAATGAGGTCGTCCTAAACCAGGTACTGGTCTCTTTCGGCACTCCGGAAGAAACCCGGTGCGTAATTGCCGAACTGCAATGCGAGGGTACCTGCTGGTGCGGTGGAACGGTGTGGCAAAACCACACAGCGATGCGAATCTCAGTTTCTTCGTGGGCTACGACTGATGGAGATGTAGAGCGAAGCGCGGACGCGATAATCCGGACGGCTCGCACGGTCCTTGCCCGTACTCCGTCAAAATAATAAGTTGGGTTCTTGATCACCGCCCGCGTTCTGCCGACGGCACTACTTAAGAATTGACATTGCTAAAGGCAAAGAGCTCAGTTCGTGGTTTGTCGGCCATCCGGAAGTTGGCAATAAAGCAGACGCCTGATTTCGCCAGCTGAACCCTTCAGGTTCTTCACCTCATCTGTCGCGTGGGCCGTTGATCGCGTCACCATCATCAGGGCTTATCATCGAGCGCGGGCAGGATGTACTGGGGTACGAGCCGTTCTTCAATCTTGTACAGCACTGGGTCGGAGTAATTGCCCGCGTAGATAGCAACCAAGAGATCCAAATCGGGGATTCCCATTACCACTTGTCCTCCGTTGCCCCCTGCGAAAAAGGCGCGCACGGTTTTACCTCGATAGGGATAGGCGATGCTCCACCAAAGATATCCATACTGCAACTGGCGGAGATTCTCCAGCGGCGACGTTGCGCGGCGCGCCCATTCCGAGCTCACAATTCTTTGTCCGTTCCACGTGCCTCCGTTAAGCATGACTTGGCCCAGCTTCATGAAGTCGCGAGGAAGCCAGTAGATCCCGCCACCCAGGTATGGAACACCGTTTGGGCTGAGGTCGAGGTAATAGTGTTTTATCTGCAGGGGATCGGCGATGCGTTCCTGAAAGAGCTCGGTTAACGGTTTGCCAGTGACGTGCATAAGCACGTCGCCGAGCAGATTCGCGTCGGCTGAGCAGTAGACCGGCTGTTCTCCCGGATTGGCGTTCATTGGGACATTCAAAGTGTAGTGGTACCAGTCCGGGTCAGCGGTTTGCTCTTGCATCGTGTCTTCGTTGCCCGGCGCGGCAGAATCCCGATCGTCACAGTAGTAGCCGGACGCCATCATGAGCAGGTTCTCGACCGTCATCGCCTTCTTGCGGGGATCAAGGCCGGAGGGAAGGGTGTCACCGTAGATCGTTTTGTACACCGGAGTAGATATGCTCAACGGAGCGCCATGGGCAATGACTGACCCAACCAACGTGGCCGTGAGACTCTTGCTGGCAGAGCGGCTATCGTGCGGCTTGTCACGATGAAAGCCGTGAAAATAGTCCTCGAAGACTAGCTTGCCGTGACGGGCAATCAGTATGCCGTGAATATAGAGATCGTGAACCGATGTGGCGGGAGGGTCTACGACTGTTTCGATAAATTTCTTCAACGGCGCTTCGGAGATTCCCACTTGTGCAAGAGTGCCAGTCGGCCAGCCATCATCTTCGGGTGTGGGCTCGACGTAGTGATAGTCGCCAGGGCTCTTACCACGGGCGTAGAAGAAACTGGCAGCGTCGTCATCGGCGCGCATGAAATCGAAGGTTGACACCGTACGGGGAAAATAAAGGGACAGGC
>JASHNX010000123.1 GCA_030041415.1 Candidatus Sulfotelmatobacter sp.
ACTTCTCCCCGTCGCACTCCTGCCGCAGTCAGTCCGCGCGCAACCGCTTCCACCATCTCTCCATATTCGGCGAAGGTAAGTCGTCGGCCGCTGGAGCTATCGACAAGCGCAATCTTCTGGCCATGCTTCCGGCATGACGCCAGAATCGCTTCATGCAGAAAAATATTCGCGGGATTTGCGTAGAGTTCAGTTCGCAACATCGCGGGGATGATTGTATCGGATGCTCACTCCGCTGGCTTACACGCCACCAGGCCGAACTCTCCACAAATCTCGTTACCGCCGTAACAGGAATAGGGTTCATAAGGAATTTAGCGGGCAAGACCAGCCCATATACTCACGCTGAGATGGATCCGAAATTTAAGCGTCCAGTTCTTTTCATGATGCTGTTATTGGGCCTGGCCTCGCCCTATCTTTTCTTTGCCATTTATTACGGAACACAATTCAAGGGGCCTGCTCCGGTGTGGTTCACGAACACCCTTATGGGGTGGTTCATTGAGAACTTCTGCATAGCTTTGCTCGCAGGCAGGCGAATCCTGAAAGGACAGGTCGTCAATTCAGAAGTAGCGCGCGAGGGAGCAAGTCAAGCGGCCGACATGGCTACGCGATTGGTCACCTTTTGGATTTTGCTTTTTGTTGTCGGGCTGATAGCTGCGATCGAGAAAAAGATTCCGCTGAACCGCGCTCTACCGGCAGGCGCGTTCCTATTGTTTTTCATTGTGATCTTTGGCTTCGGCGCTCTCCGCGCAAAAGGTTCTGGGAAATAGCTTCTAGCTCGCGAGCCTGCGCAAAAACTCCCGCTCATCCATGTGATATTTGAAAGCCTTGCGCCCGTCGATAAAAACGACGGGAACTTGGTCGTTGAACTGCCGCCGTAATTCGCCGTCGGTATCGACATCGACCTCCTGCCAGGTAAATCCTCCACGGCGCGAGAGCTTTGTGAGGCTCTCCTTGACCACCTCGCAAAGATGGCAACCTTTACGCGAATACACGACGACCTGTCGGGGCTCCGGCACGACGAGATTGTACCGTTGCCCCTATGCTCTCTGGCAACAAAAAAGAGCAGGGACTCTGCACGAAAGCAGGTGTCCATTTTCCATGAAGGTAGCGAGAGCTCGGGATAAAGGATCGGGAGTAAAATCCCGAAATGCTCGATCCCGAATACAAACCTTTACGCGGCAAAACCTGCCTTATCACGGGAGCGGCCAAGCGCCTCGGCCGCGCTTCGGCTCTCGCGTTGGCCCACGCCGGCGCGGATGTCGCAATTACTTTTCTCACCTCGGCTCGCGACGCCCAGCATACCGTTGTCGATCTCGCCAGTCTTGGCGTCCGCGCCTTCGCGCTCCACTGCGATGTAACCAGCGAAGCCAGCATCAAGTCGATGATGAAAGAAGCCGGCCGCGAACTCGGCCGCATCGATATCCTCGTCAACAATGCCGGCAACTACAACACAGCCGAATTCGAACGCCTCACTGTTCGCCAGTGGGATGACATTTTCGCCTCGAATACGCGCGGTCCATTCCTCGTTTCGCGCGAGGCATTGAAGTGGATGCGACGCAGGCGTCCGGGCTCGAAAGCCTCAGACAAGATCGAAGCCAAAATCATCAACATGGGTTCGCTCGGCGGCTTGCGCCCATGGCCCACCCATGCCCACTATTGCTCATCCAAGGCTGCGCTGCACATGCTCACGAAAGTCATGGCCAAAGCCCTCGCTCCGGAAATCGCGGTAAATGCTGTTGCGCCCGGCATGATCGATCTCGGCGAGAAATCCGCTGCGCCCTTCTTCAAGCGCATGGCAAAGCAAACGCCCATGCAGCGCAACGGGCGCGACGACGAAATCGCAGCGGCCGTCTTGTTCTTCGCCGCCGCTCCGCAATTCATCACTGGCCAGATTCTCGCCGTTGATGGCGGCCTTGGTCTCTAGTGCTGACTCAGGATTTGTCCTCTTGAGACGTGCCGGCGAGCTAAGCGAACCGGAGAGAGCAGTCGAAAGACCCCTGCCTGCCGCGACTACGTCGGTGCAGAAACGAAACGCTGTGAACGTCACGCTATGAAGTAGCCTAAAGTCGATTATTGGCCGAGAAGAAATTTATATTGGGCTTCGGTCAGAGGAACGACGCTCAACCGTCCTTGACGAACTAACGGAGAGTCGGCGAAGAGTTTGTTGGACTTGATCTCCGCGAGTGTGATTGGCCGCGACAGGGGCTGGTCCACTTTGATCTTGACTTGTGGATTTCTGGGATCAACGGCGTCGACCGAGACGACCGTCGCGCTTCCGGCCGCACTTTTCTCATCGCCGGTGTGATAGATGATCAAGCGATCGCCGGATTTCATGCCACGCAAATTCTTGAGGGCGACAGGATTGGTGACGCCATCCCAGATGGTGGTGCGTTCGCGCTGAAGATCGGCGAAAGAATAAACCGATGGCTCAGTCTTGAGCAGGTAGGGCATTGAGAGATTTTACACTTAAGGACCAGGGGTGGGGGCTGCGGATCAGAATCGCTGGCCCCTGGTCCCTAATCCCAGCTATTGCGGCTTGGCGTTCGGATCGGGAGTTTTGTCACCTTTCGTTCCCGAGGGATTTCCATAGATCGAAAACTGGCCTTCGGGACGATTCAATTTGATCGTGACACTAACGTCGGGTTGCTTAACATCGTAATCCTGCCCAAAGGTCTGGAAACCGGAAGCAAGGACTTGAACCCGCAATACTCCGTAGGGAACGCCATCGAAACTGGCTTTTCCGTCGAGGTCGGTTTTGAGTTCCAGATCCCCGCGGCTTTGCTTGCCATGCGCGTTCACCGAGTGCATGATCACGGCGGCGTTGCGGATTGGCTTGCCATTATCCTGCTTGAGGATCAGGAAGGTTACGTTCGAGGTTGGCCCTTCATCGTCATTCTTGTCATCTTTTTGTGCACTCGCAAACCCCGGGAGCATGAGGCATGCGATCATGCCCGCCATTAGCCACGTCGTTTTCATAGTCAACATTTTAATCTTCGCGCAAGCCGGGAGAAAGACGAGAGGATGCAAGAAACTATTGGCGAGCAGATCGAACTTTGGAGCTGCTGACCTCGTTGACGGCAAGCTGCATTAAATCGCTGGCGAGCCGGGTCGTGTTGTGTCGGGCGGCGCCGGCTTCTTCGAGGTAATCGCCGAGAACTGGAATTACGCCGAGTGCTTCGATGGCATCCAGGTCGGCAGCAATTTGAGAAGCGCCCTCCATCGCGTACTTGGCTTTGAGTTCGTCGGAAACCGGAGTGCGATTGATCAATGCATAGTCGAATATTTGCTGGCCGGCGTGGCGATTGAGAGCGCGAATGTGATCGGCCGCGGTGAGATCAAGGCTTTCGTTGGCCTGGGTCATCAGATTGCAAATGTAAACCTTGGTGGCCGGCGAACTGACGATTGCATCGGAAATGCCATGCACGAGGAGATTCGGAACAAGACTGGTGAACAGGGAACCGGGGCCGATTGTGATGATATCGGCGTGAGCGATCGCGTCGAGGGTTTGCGGCATGGGTTCGACGTTCGGCGGGACGAGGACAAGCTCCTTGATGCGGCCCTTGCTGGCAGTGATTTTGGTTTCGCCACGCACGCGAGTGCCATCTTCCATGAGCGCTTCGAGCTCGATGTTGGAAGTAGTGGAGGGATAGATATGCCCGCGGGTTACGAGAATTTCCGAAGAAAGACGAACCGCTTCGGAGAAATCGTGCGTGATCGAGGTCAAGGCGGCCAGAAAGAGATTGCCGAAGCTGTGACCTTCGAGACCGGATCCTTTCTCGAAGCGGTGACGAAAAAGCTGGGAGAGCAGAGCCTCATCTTCGCTGAGAGCGACGATGCAGTTGCGAATATCGCCCGGCGGAAGCATGTTGAGTTCTTTGCGCAAGCGCCCGCTGGAGCCGCCATCGTCGCTGACGGTTACGACGGCGGAAAGATCACGGATGATGGGTGATGTGGTGCGGGTGGAAGGAATTTCGCCGGGAGCGAGAGCGAAGCACTTGAGGCCCTTCAAGAGTGTTGAGAGACCGGTACCACCGCCGATGGCTACAACGCGAAGAGCCGAGTCGGACGTGGAAGCCTCCCGGGACAAGGCGGAAATTCTGGTTTTCATCGAGCGATCCTACGGACGGCCTAGTAAGATTCGTCCTCCCGGAATGCGCTTTCCGGGGAAGCAAGGTCGGCGCCGGGATCGGGATACAACAGCTCAGTAAAACGAGGATCTTCGGCCAGATTGTGAAAATCGGAATCATTGCGCGCCTGGTACCGGAGGCCGGCGTTCAGGCGAAGGGCTTCATCGAGGTGCTTGAGGGAATCCTCGACGTGACCGGTAAGGCAATCGAGCGCAGCGAGGCCATAAATTACGAAATCCGTTTTGGGCGCCTGCTTCAGCAGCTTCTCGATATGCTCGCGAGCGGTGACGTAATCGCCAACGTTCATGAGGGAAACGGCATAGTCGTAGTGTTCTTCCACGGTTTTGAATTGGGTGGCGGCAGTACGCTCGAGATGCTGATTGCAGGTGTTGAGGTGCACGGTCGCCCGGTCGGACAGTTCCTTGCTGGGACCGGCGAGCGCCTTCTGAAACAAGGGCTTGGCTTTTTCGAACTTACGCTCCTGCAGCGCCCGCAGGCCGGTTTCGTAGCTTTGCAGCGCCTGAGTGTGGCGAGGGTCTTCCGAGATCGATTCTTTCTTGGGGGTGGTCTTCTGAGCCATGTGAAGAATTTTTCCTGTACCCTTCGTAATAAGAACTCCCGGGCTTCTCTAGCGGAGAGCCGAAACACAAGTATCGCCGAAACAGCGTGGATAGGCAATGCGAGGGGTGGTTCGTAGGGCTCAAGCGAGAGCTGTAGTCGACGGGCTCACTCTATTCGATTGCTCAGGCCAGGTCATCGCCCACGGCTTGCGCTATCGGCTGAAGCGGAGGGTCTACCGAATGAGCGAAAGCTCATTTAATTCATGCTCGCGGCGGAATCCAAATCGATTGACTTCCAATCGCCACGGATGATACCGGCCCGAATCTGCGCGGCGGTCTTGCCCTTCTTGTGCTCCTGATAGGAGTAATAAAGCTCTCGCAGGCAGGTGGAGCAGCGGGCTCCGTGCGTTCCTTCGAAGCAGCTGTGCAAACTATTGTGACCGGTGCGGTCGCAATAGCAATAGCAGGGCTGCTGATGAAGCACAACGGGAATCTTCGCCGCGAGATCGTAGGCGTGGGTCTGGTAGGGATGCTCGGCATCGGCTCCCCACAAATCGCCCTTGCTCATGACGGGAGGCAGTTTCGTGCCCTTGGGAGGAGGGCCGGCGTTATAGGCGGGAATGCCCCCTTCGTCTTCCTGGGCGGTCCATTGAGCAGAAACGGTCATAGTCACCGCGAGTAGAAAACATAGAGTGAAAGCTCGGTAGAAGAACTTGCCACGCAGGAAGCGTAACGTCATAGGATCCCCCGGATCGATCCATTCTAACCTGTCATTCGATCTCCGGCAGGGTGAGGCGGACACGAAAGTGTGCGCGGTATTCGGGTTTTCACAGCCCGGAAAGGGAGATCATTTTTCGGACCGACGGGCTATGCGGGCAATACAACTCGCTTCCAAGCAACTACGATCTGTATACAATGGGATTACATGCCCGAAAGTTCACTTCTGGGGTCAGAAAACAAGCCACCGACGCCGGGGCCTGTGACCGAAACGCGAGCCGCGTGCGAGAGTGTCGGAGTGCGTCTGCGGCCGGCGATCGGCGTCTGGTTGCGCGATCTGATCGTTTCCCTTGCCATTTCCGCGTTCATCATCATTTTCATCTATCAGCCGGTGAAGGTAGAAGGCACCAGCATGATGCCGTCGCTCGACGATCAAGAGCGAATCTTCGTCAATAAGTTTGTTTATCGCCTCGAGCCGATTTCGCGGGGAGATATTGTTGTGTTTCGTTATCCGCGGGACCCTTCGAAGAGCTATATCAAACGAGTGATCGGCGTCGCGGGAGACCGGATTCGCATTGACGGCGGGCAGGTTTATGTGAATGGTGAGGCGCTGGATGAAGACTACGTTCCACCCGCTTACGCCGATTCGAGATCGTATACGGAGATTCTGGTGCCGGCGAATTGCTACTTTGTGCTCGGCGATCACCGCTCGATGTCGAATGACAGCCGCGATTTCGGTCCGGTGAACCAAAGCTACATTTACGGCAAGGCCGTGTTTGGATATTGGCCGATGGATAAGCTCGGGAGGGTGCGGTAACTGCAGGGGCGTTCCTCCTGGGCGTGATCTTCCGAGACCTTCGATCATTGCGCCCGTAGCGAAATTTGTCGGTTTTTTTCTGTTTCCAACCAGTTACAAATGAAGCCGCTTGCCTACACTTCGCCCTACTGCTGGTTGTTCTGGGCGGTGTTTCTTTGGGCTTACGTTCCCGAGTTCAGGCTGGCGGCGCGGTCGCGTCCAAGGCAAGACGAGAGATCCGATCGCGGCTCACTGCAGGTCATCCTCCTGGCGGGATGGTTAGGGTCGTTCGCGGCGTTCATTGTGGCCGGTGCTGGCAGGTTTGCGATTACCCGCGCACCCAAGGCATGGTTCGTCGCGGGACTGGCAATTCTGATCTGCGGCAGGCTTCTGAGAATGCACTGCTGGCGGATGCTGGGTCAATATTTCACTGGCGACGTGAAGGCCGTGGCGGACCAGCCGGTGATTGAACGGGGTGCTTACCGCTGGGTGCGGCACCCTTCTTATACCGGCGGGATCTTGATGTATCTGGGTACTGGCATTGCGTTGACCAACTGGCTGAGCGCAGTGATCATCGCAGCCAGTGGTACGGCCGCGTATGTCTATCGGGTGCGAGTCGAGGAGCAGGCGCTGCAGGCGCACCTTGGCGGACGGTACCGGGAATACATGGGGCGAACGAAACGGTTCGTGCCGTTTGTGTATTAATCCTCTTCATCCACGTTCCGAACGATTGTCGAGACGGCGGTCAACGAGAACGGATTGTGGCGTGTTGCCGTTCACCTTCCGGCCGAAAGCACGTCCAACTCGGTGGAGTACCTGAATCGTCCGATTCGGAGGAACCGAAATGGCTGCACGCGCTGCTTGGATGATGTGCGTCTTGTGTGCTGGATTGGCGGCCATGACTCCGGCCCAAGAGCCCTCGAAGTCAGGAGGTCCACCGGATGGAAGCGACTGGCCGACCGCCGTTCCTCAATCAGCGGGCATTTCAGCAGATCGTCTGCAGAAGCTGGAAACAGCCGTAGGTTCCGGAGAATTCAAGAAGATCGGCAGCGTCGTGCTGGCACGACACGGAAAGCTGGTCTACGAGAAATATTTTGATGGCGACACCCGCACTCTGCGCGATACACGATCGGCGACAAAAAGCATCACCGACGCGCTCGTTGGGATCGCTATTGATGAAAAGAAGCTTAGTGGTGTTAACGCACGCGTGATCGCCCTGCTGCCCGAACATGCCCGGAGGATGCAGAATCCCGATCCAAGAAAAGAAAAAATTACGGCCGAGGACCTTCTAACGATGTCTTCACCGCTGGAGTGCGATGACTGGAACGACGCCTCGCGCGGAAATGAAGAGCGCATGTATCTGGTGGAGGACTGGGCGCAATTTATTCTCGATTTGCCGGTCCGCGGGCGCATGCATCTCGGCGAACACGAAGAGCCTCCGAAATACGGGCGTTATTTCAGCTACTGCACCGGAGGCGCGTTCGTTTTAAGCGAAGTCCTCCAGAAGGTGACGGGCGAGAGAACCGATCGCTATGCGCAAAGGAAGCTCTTTGACCCGCTTGGAATCAGCGATGCAGAGTGGGTCTTCTCGCCATTGAATATTCCCCAGACCGGCGGAGGTTTGCGACTTAGCAGCCGTGACCTGCTGAAAATAGGGCAACTCTATTTGAATGGTGGTGTCTGGCAGTCGAAGCGCCTCATCAGCGAGGCGTGGATTCAAGCCTCGACCCAACCTCACGCTCAGATCGATGAGCGAACCGAGTACGGGTACTTCTGGTGGCTGAAGACGTTTCAATCCGGCGGCAAAGGATACCCCGGATATTTCATGAGCGGCAATGGCGGAAACAAGGTCGTTGTAATGCCTGGCCTCGACCTCTGCGTTGTGATTACCAGCACGAACTACAACACGCGTGGTATGCATGAGCAGACTGAGAGGCTGCTGACCGAGTACATTCTTCCAGCGGTTTCGCCCTAAATCCAGAGCCCCCGGCCGAAAGTGGGCGGTTTTTTTCCTCAGCAAATTTTCGTTCTGCGGTCTTTTCGTCCGTGAGCAACCCTGATAAAATTCATAAAATCCACTCCCCTGGAGCGAGAATGCAAGCTATCCTTGCGCTGGAAGACGGGCGAGTCTTCCGAGGCAAAGGCTACGGCGCCAAAGGCGAATGTTACGGCGAAGTCGTTTTTAATACTTCCATCACTGGCTACCAGGAAATTTTCACCGACCCATCTTATTCGGGACAGATCGTCGTCCTGACCAACCCCGAGATCGGTAACTACGGAACGAACCAGGACGATAACGAAGCCACGCGTCCGTGGATCGAAGGGCTGATCGTGCGCGAGTTTTCGAAGGTCAGCTCGAACTGGCGCTCGCAGCAGGTCGCAGAAGAATATCTGGAGCAGTTCAAAGTGCCGGTTTTATCGGATATCGATACGCGCGCGCTGGTGCGGCACTTGCGCGACCACGGGGTGATGCGCGGCGTGGTCTCGACGATCGAAACCGACTCCGAAAAGCTGGTGGCGAAAGCGAATTCGATTCCGAAGATGGATGGCACCGACCTGGCGAAAGAGGTGAGTACCAAGCGGCCGTACGTGTGGGAAGTCGGCGAGCGGTCGCACGAGCCGGTGGCGCAAGTGGGCGTGAAGGATGAGCCGGAACGCTTTCATGTAGTGGCTTATGACTTCGGGATCAAGCAGAACATTCTGCGGAAGTTGCGCGGGGAAGGCTGCCGCGTGACGGTGGTTCCCGCACAGACTTTGGCCGAAGATGTTTTGGCGCTCAAACCGGACGGAGTTTTTCTGTCGAACGGGCCGGGCGACCCGGAGCCGTGCACGTATGCCATCGATTCGATTCGGCGGCTAATGGGGCGGCAGCCGATCTTCGGAATTTGTTTGGGACATCAACTGACCGGTATTGCGCTGGGCGGGAAAACCTTCAAGCTGAAATTTGGGCATCACGGTGGAAATCATCCGGTGAAGCAGTTGAAGACCGGGAAGATTGAGATTACGGCCCACAACCATAATTTTGCGGTGGATCCGGAGTCGCTGCCGCAAAGCGAGGTCGAACTCACGCACATGGATTTGAATGATTCGACGCTGGAAGGGCTGCGGCATAGAAATTTACCGCTTTTCAGCGTGCAATATCATCCCGAAGCCGCGCCGGGTCCGCACGATTCCCATTATTTGTTCAAGGATTTCGTGAAGATGATGGAGGAGTGGAAAGGGTGAAAGAAGCTTTGAAGGGGCGCGCCTTTAGGCGCGCCGTTGGAGGGCAAAGAAAGATTCGGGGCTTTAGCCCCTGAGGGTTCAGCGTTGAGGCCAAGTAGAGAACACGCGACGAACAATAACCAGACCTACATGGTCACCACGGACACGTGGGGACGGCGCGAACTCTTTCGCAACGAGCGTTGGGCAAGGCTGCTGATCGATACTCTTTATCACTATCGGGGAGCTGCCTACCTGCTGCACGAATTTGTCATCATGCCGGACCATTTTCATGTTCTGCTTACGCCTCTCACCAGTCTCGAAAAAGCCATTCAGTTCATTAAGGGCGGGTTTTCGTATCGCGCAAAGAGAGAACTCGGCTCGAACATGGAAATCTGGCAGAGGGGATTCTCCGACCATAGGATTCGCGATGCGAATGATTATCAGATTCATGTCTCGTACATTTGGCAGAACCCGGTTCGAAAGCGTCTATGTGAGAGGCCGGAGGAGTACATATACTCATCGGCCCACGGAGCATTTGAGTTAGATCCTTTGCCTCAGGGGCTAAAGCCCAATTCCTTAGATGCGCTTGCCGGCGCGCCTGAAGGCGCACCCTTTCAAACCGCACGACCGGCCGGCGGGGCTGAAACGGCGCCCATTCAAAGACCATTTCTGGATAGCCCGCCGTCAACCAGTCGTCCCGTGACCAACGAAAAGCAAGTTCCGTCCGTACCCCAGCACAAGATTGCATAAATGCCCAAACGAACTGACATACAAAAAATTCTGATCCTTGGCTCGGGGCCAATCGTTATCGGCCAATCGGCTGAGTTCGACTACTCCGGTACGCAGGCCTGCAAGGCGCTCAAGTCTGAGGGCTATGAAGTGGTGCTGGCCAACTCGAATCCGGCGACCATCATGACCGATCCGGAGATGGCCGACCGCACCTACATCGAGCCGCTCACACGCGAATACCTAGAGGAAATCATTCGCACCGAGCGCGAACTCTCGCCGGGCGCAGGGTTTGCGGTGTTGCCGACGGTGGGCGGGCAGACGGCACTTAACCTTGCCGTTGAACTTTCTGACGGCGGCGTGCTCGAAAAATACAACGCGCAACTGATAGGCGCGAACATCGCGGCGATCAAGAAAGCCGAAGACCGTCTGTTCTTCAAAGACGCGATGCAGCGGATCGGGCTGGACGTGCCGAAATCGGCGCTGGTGAACAGCACGAAGGATGGTCTCGAGTTCGCGGGAAAAATTGGATTTCCCGTAATTGTGCGGCCGTCGTTCACGCTGGGGGGAACGGGCGGGGGAATTGCGTTCAACCGTGAGGAACTGATTGAAGTGCTCACGCGTGGCCTGGATTTCTCGCCGGTACACGAAGCGCTGATCGAAGAGTCGGTGCTGGGATGGAAAGAGTTCGAGCTCGAGGTGATGCGCGACACGAAAGATAACGTCATCATCATCTGCTCGATCGAGAATTTCGATCCCATGGGAGTGCACACGGGCGATTCGATCACCGTGGCTCCGGCGCAGACGCTGACCGACCGCGAATACCAGGCAATGCGCGATGCGTCGATTGCGGTTATCCGTGAAATCGGCGTGGATACGGGAGGGTCAAACATTCAATTCGGCGTGAATCCTGAGACCGGGCGGATGGTCGTGATTGAGATGAATCCGCGGGTTTCGCGGTCGTCGGCGCTGGCGTCGAAGGCGACCGGTTTTCCGATTGCGAAAATTGCGGCGAAGCTGGCGGTGGGCTATACGCTTGACGAAATTCCGAATGACATCACGCGGAAGACTCCGGCATGTTTCGAGCCGACTCTTGATTATGTGGTGGTGAAGATTCCCAAGTGGCAGTTCGAGAAGTTTCCCGGCGCCGACGAAAATCTAGGCGTGCAGATGAAGTCCGTCGGGGAAGTGATGGCGATCGGCCGGACCTTCAAAGAGGCGTTGATGAAGGGCATTCGCTCGCTGGATACGGGGAAGCGCGTGGGCGGAGGGAAACTGGAGCCGAAAATTTTGACGCAGCGACTGGTGACGCCGCATCCCGAGCGGCTGGCGTATGTGCAGTATGCGTTGCGGCAAGGTCACACGGTCAAGCAGGTCGCCAAGATGACCTCGATGGATCCGTGGTTTCTTTACCAGCTCAAAGAGATCAACGATATGCAGCTTGAGCTGGAAAAGCACCCGATGGAATCAATTCCGAGCGAGGTGCTGCGGGATGCGAAGCGCATGGGATTCTCCGACGGCCGCATCGCAAATGTATGGCGGCTTGAGGGGCAGGAAAAGGTTCGGCATCTGCGGAAGAAGCATGCCGTGCTGCCGGTCTATAAACGCGTGGATACTTGCGCCGCCGAGTTCGAAAGCTTCACGCCGTATCTCTATTCGACCTACGAGGATGAGGACGAAGCCGCGCCAACCGAGAAAAAGAAAATCATAATTTTAGGCAGCGGGCCGAACCGCATTGGGCAGGGAATTGAATTCGACTACTGCTGCTGCCACGCTTCGTTCGCCCTGCATGAAGACGGGTACGAGACGATCATGATCAACTGCAATCCCGAGACCGTCTCGACCGATTATGACACCAGCGACCGGCTGTACTTCGAGCCGCTCACATTTGAAGATGTCTGGGCGATTTATCAACATGAGACATCGAAAGGCGCTTCATGCGGCGTGATCGTGCAGTTTGGCGGACAGACGCCGCTGAATCTAGCTTTGCCGCTGAAACACGCGGGCGTGAATATTATCGGCACGTCGCCGGAATCGATCGATCTCGCGGAGGACCGCAAGCACTTCAACAAGCTGCTCGAGGAATTGCAAATACCGCAGGCGGCCGGAATGATGGCGACTTCGCTGGAAGAGGCAATTGAAGGGGCGAAACAAGTCGGATATCCGGTTGTGGTGCGGCCTTCCTATGTGCTCGGCGGGCGGGCAATGGTGATCGCATACGACGAAGAGTCGGTGATTCGCTACATGAAAGAAGCCGTTGAGTATTCGCACGATCGTCCGGTGCTGATCGATCATTTTCTTGAAAATGCGATTGAAGTGGATGTGGACGCGCTTTCCGACGGGGAAGATGTGGTCATCGGCGGAATCATGCAGCACATTGAAGAAGCTGGCATTCACTCGGGCGATTCTTCCTGCGTGCTGCCGGCGGTCGATATCCCGCAGCAACTGATGGAGCGGATGCGGGAGTATACCTTCAAGCTGGCGAGGGCGCTGAAGGTGATCGGGTTGATGAATATTCAGTTTGCGATTCCGCGCGAGAACGGAAGCTCGGGTAACGGATCGCAGGCCGGAAAAGTCTATGTGCTGGAAGTCAACCCACGCGCGTCACGCACGGTGCCTTATGTTTCGAAGGCCACGGGAGTGCCGATGGCAAAGATCGCTGCGCGCCTGATGACGGGGCGCAAGCTGCGGGAGTTTCTGCCGGAGAACATCGCGCAGCGTCGCGATCTCGACACGGGAAGCTGCCATTATGTGAAGTCGCCGGTATTTCCGTGGAATAAGTTTCCGGGAGTCGACACCGTGCTGGGGCCGGAGATGAAATCGACCGGGGAAGTGATGGGGGTGGGCGACAGCTTTGGCGAAGCGTTCGGAAAGGCGCAACTGGCTGCGGGACAGAAACTGCCGACGCAGGGAACGGTGTTTATTAGCGTGACCGACCATGACAAACGCTACGTCGCTGAAGTAGCGCGAAAGTTTGTGAATATGGGTTTCAAGCTGGTTGCGACTTCGGGCACGGCCGATGTGATCGAAGCGGCTGGCATGAGAGTGGAGCGAGTTTATAAAGTCAAAGAAGGACGTCCGAACGTGGTGGATCTGATCAAGGGCCAGAGGATTCATCTGATCGTGAACACGCCGAC
>JASHNX010000124.1 GCA_030041415.1 Candidatus Sulfotelmatobacter sp.
GCCGCCCATGCGCCTTCGAGATCGGTGACATCGACTTCGATTTCCGAAATCTTCGCCTTCTGAATGTCTTTCAGAACCTGGGCATTGATCTTGCGGCCGGAGTGGGCGATTTCATCTCCCGACTTGTTCTTGATCGAATGAGCCAGCTTCATACCCTGCAGGTTCGTGGGCTTCTCGCTGGCGGGATCGAGGGTCCAGAGCAATTTCTTGTCTTTGATCGCGATGCGATCGACGGTGTAGAACGTGCGCAGAATGTCTTCGCCTGAGCGGAGGCCGAGGGCTCGCAGGAAGATCGTGCCCAGGAACTTGCGCTTGCGGTCGATGCGGACGTAGAGAACGTTCTTCTGGTCGTATTCGAACTCGACCCACGACCCGCGGTAGGGAATGATCTTGCCGAGGAAATAGGTGCGGTTATTTGCCGTTTCAAAGAAGACGCCGGGCGAGCGGTGCAACTGGCTGACAATGACACGCTCGGTGCCGTTGATGATAAAAGTGCCGTTCTGCGTCATCAGCGGAACATCGCCGAAGAAGACTTCCTGCTCTTTAATATCGCGGATGGAGCGGTTGCCGGTCTCAGCGTCCTTATCGAAGATGGTCAGGCGCATGGTGACCTTGAGCGGCGCGGAATAGGTCATGCCGCGCTCTTCGCACTCGGCCACGTCATACTTCAGTTGCAAGCCGACGGGGTCGCCGCACTTGTTGCAGAAATCGGGCGTGTTGGCGTTGTAGGTGCCGCACTTCTGGCAGAGTACTTCGCCGGGGTGGAAGGGATCGGTAATGACCGTGTTGCCGCAGTTCTTACAGGTCGTGCGCAGATGGTGCAGTCCCTTGAGGTGACCACACTTGCACTCCCAGTTACCAATGGCGTAATCCACAAACTCAAGTTGTGATACGTTGCGGAAGTCGGTGATCGGGAAGACGGACTGGAAGACCGCCTGCAATCCGCCATCTTCGCGCTCGCTGGGCAGCTTATCCATCTGCAGGAAGCGGTCGTAGGAGCGCTTCTGAACCTCAATCAGGTTCGGAATCTGGATAGTTGCCGGAATTTTAGAAAAATCAAAACGCTTACGGAAGGCATTATTCTTCATCGTCAAGAACTCCAATTAAATCAGGCGCAGCCGTGCGCTGCGTTCAACCTGCGGAATGTGGGGCGCAGATCGCGCCACGCTGCCAGCTACTACCTGGAACGCTTTCGCCTGGAACCTAGTTAAATCAAGAAACAAGGATGAAAACCTGAAAACACAACGGGGCGACTGCAGGGACAAGCATTCCCGCAGACGCCATGCAAGGCATTTCGCCAATTTGAATTTGTTATCTGTCGCGCCAGTTCTATTCGGCCGTTTCCGTTCCGCCTGCCCACGGAACAGTGCCCATGCTTCCCTGCGGGTCTCGCCCGCGATTGAGTGAGGCCAGAGGAAGCGGTGATAAGTTAGATGCTACCACCACCGCTCTGGCTTCACAAGCTAGAACGTATATTTTTCTGAGACTTGCACCGTTTCAAGTGCGGTTCGTGCGCGGAGGGCTCTCCTTCCGGAGAACCTTGTCGAGCTTTGCTCGACCGGGCGGCCGCGGGCGGCCGTCCCCGCACAAAACCCGGCTTATTTAACCTCTACGGTCGCGCCAGCCTCAGTGAACTTCTTCTTAATGGTCTCGGCCTCTTCCTTGGAAACGCCTTCTTTCACATTCTTAGGCGCTCCGTCAACCAGTTCCTTGGCTTCTTTCAGGCCCAGGCTGGTGACTTCGCGGACGGCCTTGATTACGTTGATCTTATTCGCGCCGACTTCCTTGAGGACCACGGTAAATTCGGTCTTCTCCTCAGCCGGCGCAGCGCCGGCCCCGGCTGCCGCACCACCGCCCGCAACCACTACGGGAGCCGCGGCCGCAGCCGAAACGCCGAGACGCGATTCCAGTTTCTTAACCAGCTCTGCCGCCTCGAGCAGCGACAGGCCTACGATTGAGTCTTCTATCTGTTGCAGATCCGCCATGTTAGTTCTCCAGTATGTAGTCTCTTCGTTCTTTCGCCATCCGCAAGCCAGGTTTCCAGTGCGACCAGGTCGAGATTCCTTACGCCAGACAACGTTCGAAACAGACCGCGCAACCCCTTGAATGCGAACGACCAAACTCTTATGTAGCGCGGACGCCCTCGCCCGCGAAACCTCTGTCGAGCTTCGCTCGACTGGACAGCCACTTCGACGCGCTTCGCTTGCTCAGGGCAGGCTAAAAGCGGCGGCTGTCCCTACACGAGCTATGCCTCTTTGAACTTCTTCTCCTGCACGGCCTGATTGACCACGACAGCCAAGTTGCGCGGCACGGCGTTGATGGCCGTTGCCAGACGCTGAGCCGGAGCATTGATCAGGAAGAGCAACTTTGACATCAGCTCTTCTTTCGAAGGCATCGAGGCCAGCGCTTCGATCTCCTTGATCGAGATGACGCGGCCTTCAACCACGCCAACCTTGAAGGTAAATTCCGGCGTGTCCTTGACGTATTTCGTCAGCGCTTTGGCCATAGCGACGGGGTCGCCCGTCGTGTAGGCGATCGAGGTCACGCCGGTCAGATTCTTCAGGCCCTCCTCAACCTTTGTGCCCTTTGCGGCTTTTTCGGCGAGGGTATTTTTGACCACCTGATATTTCGCGCCTGCGGCGCGCAAGGCCTTGCGCAGTTCATAGTCCTGGGCGACGGTAAGCTTGCTATAGGTGGCGACGACGGCGCTTGAAACGTCCTTCAGATCGGCGCTCAACTTCTCGACTTGTTCTTTCTTCTTTGCTCTGCTAACGGGCATGTTCGAATCCTTCTTCTTTTCTCAAATCGCGTTTTCTCAAATCTCGTTTTCTCAAATCTGGCGTGCGCTCCCGGGCTGCGCCCGGTAGATAGCCGAGGGCGGCTGTCCTTACATTATGCTTTCGCCGCATTCTCGATCGGGGTGGTATCCAGTTGAATCCCCGGCCCCATGGTCGAACTGAGCGTGCATCCTTTGATGTATTTACCCTTGGCGACCGAGGGCTTGGCCTTGATCACGCTGGTAATCAGTACGGTGGCATTCTCAATCAGCTTGTCGGGCGTGAACGAAATCTTTCCCACCGGACAGTGAACCAGAGCGGTCTTGTCGGTGCGAAACTCGACTTTGCCGGCCTTCACTTCCTGCACGGCCTTGCCCACATCGAAGGTTACTGTGCCGGTTTTCGGGTTTGGCATCAGGCCTTTGGGACCGAGAATTTTACCGAGACGGCCAACGGACTTCATCGTGTCGGGTGTAGCGATAAGCGCATCGAAGTCGGTCCAGTTTTCCTTGGTGATCTTTTCGACCATTTCTTCGCCGCCGGCGTAATCGGCTCCGGCCGCTTCAGCCTCGCGAACTTTATCGCCGGTGGCGATGACCAAAACTTTTTTTGATTTCCCCAGGCCGTGCGGCAGGACTACGGTGCCGCGAACCATCTGGTCGGCGTGCTTGGGATCGACGCCGAGGCGCATGGTGATCTCGACGGTCTCGTCGAACTTGGCGTACTTGACCTTCTGCAGCAAAGGTACGGCATCCTGCAGCACGTATGGGCGCTTTTCGACGGCCGCATGCGCCTTGGCGATATTCTTTCCCTCTTTTTTCATTTCGTTTTCCTTGTCTCCCACCGATGAACGCTGTTTCGATCACCCGTGGTGTTGTTGACTTCGAACTCTTTATCCGCTGGGGCTAAAGCCCCAAATTTACGGCCGTCTCAGCGGCACGGCTAAAGCCGCGCCCTTCTACGGTGCAACTCAAAACCGGGAGGCTAGCCGACCACTTCAATTCCCATCGACCGCGCCGTTCCCCGAACGCTCTTGACGGCGGCGTCGATTGAGGCCGCGTTGAGGTCGGGCATCTTCTGCTTGGCGATATCCTCGACCTGCTTCAGCGTGACCTTGCCGACCTTGTCTTTATTCGGCGTGCCCGATCCTTTGGCGATGCCAGCCGCTCGCTTCAGTAGCACCGACGCCGGCGGCGTCTTGGTGATGAAGGTGAACGAGCGGTCGTTGTATACCGTGACCACGACCGGAATGATCAGCCCTTCCATCTCCTTCTGGTTGGTGCGCGCGTTAAACTGCTTGCAGAACTCCATGATATTGATCTGCGCCTGACCAAGCGCCGGACCCACCGGAGGCGCGGGAGTCGCTTTGCCCGCCGCGATCTGCAACTTCACAAAACCTGTAGCTTTTTTTGCCATGACTTCTTCTTAAGCTCCTAGATTCCTGCTCCAAGCTTTCCAGCTAGGCGACCTTCTCGACCTGGTTGAATTCCAACTCCACCGGCGTCGAGCGGCCGAAAATGGTGACCATGACTTTCAGCGTTTCGCGATCTTCATTGACTTCGTCGACGATGCCCTGGAAGGTCGCAAACGGGCCTTCGGAGATGCGCACGGTTTCGTTCTTCTCAAACTTGACCTTGAGCTTAGGCTTCTCGCGGCTATCGGCGACTTTGTAGACGATGTGCTGTACTTCATCGTCGGATAGCGGCGTGGGCTGCTGGCCAGTGCCAACAAATCCAGTCACGCGCGGTGTGGATTTGACGACGTGCCAGACGTGATCGTCCATATCCATTTCAACCAGAACGTAGCCGGGATAGAACATGCGCTCCGAGGTGTACTTCTTGCCGCCGCGAACTTCAGTGACCGACTCTGTGGGAATCAGGACCTTGCCGATCTTGCCCTGCAGACCGAAAGCGGCGACGCGCGACTCCAGCGATTCCTTTACCTTGCGCTCAAATCCCGAATAAGAGTGGATGATGTACCACTTCATATTGGGATTGCGCGGAGCTTCAGCGCTCGGAGCGGCGCCACCGCCGTCCCCAGCTGGCGGTTGCGGCGATTGCTCTCCCGCGGCTCCAGCTTCGTTTTTTTCTTCTTCTTGCATGATCAATTTGAACTCCCGCTACTCAACGCTTTGACTTTTAGTGCCCGAACGAGCCATACAGTGCCGAAATCAGCTTCTGAAGCACACTATCGATGACGAAGAAGAACAAGCCAAACAGAAATACGGTAATCACAACTACGATGGTGGTCGCCTGCACATCCTTCCAGGAAGGCGCAGTGACTTTGCGTGTCTCGGTGCGCACGTCGTTGTAGAACGCCTTAATGCGCTCCGGCCAGGATTTGATCCGGTCTCCGAAACTTCCGCTGGCGGTTGCGATCGAATTAGCCATCTTCTTTGTCTCCACTCCCATACTTCTAAACACTCCCTGGTGCTTCGCGCGGTCCAAAATCTGGCAGGGGCGGAGGGATTCGAACCCCCAAGTCCGGTTTTGGAGACCGGCAGTTTAACCGTTGAGCTTACGCCCCTGTCTCTCTTTGTCATCCTGAGGCCCTTCTTCTGGGCTGAAGGATCTCTACCTGCAAGATCCCTCGCTTCGCTCAGGATGACGCCAGCGGGCTCCCGCTACGCTCACGCCCGCTAAACGGCGTCACTTCACTTCTTTATGCGGCGTGTGCTTGCGGCAACGGCGGCAGAATTTTTTGAACTCCAGCCGCTCGGTCGTCGTTTTGCGGTTTTTCGTTTTCGAATAATTGCGCTCTTTGCAATCACCGCACTGCATCGTAATGATTTCTCGGGGCATTGAATACAGCTCCTAGCTCTTAGTTCAACTTCTGACATTCCGCACCCGCACCTGCGCGGGTGAGGAACCTACATGTTCTTCTACTGCACAATCTCGGCGATCGTTCCGGCGCCCACGGTATGTCCGCCTTCGCGAATCGCAAACCGCAAACCTTTCTCCATCGCCACCGGCGTGATCAACTCGATCACCAGGCTCACATTGTCGCCCGGCATCACCATCTCCGTGCCGCTTGGCAACTCGGCGACTCCGGTAACGTCCGTCGTGCGCAAGTAAAACTGCGGACGGTATCCCTTGAAGAACGGCGTATGCCG
>JASHNX010000125.1 GCA_030041415.1 Candidatus Sulfotelmatobacter sp.
ACGCGAGCACCGGGGCCTGATCCTTGGGAGCCCGGCCCAGCGATCCAGTCACGATTTTTTCCAGTTGGGCAGCTGCGTGTTCCATGAATCTTCCCAGGCGCAATCGATTTTAGCATCGGATTGAGACTCCGATCATGATGGCATAAATGGTTGTTCCTTGTGGTTTAGTCAAAGGACGGCGTTTTGGAGGATGTTCAGGAGAGATGCCGAAATCACAGCGGAAACTTGCGGCGCACATAGTCGAGCGCAGCATCGTGCGACTGGAGGCGTCCTTCGAGCTGAGCATCCTCGACGGCTTCAAGAATCTCGCGAAATTTGGGACCGGGCGCGTAGCCGGCGGCGATTAGATCGTCTCCGTTGACGAGAGGCGCCGGATGAATCTCTTGCACCGGTGTTTCGTGCAATTTTTCCTGCAGATAGTGGTACGTGCCCAGATTTCCGTGACTGGCAAGGCTATCGGCGCGATGCAGGGCCAGATGTTCGTCGAAAGCGGGCAGGCGCATGAATCGCTTGAGAGTTGATTCCTTCATGCGGCGGACGTGGCCGAAGCGCATGTGATTATCAACCAGCGCAAGGATTTGCAGAGTCTCGTTGGACGAAAAACGCAGACGCTTGCAGATAGATTCTGCGATCTTGACGCCGACCTCGACGTGATTGTCGAAGCGGATGCGGTCAGGCGCACGGCGGAAGGTTGCGGGCTTGCCGACATCGTGTAAGAGCGCACCCCAGGCCAAGGTTAAGGGGCAAGGTTGCGGCAGATGATCGAGCAGCATCAAGGTGTGCGTGAAGACATCGCCCTCAGGATGAAACTCGGGCGGCTGCTCAACTCCTTTCATGGCGGAGATTTCCGGCAAGACTTCGGCCAGAAGACCGGCCTCATCGAGCAACAGAAAAGCGCGGTGGGCGTGGCCTTCGGTGAGCATGCGGGTGAGTTCGTCGCGAACACGCTCACGCGAGACGACGCGGATTTCGCGAGCGTGGCGCTGGATGGCAGTGAAGGTCGCTGACTCGATTTGATATTCGAAGCGCGCGGCGAAGCGAACCGCCCGCAACATGCGCAGCTTATCTTCCGCGAAGCGCTGTTCGGGATCGCCGATGGCGCGGATGATTCCAGCTTCGAGATCTCCGCGGCCACCGACAAAATCGAGCACTTCGCCAGAGACAGGGTCGAGCATCATACCGTTAATGGTGAAGTCGCGGCGGATAACATCTTCGCGGGGATCCTGGCTGAAGCGAACGGCGTCGGGATGGCGGCCATCGGTGTAGCTGAGATCGCTGCGGAAAGTGGCAACCTCGACGGTTGCGTCTTGTCTGGCTCCGGGAGGAGCTTTGAGCTCAGAGGACGCAGAGGAGCTCTCCGGAACCAGTACAACTCCGAATTGCACACCGACAGCGTAGGCCTCTGGGAAAATTTCCATCACTCGATTAGGTGTGGCGCTGGTCGAGACGTCGTAGTCGGCTGGTTCGCGGTTAAGCAGGAGATCGCGCACGCAGCCGCCGGCAAGATAGGCTTGAAATCCATGATGGCGGAGAGTGCGGATGATCGAGATGGAAAAATCCTTCAGCATGTATGACCGGACTTCAACCGGATGTGCGGTTGAATTAGTCTAGAGTACCGGTGTTTGATTCGATTATGCCTGACGCTTACATTCTCGGCATTGAAAGTTCTTGCGACGAAACTGCGGCGGCGGTGGTGCGTTCGGGCGAGGAGCTGATTTCGAACGTGGTGGCTTCGCAGATCGCTCTCCATCAGGCCTATGGGGGCGTGGTTCCGGAGCTGGCTTCGCGCGAGCATTTGCGAGCAATTGTTCCAGTAGTTCGGCAGGCGCTTGCGGAGGCAAAGCAGACCTACCAATCGGTGGACGCGATCGCGGTGACGCAGGGCCCGGGGCTGGCGGGCGCGTTGCTTGTCGGAATCAGTTATGCGAAGGCGATCGCCTTCGCGCTCGATAAGCCTCTGATTGCGGTGAATCATCTGGAAGGTCACATTCATGCGGTCTTGCTCGAGGAGCGGCAGAAAGGGAACCATGAGGTGCAGTTTCCGGTGCTGGCGCTGGTGGTTTCGGGAGGGCACACGCATCTTTATTTAGCGGCACAGAAAGGTCAAGGATGGACTTACGAAAACATTGGGCACACGCGCGACGACGCGGCGGGAGAAGCGTTCGATAAAGTCGCCAAGCTGCTGGGGCTGGGTTATCCGGGAGGTCCGATCATCGATCGCCTCGCTGCCCACGGCGATCCGATGGCAGTGAAGTTTCCTCCCGCACAGATCAAACATCGCGACCGCAGAGAGCAAGAGACCGTGAAGGTTCGAAGCGGGGACAAGAATGATAAGCAAGGGAGTAACGATCAGCATGAGAATGAAGAAGATCGCCCGCGCTTCGATTTTTCTTATAGCGGTATAAAAACCGCGGTGCTGCGCTACATCGACGTGCACGAGATGAAGGATTCGATCGAGAAGCGGCGCGAGGTGATGGCAAAGACTCAGAAGCCGAAGCTCGAAGATTTTCTGGCTAAATGCGATAAGCGGACGCTTGACCTGGTGGCATCGTTTCAGCGGGCGATGGTGGAGGACCTGGTCGGCAAGACTCTGGCGGCGGCGCGGGCCTACGATGTGGCCACGCTTTTTGTTACGGGCGGAGTCGCGGCCAATAACGAATTGAGAAAGACATTCGAACAACGAACAGCGCAGGAGGGGTTTCCGGTTTATTTTCCGTCGCGGCCGCTTTCTACCGACAACGCCGCGATGATTGCGGCGGCTGCGTATCCCAGGTTTATGGCGAAAGATTTTGCCGCGATGGATTTTTCGGCCGAAGCAAGCCTGGCGCTGCGATAGGACTGATGAGACAACTCACCGCGCCGATGACTGCTTTGCCGCCCGCTTGCGAGCGCCACTCATCACCGAGTCGAGCGCTTTCTCGAGCTGTCCCTGAAGATCAATATCCTTATAGATCGAGAAATCAGCGCGCTTTTCTTTTTCGTCAAACCCGCTGGCGCGGCCGGCGACAATGATGATGGGTATGTTTGCCGTTTCCGCTTTGCCTTTGAGCACGGTGATCAGATCGCTGCCGCTCATCTTGGGCATCTGCATATCGGTGACGATCAAGTCGGGATGGATGCGCTTCAGAATTTCGAGGGCCTCGATGCCATTGGTGGCAGACTCTACCGCGAAGCCCTTCTCTTCCAGGAAGCGGCAAACGGTATACCGGATGAGCATCGAATCATCAACGACCAAAGCGGCAGGCATGAATATGCACGTGCACGAATGCACGCCCCCGGCCTGCAGACTAACAGAGGTTTTTCTAGCTCAACAAGAGGTAATCGGGAGCAGCGGTTACTATCGTGCTAGTTTTAGGAAGGGCTGGCTTCAGGATTCCTGGGATTCCTTTTCAACGCGCTCTTCGATGCTGATGTCCTTGAGTTCGCTCGATTCGAAAACCTCGCGGCACTCGAGGCATTCGACGAATTCGGCATCTTCATCGCGGCTGACAATCTGCACGCGAGGATGCTTGCATGGCTGGCCAGGGCTTGCAGGCTGAGAGAACGGCTTTGAGGTCATAAACCGGAAGCGCTGCCTATTCCGAACACATCGCTGGGCAGATTCGCGGGAATTTCACGGTATTTTAGCCCTGCTTTTCCACTTGTCAAGTCCCCCTTGTGGATGCCAGGGCCTCTTTGGGTTTTAAATCGTCATAGATTCCATCAGAGTCTTAAAAGCGATTTGGCAGAATTCCGACTAAAATCATCGCCAAAAGGTAAACCGTTAAGCTTCCATTATTTACCGTTTAATCCAGACTTGGACAGTTGACTGGAATGACTTGCTAAAGCGGTCGAATCCAAAGTAGTATTAAATACGACCCAAAAGGTCGGAATTACAATCTGGGGTTACTTTGGGCAGTTCCGAACGATGCTGAAGCTGACGAAAAAAGCGGATTACGCGCTCATGGCGATGAAGCATCTGGCAGACCACGCCGGGGAGAAAACGGGCAGCGCCAGCGCGAAGGATGTCGCCGATTCATTCGGCATTCCTCCAGAGGCACTGGCGAAGATTTTGCAACGGCTGGCCAAGGCGGGATTGTTGCAATCGCAGCACGGCATCAATGGTGGTTACCGACTGGCGCGGGCAGCGCACACGATTTCAGCTTTTGAGGTAATTGAGGCGATCGACGGGCCGCTTTTTATCACGTCGTGCGTGACGGTGCGCGGCGAGTGCGACCAGAGCGACCGGTGCAATATCCGCGAGCCGCTGCGCAAGGTAAACGAGAGCATCGAAGCGGTGCTGAAGCGCATCAAGATTTCACATATGCGGGAAGAACCAGAGACCGGTGAAACGATCACGGCGAAGGCGAGCGAGTTGGTCACGATTGTGTAGCACGAATACGAGATCGGAAGAGAGCATTAGAAACTCAGGAGCAAAGGTAGGAGAGCAATTATGAGCACGGATGTAAAGGTCCCCCAGCAACTTCCAGCCACGAAGCATACGGCGCCCGAGGGCGTGAAGCTGCCCATTTACATGGATAATCACGCGACCACCCCGATGGATCCGCGAGTACTGGAAGAGATGCTGCCGTATTTCATGGAGAAGTTTGGCAATGCAGCCAGCCGCAACCATTCGTTTGGATGGGCGGGTGAAGAAGGTGTGGAAACCGCGCGTGAGCGAATCGCGAAACTGATCGGAGCAACAACGAAAGAGATTATTTTTACTTCGGGCGCGACCGAGAGCGACAACCTCGCCATTAAGGGCGTGGCCGAGATGTACCGCGAGAAGGGGAATCACATTATCACTGCGGTTACCGAACACAAAGCCGTGCTCGATACCTGCAAGCGCCTGGAGAAGTATGGCTATCGCGTTACCTATTTGCCGGTGCAGAAGGATGGGCTCATCGATCTGGAAGACCTTAAGCGCGCGATGGATGACAAGACGATTCTGGTCACCATTATGGCGGCTAACAACGAAATTGGAGTGTTGCAGCCGATTACCGAGATCGGCAAGCTCTGTCGCGAAAAGGGCGTGATCTTCCACACGGACGCGACGCAAGCCATCGGAAAGATTCCGATTGATGTGAACAAGAACAACATCGATCTGGCGTCAATTTCGGCGCACAAGATGTATGGGCCAAAGGGAGTGGGTGCGTTGTATGTACGGCGGAAGAATCCCCGCGTGCAGATTTCCGCGATTATCGACGGCGGCGGGCATGAGCGTGGCATGAGATCAGGCACGCTGAACGTTCCCGGCATTGTTGGGCTGGGGAAGGCCTGCGCCATCGCATCGGAAGAAATGTCGCACGAAGCGGCGAAGTTGTCGGGCCTCCGCGATCGTCTGCGCGACCGCATCATGAGCCGCCTTGATGAAACCTACATCAACGGTTCCATGGAGCATCGGTTGCCCGGCAATCTGAATATCAGCTTCGCCTATGTCGAAGGCGAATCGCTGCTGATGGGCATCAACGATATTGCAGTTTCCAGCGGTTCGGCATGCACCTCTGCCACGCTTGAACCATCTTATGTATTAAAGGCCCTCGGCGCGGGAGACGACTTGGCGCACAGTTCGATTCGCTTTGGAATTGGGCGGTTTAATACCGAAGCCGAGGTCGATTACGTAGCCGACCGGGTGATAGAAACGGTCGAGCGTCTGCGCGAGCTTTCGCCACTTTACGAGATGGCGAAAGAGGGGATCAATCTGAAAGATGTGAAGTGGGCTGGAGAAGCGCATTAAGACAAGTTTCGAGGTTGCAAGGTTCCGGAGTTTCAAAGTTAGCTCGGGAACCGAATGCAGCCGAAAGTCGATTTTTGAAACCTTGAAACACTGAAACTGTGAAACCTGGAGATGGAGAATGTCATATAGCGATAAAGTTATCGATCACTACAACAATCCACGCAACGTGGGGTCACTTGATAAATCGAGCACCGATGTGGGCACCGGCCTGGTCGGAGCGCCGGAGTGCGGCGACGTCATGAAGCTGCAGATCAAGGTCAATCCGCAGACCAGCGTGATTGAGGAAGCCAAGTTCAAGACGTTTGGCTGCGGGTCGGCGATTGCTTCCTCTTCGCTGGCCACCGAATGGGTGAAGGGCAAGACGGTGGATGAAGCGCTGACCATCAAGAACATGGACATCGTGAAGGAGCTGTCGCTGCCTCCGGTGAAGATCCACTGTTCGGTGCTGGCGGAGGATGCCATTCGCGCGGCGATCGGCGATTGGAAAAAGAAGCAGGAAACCGCAAAGCCGGTGGCAGTGGAAGCGAAGTAACCCGCCGGGTGTGGGCAATGGGCGGCGAGCGAACCAGATTGAAACACTTGTTTTGCTAGCTCAGCGCTCAGAGCTCGTAGCTGGTTCTTATGACCACGACCATTGAACAACCCGCCGCGCAAGCTTCCGCGAAAGGCATTGTTGTGACCGACAAAGCCGTCGCAAAGATTCGCGCAGCCCTTGCCAAAGAAGGCATTTCGCCCGAGCAGGGCGGTTTGCGGCTGGGCGTGCAGGGTGGTGGGTGTTCCGGGCTCAGCTACAACATTCGCTTTGACACGCAGCCGCGCGAACGCGACCGTATTTTTCAGTTTGGCGATGTACGCGTGTTTGTCGACCCGAAGTCGTTCATCTATCTGCATGGCATGACGCTCGACTATCAGGAAACGCTGATGCAGCAGGGATTCGTCTTTGTGAATCCCCAGGCCACGAAGTCTTGCGGGTGCGGGACTTCGTTTTCAGCTTGAGCGAAAGAAAGTCAACCGCCGAGGACGCCGAGTGCGCCGAGAACGAACCGGCGTTCCCTGCGAACTCGGCGGTGAAGTTTTTGCGATGAGACTCTGATGGCACAACCTCTCACCACGATCGGAGCCAAGCCGGCGCCGGAGGAGACGCAGTCGTGCTGGTCCTGCGGATCGATGCGCGCCGCGCATTTTTGCGAGGCCTGCGGAAAAGTTCAGCCCCCAGCGCCGGTGGATTACTTTGCGTTTTTTGGGTTGCCACGCAAGCTGAACATCGACGTGGCGGTCTTAGACAAAGACTTCTACGAACTAAGCCGAAAGCTGCATCCCGATCTTAATGCCCGCGCGGGGAGCCAGGAACAGCAGTGGAGTTTACAGCAAAGTTCCATGTTGAATGACGCCCATCGGACTCTGAAGGATCCGGTCAGGCGTACGCAATATTTGCTGAAGCTGGAAGGCGTGGCGCTGGAAGAGCAATCCAAGAGCGCGACGGAGCAGGCGCGCGCCAGCGGACAAGCGAAGAAGCAAATCGTTCCACCGGATCTGCTGGAAGAAGTGTTCGAGTTGAACATGACGCTCGAAGAACTGCGCGCGCAAAAAAAAATAGGCGAAGACGATCCGGCGCTGATCGAGGAAGTCGGGCGGCACAAGATCGAGCTGGAAGAAAAGTACGATGGGTTGCTGCGCGAGCTCCAGGCGAACTGGAAGACGTGGGATGCATTGATCGACCGCGGGCAGGCAGGCGAAACAATTTCTGACAACGAATACCGGCAGGCGCTGGACAAAATGGTGGATGTGCTGAACCGGCGAAACTACATCCGGAATCTGGTACGAGATGTGAATGAAGCGCTGGAAAATTGAGAAAGAGAATTGAGAAATCCCGGAATTTAGTAATTGAGTAATTTTGAAAGCCATGGCGCGAAGCGTGTTTCAGATTGCTCAATTGCCAGACCACACAATTACTAATGACAGCGGATCGCATCGTCGGAATTGACCTCGGCACCACGAACTCCCTGGTGGCGTTCATGCAGGGGGAGAGCCCTGTGGTCATTCCGGGCGAGGATGGTTCGAATCTGGTGCCGTCGGTGGTTGCGCTCGATGAGAACAATCAGCCGGTGATCGGCAATGCGGCGCGCAATTTGCTGATCGCGAGCCCGGAGCGGGCGGTCTATTCCATCAAACGCCTGATGGGGCGCGGGCTGGAAGATGTGCAGGAAGAATTGAAGTTCTTCCCTTTCCGGCTGGCGGAAGATTTGCAGCCGGGCGAGGTGCTGCGCATCGGACTGGGCGAAAAGACATTTACCCCTCCGGAGATTTCCGCGCTGATCCTTCGGCAACTCAAGCGCAATGCGGAACGATTTTTTGGAGCGCCGGTCACGAAGGCGGTGATCACGGTTCCAGCGTATTTCAACGATGCGCAGCGGCAGGCGACAAAAGATGCCGGACGCATCGCCGGGCTGGAAGTCTTGCGGCTCGTTAATGAACCGACGGCTGCGTCGCTCGCTTACGGCCTCGACAAGAAGCAGAATGGCATCGTCGCGGTTTACGATCTGGGCGGAGGAACTTTCGATATTTCGATTCTCCGCCTGCACGATGGCATTTTCGAAGTGATCGCTACGAACGGTGATACGCACCTGGGCGGCGACGATATCGACAATCTGCTGATTACGATTGCGCTCGACGACATTCAAGGCGATCTCGAAATCGATCTGCGGCGAAATGCCGAGGTTGTGCAGGCGATTCGCAAAGCAGTCATCGAAGCGAAGATTGCGCTCTCATCGCAGGCTTCGACCAAACTGAGTGTTGAGCTTCCGGGAGGAAAGCATTATCTGCGCGAGATCACGCGAGCCCAGTTCGAGCAACTGATTCAGCCGATCATCGATCGTACTGTAGGGCCGTGCAAGCAAGCTTTGAAAGACGCGGGACTCAAGCCGGAGCAGATTGATGAAGTCGTGCTGGTCGGTGGGTCGACGCGGATTCCTAAGGTACGCGCTCTGGTGAAGGAAATGTTTCACCGTGAGCCGCATACGGATTTGAACCCCGATGAAGTGGTTGCGCTGGGTGCGGCAGTGCAGGCAAATATTCTCGGCGGCGGCTCGGAAGCGACCGAAAACATGCTGCTGCTCGATGTGACTCCGCTCTCGCTGGGCATCGAGGTCGCGGGCGGCGTGACGGACAAAATCATCCTGCGCAACTCGACGATTCCGGCCTCGGCGACGCAGTTTTATACGACGCAGGTTGATGGGCAGGCGAACGTCGCGATTCACGTGCTGCAGGGTGAACGCGAGCTGGCAAAAGATTGCCGCTCGTTGGCGCGCTTCGATCTGAAAGGCATACCGCCGATGGCCGCCGGCATGGCGCGGATCGAGGTAAAGTTTCTGATCGATGCGAACGGTATTTTGAGCGTATCGGCGCGCGAGCAGCGCAGCGGTAAAGAGGCCGAAATCCAGGTGCAGCCGAGCTACGGGTTGACTGACGAGCAGGTCGAAAGCATGATTCTGGATTCGTTTGATAGCGCAGAAGAGGATTTCCGGAAGCGGCAGGCGATTGAGGCGCGCAACGAAGCGGGAACAATTTTGAGTGCGCTCGAAAAAGGGAGACGAAGTCCGGCGTGGGGCGCGCTCACGAGCGACGAAAAGAAAAAGATTGCGAAGCTGGAAAAAGCGTTGATTGCGGTGAAAGCGGAAGAGGATTATCAGGCGATCCGCAAGGCGATCGACGTGCTGAACCAAGCCACGACGCGGCTGGCGGAATTGATGATGGACAGCGCTGTCTCAATTGCGCTGAAAGGCAAGACGATGGATGAGGCTGGAGTTGCTGCGGAAGAACTGGGCGAAGGCCCGACGGCGCCGCATCCAATGGCAAAGGCAGAATTTGAATGAGGGAGCAGTGATGTCAGACGAGAAAACACAGAACGCGGGCACGATGACCGAAGAAGCTCCGGCGGACGAAAAAACGGTCGAGGTTACGTTTCTTCCGGAAGGCAAAACGGTGCGCTTCGAGCACGGCAAATTGCCGTACCAAGATCACGGCAAGGAAGAGTCGATTCTCGATGTTGCGCTGAATTACGGCGTCCCGCTGGATCACGCATGCGGTGGCAACTGCGCCTGTACCACTTGCCATGTATGGGTCAAAGAAGGCGCGGAGAATCTTTCGCCGATGGATGATGACGAAGCCGACCGCCTGGACATGGCGGCCGACCTGCAGTTAAACTCGCGTCTCGGTTGCCAGGTACAGATCACCAAGCCGGGAAAAGTTGTGGTGGAAATTCCGGCGTGGAACCGGAACTACATTTCAGAAGAGCATCACTAGACCGCCATTTAGCACTGGCAATTGGCACCTGGCCTCAGGCGCTCGGTCGAGAATCTTTGTTGACCAAATGCTCAGTGCTAGGTGCTACTTGTGAGGAGCCTGCCCATGCCAAAGCCTCTTAACTGGGACGACGCAGAAGATATTGGCATTCTGCTCTCGGAAGCTCATCCGGATACGGATCCGCTGACCGTTCGCTTCACCGATTTGCATCGCTATGTGATTGAGTTGCCTGATTTTAAGGGCGACCCCAAGACTTCGAATGAAGGCAAGCTCGAAGCCATTCAGATGGCGTGGCATGAGGAATTTCAGGACCGCACGCAGGGATAGATCCGCCCGCCGCTTCCCAGTTTTTACAATTTCGTGACAATTTCTGGAACGAACTAACTTAGGTTTTCGTGAACGAGGAGTTGATGTCTTAATCCTCCTCCCCGAGGAGAATTCTCTCTCCAACCAACTGCCGGGCACAGCGCGGGCTGTGCCCGATTTTTTGCAAGTCTTTTAGGAAAGGACTGCAAGCAAGGTTGGAAACTTTTACTTTCTCCGCCAGCGCACACCATCTTTGGTGTTTTCAATGATCACGCCAGCGCCGACGAGTTCCGCCCGCAGGGCATCGGAGACGGCGAAGTTGCGAGCTTTACGGGCCGCTTCCATCTCGGCGATCTTGCCCTCGATTGCGGCATTTGAGGTCTGATCGGCCTGGACCTGATCGCGAAGTTCGGCGCTGATTTCTTTCTCTCGTCCTTCGGAGCGCGCCCAATGGAGGATTGCCTTCATCTTCGCCGTGTCGTCATCATTGAGAACCGCGAACACTTCATCGAATCGATCGAGCGCGCCTAACAATGGAGCCCTGTCACCGGTCTTGAGCTGCCCGGAATCGATTGCAGAATTGGCGCGCCGTACCATCTCGAAAATTGCGGCCTGGGCTTGCGCGGTGTTGAGATCGTCGTCGAGCGCAGCTTTCATGCGTTCAAGGGTTTCGCTGGCAAGAGATTGCATCTCCGGAGTCAAACCTGCGGGAAAATTGCCGGAACTCAAGCGCTGGCGGAAGTTGCGCAGGCGCTCGACCGAAACCGCGGCCTGCCGCAAGCCATCAAAAGTGAAATTGAGTTGATTGCGGTAGGGGACGGAAGTGAGCAGATAACGGATGGATGATGGCTTATAACCCTTCAGGACGAGATCGCGCAAAGTATAAAAATTCCCGAGACTTTTTGACATCTTCTCGCCTTCGACGAGCAAAAAACGCACGTGAAACCAGAAACGCGCGAACGTCTGGCCAGTAAGAGATTCGGACTGCGCGATTTCATTTTCGTGATGGGGAAAAACCAGATCTTCTCCACCGGCGTGGAGATCGAAACTTTCTCCGAGTTCCTCCATCGACATCACGGAGCACTCAAGGTGCCAGCCCGGCCGGCCGGAGCCAATCGAAGTCTCCCATGACGCTTCGCCCGGTTTGGGCGACTTCCACAAGGCAAAATCACGAGCGCTGTCTTTGTCATATTCGTCGACATCGACACGCGCGCCGTCGAGCATTCCGCTGAAATCTCTTTTTGAGAGCTTGCCGTAGCTGGGAAAGCCGGCGATGCGGAAGTAATAAGAACCATCATCCGTACGGTAGGCGATTTTTTTTCCCACCAACTTGGCCACGAAGTCTGCCATCTCCGGAATGTGCTCGGTGGCGCGAACTAGGATCGGCTGCTGGATGCCGATCATCGCGGAGTCTTCGAGGAAGGCCTGGATATACTTCGCGGTGTATTGCTGCACGCTGACTCCGGCTTGAGCGGCATTGCGGATGATCTTGTCATCCACATCGGTGATGTTCATCACGTAACGGACTTCGTATCCGGACTGGCGCAAGAAGCGCTGCAGTAAATCGACGGCGATGAAGGTACGGAAGTTGCCGATGTGCCCGTAGTCGTAGACAGTGGGGCCGCAAGCGTACATCCGCACTTCGTTGTCGCGCGACGGACGGAACTCCTCAATCTGCGACGACATAGTGTTGTAAAGGCGCAAGGGCATGATAGGTGCTGCGGCCGAAGAAGAACCCAACATTCTAGGGGGATGTACGAAACAGGGTCAACTCGCGTTGATGCCGGCGTGAGACGAGTCGGTGGCAGAGTGCGAAGGCAACGCGTGAGTGTGCGCGCGCAAACGATGCTGCACGAGGAAAACGTAATGCAAGGCGGAGATGATGGTGAAGGCGAAGGTTGCGCGCAGGAAAATGGTGCGGGAAATCCAGATCCAGCGAGTGCGGCGAACCTCATGCAGCATCACGAAGAACACGGCGGCGATTTGAGAGAAGGTGTTGGCTTTTCCAAAAATGCTGGGGCGGAAATCGCGCAATCCGGAAATGGCAAACAGCACGGCGCTGGCGGCGAGAATGGAAACGTCTCGGCTGAAAACGAGAACGGTAAATTTCCAGGGAATCTTGTGCAGGATGGAAAGCACGGGAAACATGGTGCTGAGTAAAAGCTTGTCGGCGATCGGGTCGAGATACTGGCCGAGGAGCGTTTGCTGGTGCAGTTTGCGAGCGAGCAGGCCATCGAGACCGTCGCTGAATCCTGCAACGACAAAAAGCACGAGCGCCCAGAAGTAGCGGCCATCGACCAGTTCGATCACGATAAAGGGAACGAACGCCATTCGGAGCAGGGTGAGCTGATTGGGAGCGGTGAAAACCTGCGAGATTTTCATGCCGGATCCTTGCCTGATTGGCTGGTGGATTTTGCGATGTTTGAGGCGCTGACACCGGCAGTGACGCTCAGAGTTGCGACGGGATCGAGGCCGGTTTGCGACGAGAAGCGTTGGGAGAGCGACGGCAGATTGCCATCGGGAAGATCGAGTTCGATTCGTTCGATTCGGTGCATGGGGAAGAATACGACGGCGGGCGTAACCGCTTCGCCATCTTTGACCATGAGAATGAGATCTTCGAACGAAGCCAGCTCGATTCCGCTAAGGCTCAAGCCTTCGATTCCTAAAGCGAGCAATGTACCCCAAAATTTATCTCGCGGGTTGCCCAGCGTGACGACGACCATCGAACCGGGGGAAAAGGGATCGTGAACCGAACCAGACCCACGGCGGGAACCGGAATTCGATGCAGGTCTGCCCTGGGGGTGCTGCGCATCTTTCGGCATGACATGATTTTCGCCGTGGAGGGCGAAGTTGGCAACTGATGGGGCTTAATGCAAATACAGACGACACATGACTCCAAAAACCTGCCTGGCGGCCAGCCCCCTCGTTTGCCGGAATCACCCTCCGCCGTTAGAATTAGGGGCACAGTTCTTATAGGCCCGTAGCTCAGTTGGTCCAGAGCGCTTCCTTGACACGGAAGAGGTCGATGGTTCGAATCCATTCGGGCCTACCATCATTTTCAACTACTTAGCTCCCTGACTGAACTCCGGTGCAATTCTCTACTTGTGATTTTCTACCCCGATTCCCGCAGGCTTTCCCGTCCCAAATAGGTCTCGTCGCCAACTGATTGGGTATGATCGATCGCGAAAGGAGACACCATGACAAAAGCGACGGTGGCGGTGAGACAGGCACAGTGGGTCTCTCACTCCATTTGCATTCTGTTGCTGTTGACCTCTTCCATGCTGACAGCGCAAAGCAACGAACATCGCGTTCGGAATATCGTTCTGGTTCACGGCGCTTGGGCCGATGGTTCTGGTTGGAAGGGCGTTTACGACATTCTTGTGAAGGACGGTTACAGAGTAAGCATCGTCCAAGAACCTGAGACATCGTTTAAAGATGACGTGGCCGCCACCAAACGCGTACTTTCTCTGCAGCCGGGACCCTGCATCCTTGTTGCCCATAGTTACGGGGGCGCAGTAATCACGGAAGCCGGAAACGACCCATCTGTTCTCGGCCTCGTTTATATTGCGGCTCATATGCCGGATACCGGGGAAAAGGAGTCGGAGGATGGAAAGCGCTTCCCGAGCGACCTAGCCAAATCAGGCGCGATCAAGAAGACCCCGGACGGCTTCACCTATATCGACCCCGCTCAGTTCCGCGACCTGTTTGCCGCCGACCTTCCTGCTGACCAAACCGATCTCATGGCGCGCTCACAAGTATTCAACTACGCCGACAATTTTTCGGCGACCATCACCAGCGCTGCCTGGCGAACGAAACCTAGCTGGATGTTGGTGGCAGGGAGCGATCGCACTATTAACCCCGAACTCGAACGCTGGTACGCCGATCGCGCGAAGAGCCACAAGGTCGAAGTCGCAGGAGCCAGCCACGTAGTCTACATTTCGCATCCGAAGGAAGTCGCCACGTTGATCGAGGAAGCTGCGCACGCGCTCGACAGCCGGTGAATTCTAGCTGTGATCTCTATCCCTAAAACAGGGAAGACGCGTGGACGAAGTACGCTCGATATGATCCAGGAGCCATGTGCGAAAGTCGATCGTCTCTCCTTCGACTCAAGATCGCGCACCGCGCGCGGTTGAGTATGGCGGCGAACCTCTCCCAGGAGCTTGGCGGCATGCCAAAGTGGATTTAGACTTCATTCAACACTCTGTTGCTATGAGCATAACAACGCGCGAACCACGATGGCCTGCCTTCCTCGCCATGCTGTCGGCGGCCGGGGTTTTCTGGGCTCTGCCCGAACCTCTTTCGCTGGGACCGGGGTGGCTGCTACTTCTCGTAATCGTCGTGCTCATGATCCCAATCGTGATCACGAATACTCGCGGCTACTTCAAGATCACGCGAATGTTGACCTTCGTCGCGCTCGCCCTGATCACCGTCGCATTGATCGCATCGCTCGTCTTCCTCATTCAGGGAATTCCCTCTCATCGAGAGATGCCCAGGTCACTACTACGCTCAGCCCTGCTATTGTGGATGACCAACGTCCTGGTGTTCGCCTTGTGGTACTGGAAGCTGGACGCCGGCGGTCCCTTGGGCCGCGATCACTCTCGGTGCAAGATCGCCAGCGCATTTCTCTTCCCGCAGCTGTCGGGCGACCACGAGCACTACGCGGGCTGGTCGCCGCAATTTCTGGACTACCTGTTTGTTGCATTCAACACGAGCACCGCCTTTTCACCGACTGACACTGCAGTTCTGTCGCGATGGGCAAAGGTGGCCACGATGATGCAATCGCTCATTTCCCTCGCGATTCTCGTCCTTCTTGCTGCCCGGGCGGTGAACATTCTCTAGAAGAGCAAGCGACGAGGGCGGCATGCGCCCGAAAAGGTTTGTTTGCAAAGCCGTTCAAGCTGAATGCTGGGGAACGGCCTCATCCAGCAAGCAGTCCTTTGGGTCCTTGTCGTCGCGTAAGCCGAGAAAAACCGGGGCGCGGAGTTTCGGACCGCTGCCGCCGCTCGCGCCTTCCGTCCACTCGGTATATTCGATTTCGGCGACAAGATCGGGCTTGATCCAGCTGACTTTGCGCAGCGCTTCCACTTCGCCGTAAAACGGCTTGGTTTTCGTTTCGCGTTTTCTCAGGAGCTTCCAGATTTCATCCAGTGATTTTTGAGTGAAGCCGCTGCCCGCCTGGCCGACATGAATCAACCGGCCTTGGCTGTCGTAAAGTCCGAGCACGATGGAGCCGAAATGCGCGCGCGAGCCCTCGGGTTCGGTGTAACCTCCGATGACACATTCCGCCTGACGCCAAATTTTGATTTTGAGCCAATCGCTCGAACGCCGCTCCTGGTAAGGGCTTTCGCTTTTCTTAGCCACGATGCCTTCAAGGCCTTTGTCGCGCGCGAGCTCGAATAAAGCCTTGCCTTGTTGCGGAGTGTGGTCGGAGTAGCGGAGCGCATCGCCGGACAGAATGATCGATTTCAGTTTTTCCTTGCGCGCTTCGAGAGGAACCTTGCGCCAGTCATAGCCATCGAGATAGAGAATATCGAAGGCATAATAAAGAACGGGAACGGCGGCGTTAACCGGACCACGCTTGCCTCCGGGACGAAAGCCGGTTCGTTGCTGCATGAGACTAAAAGAGGGCCGGCCTTGATCGTCGAGCGCGACGACTTCGCCATCGAGGATTGCATTTTTGGCATCGACGAACTTTGGCAGGTCTTTGAGTTCGGGATAACGGTGCGTGAGTTCGTTCTGATTGCGGGAGACGAGGCGTGCTTTGCCATCGTCGATGAAGGCGACGGCGCGGTAACCATCCCATTTGATTTCGAAAAGCCAGTCCGGGCCGTCGAATGGTTCTTCAATGGAAGTGGCGAGCATGGGATGAATGGAACTGGGCATGGGGCGCTTGAAAGGTTGGGGCGAGGCCTTTACCGATGATGAGGCTCTCGCCGCCGAGTGCGCGGAGACCGCCGAGGAGCTTCCTTTGTTCGTCTTGTTTTCCCGTGAGATGGCGATCGAGGAAGGTTGCCGACCAGGAGTTGCTTGCGGGCTGTATCTGCCTTCTTTGGATTTCTCAGCGCGCTCGGTCAGCTCTTTAGTTTTTTTTTAACCGATTTCCTGCTGGGCTTATTTTCTGAGCTGCTCGTTTTGTCTGCCGTCTTTTCTTCCGCCCTTTTTTTATCCAGCTTGGCGACGGCGTCGGCAAGCCACGCGGCTTTCAGCTTTCCGCGGCCGGTTGCGGGGCGGCTGGTCCACTCCTTCGATCCGGAATCGCCGGCGATTTCGGCGAGAGTACGCTTGGTCAGAACGGACTCGTCGTACTGGTCGATGTCGTAGCCTTCGACTGCATACTCGTCATGCTTTTTGATGAGCAGCCACTCGTTGCCCTTACTGCCCGGACGCCGGCCTTTCATTTTTACGATGGCGAAATCGCCGTTTAGTTTTTTCCCGTGTAGCCGGAACTTTAAGTCGCCCTTGGCCAGCATCGCGACGGCCTCAGCCTCGGTTCCAGGAACATATTTTCCTTCGACCGGAATCGGCGAAAGCGGCTGCCATGTGCCCAAGTCCCACACCATCACGGTGCCGGCACCGTAGTTGCCTTCGGGAATATTGCCCTCAAAATCGAAATATGACACCGGATGGTCTTCCACTTGCATTGCAAGCCGCTTGTCTGCGGGATCGAGCGACGGCCCTTTTGGCACGGCCCAGGATTTCAGCACGCCTTCCATCTCCAAGCGGAAGTCGTAGTGCAGGCGCGTGGCATCGTGCTTCTGCACGACAAACCGGTGCGTTGACTTCTTTTCGACCTTGCCAGCGGGTTCCGGCGTTTCGTCAAAGCGCCGTTTCCGTTTGTATTCTTCGAGGGGCATGGAACGCTAACCGATCGGCGACTACATTTAACCACAGAAGATACGGGGGCACACGGGGCATGGGATAAAATTCAGGCGGCCATGCAACGCGAATTTCCCGAAGTGCCGCTGGTCGGAGTTGGCGCGATTATCGTTGAAGGCGAACGAGTCGTGCTGGTGAAGCGAGCGCATCCGCCGCTGCAGGCCCAGTGGTCGATTCCGGGCGGTGTGCTTGAAGTCGGGGAACTCGTGCGCGAAGCCGCGGTGCGCGAAGCACGCGAAGAAACCGGGCTGACGGTCGAGGCAGTGGAACTGCTCGGGGTGTATGACCGCGTCTTGCGCAATCCCGAACAGCGCGTGCAATATCACTACGTTTTGATTGATTTTCTTTGCCGCCGGGTTGCGGGCGATCTGGCCGCGGCGAGCGATGCTGCCGAGGTGCGCTGGTTCACACGGGAGGAATTGCCGGCACTGAATCTGGCGGAAGATACAGTTGACGTGATTCAAAAAGGTTTCGCGAAATCGGAGGCGGGTTGCGGATGAAAAAGCGGTCGGGCATTTGGATTTTCTTTTTCTGCACGATTCCGGTTTTCCGCGTCGTGGGAGTCGCGCAGAATGGATTTCGTTCGTTGCACGTGGACGCAGGCAAAGTGACGGGCGAGATTCGATCGTTTCAGGGATTGAATGGGCCGCCGAGTCCAATCATGGCCAGACTTCCTAATCTAGAAAAACAATACCAACAACTGCATGTTAACCAAATCCGCACCCACGATGTGATGGGGCCGACCGAGATCGATTCGCATTTCGAACTGAC
>JASHNX010000126.1 GCA_030041415.1 Candidatus Sulfotelmatobacter sp.
GCCGAACTGCAATGCGAGGGTACCTGCTGGTGCGGTGGAACGGTGTGGCAAAACCACACAGCGATGCGAATCTCAGTTTCTTCGTGGGCTACGACTGATGGAGATGTAGAACGAAGCGCGGACGCGATAATCCGGACGGCTCGCACGGTCCTTGCCCGTACTCCGTCAAAATAATAAGTTGGGTTCTTGATCACCGCCCGCGTTCTGCCGACGGCACTACTTAAGAATTGACATTGCTAAAGGCAAAGAGCTCAGTTCGTGGTTTGTCGGCAATTCGGAAATGATGACGGCATACCCGTTTATCAGGACTTATGCTGAGCGATTCAAAGAGTTCGCTCCACGGCCGGGGGTTGCCAACTCCCATTGAGGATAGCAGGCTTGGGCCAATACAGTCGCAATGTCAAATTAAAAAGACTACTGCCCGATGGCAGCCAATTTGATTCATTGTCTGGCCCCGGATTTTGATCCTGAATATAAAGATCGAGTGAGCCGTCAGGGTTGAATTTCAGTTTGTTGCGATCGCCGATCGCAAAGCGGTTTATTGTATTCGCGATGAAATAGCCGTCACTGTCATAGGCCGTAACCGACCAGAACGCGTGGACGGGCGGCAATTGGTCGGAGGCGAAGTGCATACGATAGCGCATCGAACCGTTCAGCGGCGTCCCGCTCGCGTCCGTCGAATCGCTAATGTACACCGCGTCCTCTGGAGGGTTCGCGCCCACTGCCACCCGCGCCGTGATCGCGCGCGCGGAGTAATTTGTGCCATAGCGGCCTAGCTTACCCTGGAAAGAGTTCCATCCGGGCTTGTGAGCAGCGCCTGTCGTTACGAAGGCCTCGATTTTCGCTACCGCTTTGCGTACACCTTCGTTCAGGGTTGCAAGCTGTTCTGGCGCAAGCTTTGATGCGTCGAAGCCCTGTCCCCCCGGTACGATCCCGACGCGCGCCAGTTGCTGCACCATCAGCGTGTCATCCCTGTGAGGAGGATTTGCCTTCAACGCCTTCGTGAACGCGGTGAAGAACTGCACGGCATCCATCGCCTTGATCTGCTCCGGCACCGGAGTGCCCGTCTCAGCAGGACGCACCACGGGCGGATGCGGCAGTTCATCCTTACCAGGAAACTGACTCAACGGCACTAGCCGCATGCCGTGCTGAAAGGTGTGAACATTGTCATAGTCGCTGATGCCGTTCGTTTGGCTACGGCCTAGTAGCCAGACCTGGTTGGTCGGCGCATCGAGTCGCGTGACGTGAGGCGGAAGTTGCCCATGCCATCCCGGTCCGACGAGTGCAAACCACGCTTCTCTGGTCCCTGTCGTACGCTTCCCGGGATCAGCGAAGGTTTCGGTCCATGCGTCCATGAACTGCAGTAGATAAAAGCGGCCACCCGAGTCCGGTACATGCAACACCATCGGTTCTTTCGATACGTCAATCCAGGCATTCGTATAAAGCGTGTCAGCATTTGGCCGAACGATCAAACGAAAGCTGGCATCGGGGAACGCAGAAACGTGTATCAGGTAGTTCGATGGCAGTGCCCGCATGGTTTCCTGTAGCAGTACCAGAGGATACGCATAGATATACGCACGTTCTGCAATTTGCTGGACATCGGTAGGGCTTGGAGTTTGCGCGTTCATGACGACATCGGCAGTGAAAGTAAGTCCGATCATTGTAATTACACAACCCATCCGTCGCACAGGTTGTCCTCCGGACCTCTCGGGTTGGTTGACTGCATAATATCAGCCGGCTGTTCTCATGCTGCTCTAACTGGTTTAAGGAAGAGGCGCTCGTAACGGGTGAAGCAACGAGTCTCTCGGACGAGCGCTGCAGCCGATTGGCATTCGGGATCATCTGCAACCAACTCTCGATAGCGCCGGTAACTTTCCTCGCTTGGAAAGGTAAACATCGCCAGGGCGACATCCGATGGGCCATCATAGCCAACCCTCGGAAAGCTCACCCCCACTCCGTCTGGAGTCACCCGAGGAATGAAATATCCGTGATGAACACCGCCATAACGCTCGATGAGCAAAATCCAGGTGCGGGCATAAGTCTCAAAGTCACTGAGCTTATTCAAGTCGAGTGTGTACCGAATCTGGCAGGTCACGGGAGCAGCGCTCGCCATTGATTCCTCCATGTCTGTCAATTTTCGCATCTGTACCGACAAGTCGGCTCTGCGCCAGAAATCCGGGAGTTGGGGGCTCAGGGAAAAGATGTCCGATGCCCGTTTCTCGATACTGATCAAGCCAAGTTCCCATCATCCGACTTTGGGCCTGCGTGCCTTGTTGAGTGAGGCAACTTCCGGATTGCCCGTCATCCAGACCGGTGAGGGTCCTTGCGTGCTATCGCCGGATTTCGCCAAAACATAAACTTACGATTTAGTGGCCTTCAGAGGGTGCCCCACTCAACCCGGTTTACGTCGAGAAGGAACAAATTGCATCCAAAGATAATTTGGGTTGGGTCGCCGTCGCAGATGATCTGACGGCCTCGGCATGATGCGTTTCCGCCCTACTGCACGACAGTAGTCCCCACCTGCGGATCCGGCTTGTGCTCGCGAACATCGGTGACTGCCTGTCGAATCGCCGCAACAACCACATCCGGACGGTCGATCATCACATGATGCCTGCTGCGGCGGGCGATGATGCGACGACTCTGCGGAGACAGCGCTTTCAGGCTCTCTTGCAGCTTGTTCGAGGTCTGAGGGTCCCACGCCGGGTTCGGCCGGTCGGGATCCGCCGAGACGATCACGAGAGGAATGCTGCCGCAGCAACGCGCTTCCGCCGCTTCATCGGCGGAATGCCAGAACTCGTCCCACTCGGCAAGTCCGCTGCGCGCGTAAGCGGGGCGGCAATCCGAGGCCCGCGCGAAGTTTCGCCATGCGTCCAGTCCCTGCTCGACGTCGCCCTTGCAATGGCCGCTGACCCGTGCCCATCCCGTCGATTGCTCAATTAGGTCCCACATGGCGCGGCGATGGACCTGCCGCACTTTCTCCCGAGTCAACGCGCCCTGGCCAGAAGGCATGTCGCGGATCTGGTTGGGCACGCTGCTGTCGGAGAGCACCATTCCGGCAACCTGCTGCGGAAAATCCGATACGAACTGACGCGCATAGTATCCTCCGGCCGACGCTCCCACGAGTACGATCGGGCCATTCTCACCCGCCACGTGCAATAGCGCATGCAGTTGCTGGGCGATGTGCTTGGCGTCGTGGGGATCGGGCCGGTCGTCGCTCCAGCCGAGGCCGGCGCGGTCATAAGTGCAGATGCGAGTAAACTTCGCGACCTCCGGTTGCACCTTCTGCCAACTGATGAAGTTGTTGCCGAGGCCAGCCTCGACGATCACCGTCGGAGCACCCACGCCCGTACAGTACAGGTGCATGGCGTAGCCGTCCACGCTGTAGATTGCCCCCGGCGGCGGATATCGGCGCTGCAAGACAGCAGAGACCAAGAGGTTGTAGGCGGCCGAGAGCGCCACGATCATGGCCAGCACCACGACGACAATGACCAGGCGTTTCAGAATTCGATTCGTGTCAGCCTCCTAAATATAGCACTCGACGTACCACGAGTGGTTCTAAGACGTCCTAGTACGGGAGTGGTCAACCGCGACGAGGGAAGCGAGGATCCACGATGGGCCAGGGATTTTCATATATATCGCAACGCGCTTCGCGACGTGAAGGTACTGTGCCGGAACCGGGGATTCAATCCTCCGGCGTGGACCCTCCACGCATTCCGTCATACGTTCGCGGTTAACTATCTACGGCGCGGCGAGTCCGTCTTGCATCTTCAAAAAGTGTTCGGTCATCCCACGCTGTAAATGACGCGCCGGTACGCGAATCTTGTGACAGCGGATTTAAGCGCAATTCCCGAGCGGGTTAGCTTGCTTTCTCGTCAGGGTTGACGAACCGCTGATACGCACGACGCTTCTTATCCACAAATTGCAAAAGCTGGAATGGCTCAAACCGTTTCATCCATTTAACCTCAGCCGCGTGCGCCTTATGCTCGCGCTTTCGATCCAGAATTCCCGCGGACTCTTCTATGCGCTGAAGCACAACGAGGATGGGCTTGGCGGGCGCAAGACTCCTAATCCAATCGTAAACCGGATAGGCATAACCCTTGCGAGCGCAGATGCGAGCGCAGAGTAAGTGGTTCTCAAGGCGGGCTTCCGGCGTCTCCCGCGTGCGACCTACGTAGCGGACTTCGTGGGTTTGCGGGTCCACCAAAGCATAAATTGTATACGTTGTGGTCTTCATAAATTTTGCTCTTCTGATGCTATTCAAAGGGTTCTACGTCGATTTGGCGATGCCACGGCAAAGGAAATGGCGAAATCGGGATTGCGTGCAAGCCACCCCCTCAACGTGGGCAAGTAACGCAGACGCTATGTTTGCCTAGAATCTCTTTCGAAGTCGAGAAGGCTGTAGCCGACGAGACCGGCTATCGCGGCAATGGCAAAATTGGCGGTGGTAAAGACATCCCCGACTGCCCAAGCTACGCCCTTTCTTTGCCCCATCTCTCAAGTCCTCTTCATCTGTCCCGGCTTAAGGAGCGTAGTCCGTCTCTTCGCTAATGCTTCCCGATCCCGGGCATTTTGGCTGTGTTGATAGACGGCGTTACCGTTCCGTCGGGGTTATGGCTGTAGTTGTGACAGGTGAGTGTGCAGGTGTTCGTCGCCCGGTTGTAGGAAATTGGAGAGCGGAAGAAGCTTGAGCTTGCGTTCTCGGCTACGACCTTCAGATCGAAATTCACCATGCGCTCGCCGGTTACGTTCGAGGAATTCGGTCCCATTCCGTGCGCCGTGTGGCAGACCGAGCAGGAGAAACCCGCGTTGATGTGCAGGGCGTGCTTGCTGAAGCTGGCGTTGGAAAGAATGCTGGTCAGGTCGTGGCACTTGGCGCACAACGAATACGGTCCGCCGGCCGAAGGGTCAGTGACTGGGGGCAGCAGATTCGTGATCGTGCTTCCCGGACCGGCCGCGGGCGGAAGTCCGGGAGCAACCTGGCTGAATTCGTAGCGCCGCTCAAGAATGTGCGTATATTGCGATCCGTGGGGGCCGTTGGGCCCGGTTCCCCCGAATTCGCGATTGTCGTCGCTGTTGTGGCAGTCGGTGCAAAGCATCCGCGAAGTAATTGCGCGGCCTAGAGTGCGGCCATCGATGTCCAGCATGAACTTCAACAGGCTCGGCTGCGGCAGTGCGCTCTTGTTTTCCTCCATTACGGGATGGCTCGAGCTCGCCGTAACGCCGAACTGCATGACAAGGTTCAGCGGGTCTCCGCCGTTGCTCGTTCGCACCGGGGCATAGCCATACACCGCCAACGTCTGCTTGCCCGGACTGGTTCCATGGCAACGTAGACAGGTCTCATACTGATTGAGCGCGGGATTCAGGGGTGTCACACCGTCGGTCGCGCTTACTCCGATCGCGCCATTCTGGGATGGCCGGATCGAAGTCGGCGCAAAGGAAATCGTCTGCATGGAGGAGTGCGGGTTGTGGCAGTCCACGCAGGTTGCATGGCGATTGTTTTTCAGCACGACGTCTTCCAGAGTGCTGTGCCGGTTGCTGCCTGCGGGAAATGGATGCCCGGTCTTGGTGAACTCGGCGAACACGTTGGGAATTGCCGGTGAAAGGTTCGAGCTGCCGTTGTGGCAGGTGATGCAATTTTGTGTGGCTGTGTCCATGCTCGGGTTTTCCGGCATCGGCCCTGAAAGCAACTGCGGGCCGCCGGGAGCATTGTGCGAGGTGTGGCAGGACTCGCAGCCGTTCTCATTTACGCTGCCGTAAGGTCCAATACCCCTCGCATTCTTTGAAACCTTGTGTGCGGCCAGTGCATGAATGCTCTCCCGCCAATGAGTGAACGCATTGTATTGGTTGGAGGTGCGTCCGGTTCCGGCTGATGTGCTGTTCGTCACAGCCGCGGCAGACACCGCACTCGCACTCGCGGTCGCAGTGCGGACCGCGCCGATTTGGTTCGGCTGCGTGATGTGGCACGACAGGCACATCGCCGAGTTCGCATTGTTCATCACCAAAAAATCCAGTTGTACCGGATCAATGCCCTCCACATGCGGATTGTGGCAGGTGTTGCACTGCACGTTCCCGCTCACTAACTGCACTGCCGAATTTCCGGTTGTTCCGCTGCAAAGGATCGATTGCAGATTGTCGTTCGAGCAGTTCAGAGGCAACTGAAAATTAAATGGATGAATCCCCTGCAGCGTGCCCTGAAATAAATCCTGGCTGTTCATCGTGCCGGTCATCTGCAGGCTGCCGTAAGGAACATTCGTTCCCGGCGCGACTGTTCCGTCGTGGCAGCTGAGGCAAAGATTGCTAGCCGAACCAAGCGTTGGTTCCAACTCCGGATTCACTTCGGTCGAACTCGTATAAAGCGTGTAATTGTTTACGGTTGAGAGTTTCTGACTCCATAGTGGCAGGTTTGGCAGGCTGGTGCTATTCAACCCCGAATGTGGTGCGTGGCAGAATTGGCAAGCCGGGAGCGGACCGCTCACCGGCCCCGGTGTTCCCGGACCCAGATTGTGAATGCCGAGCACGTCCTCCTGCGTTGTCTGCGCCAGAGCCACAGAGACGGTGAAAAGCAAAGCGCAGAGGATGAGAATCTTTTTCACTGCGCTCCACCTCTTCCTTGCTTCAAGCCGTGATAATCGAACACCTGCACGCGGTGATTAAACGAATCGACCACGAACACGCGATCGCTGCGGTCGATAAAAATTCCTTCGGGCAACTGAAATTCGCCCAGGCCTGCGCCGCGCTTTCCGAAGTAATAAAGCAACTGCCCTTGCCGGTTGAAAACCTGCACCAGACCGGAAAGCGCATCCACGACATACAAATGATTCTCGGAATCGACCGCGACGCCCTTGGGGCGGAACATCTGCCCGGGCAAATCGCCGACCTGTCCCATGGTTCCTTCGACGTCGCCATTCCGCCCGAACCACTGCACGCGGAAATTCATCGCGTCCACCACCAACAGGTTTTCGCCATCCAGATGCAGCTCCGTCGGATAATAAAACTCGCCTTTGCCTGTCCCGCCTTTGCCGATCGTCTGCAGCACTGAACCTTGCATGTCCATCACGTAAATCTTGTTTCTTAACGTGTCGCTGACATAAATGCGCTGCGCAGCGGAATCCACCGCGATGCCGGTCGGCCGCTTGAAGTAGCCTTCGCCGCCTTTTATGCTGCCGATCGTTCTCCGGAATTTGCCGCCAGGATCGAAAACAAAAATCTTCCCGGCTTCCGAGTCCGTCACATAAATGTTGTCCTGTGCATCGAGCGCGACGCACTGCGGTGAGTGCATCGCATCGTTTTCTTTTTCCCGCCGCTCGATGAACTTGTATTTGTGTTTTTCGAAATCGAAAATGTGCACGCCTTCAGCTG
>JASHNX010000012.1 GCA_030041415.1 Candidatus Sulfotelmatobacter sp.
GACGAGCAGGAAAGCCGGAGCAAATGCTTTCTATGAGGAGGGTTCTGTGCCGAGTCTCAAAAGTTCGTTCCGGAGCCGAGTGTGAAGCTGGGTTTGGCGGAAGTATTGCATTTCATTGCGGCCGGGCTTGCTGCGAATGATGTCAATGAGCTTCGCTTTGCCGCTGCGATTCCACTTAGAAAAGTTCGGAAGAAGAGCCAGCACCAGAGACCAATTCTGCAGGGATTGTCGTTCAGCGGGAGATAAGCGTGATGGACTTAAGTTCAATGCGGCGGTTACGGACGAAAGAGACGCGGCGCGCAGAAGATTGGAGTCTCCGTCAAAATGCGTGGCCATGTGGCGATTGATTCGCAAGCCGAGATTGCGAACAGAAAAACGATCCCACGAGCCGTGATCGGCGGCGGAGCCGATCTCGAAAAACAGGTGGGCCTGGGCAAGCTGGCGCAGCACGCGGCGTGAAGTGCGGTACTTCGGATTGCCGGCGATTTTTTGTTCTTCCTTTTCGCAGAGCTTCTGAAGATCTGCCCGGCCGGAGCGGAAACCGAGCTTGCGATAAAACCAGAAGGCTCCGGAATCGATGGCTTCGTCGTTGTTCTCGCCGATCTGATAGGGATAAATGGAAATTGTGGTCGCGCCGGTAAGCGCGCAGATGCAGCGCAGAGCCTGAGCGTAAATCCAGGCAGTTTCTCCCTGGCGATACGTGTAGAAGGTGTTGAAGCCGACCTCGACCCACTCGCATAAGCCGATGGCTTCGACATAGTTGATGGGAACCCCGTTCTTCAACGTATAACCGGCGAGGTAAGCACGAAGCGGCAAGCGGCGCGAGGCAGGCAATCCCCAGAAATGCATGACGATGCCGCGGCCGAGGTCAGCGCGAACGACCCAGTGCGGATCACCGAGAGTGGTTCCGTAGAGTTCGCGATAGCGCACCACCATGATTTCGCGGATGGATTGCATCACCGATTCGCCGGCAGCGAGAGACAGCTTTTCCAGGCGGGGAGCCGGCTTCGCGAGTTCGCCCCTGAGAGAAACCTGGTTGCGCTGGACCAGCGGAGCGTCGTGAAAATAAAAGCGCCGGGGACGGCTCCAGTTGCGGGTGCGAGACAGCTTCAGGTTTTCGAGACGCCAGCGGAGCGGAATGCGCAGGGAGTCGTAAAGTTCAGCCTGTTGCCGGGGAACAATGGAAAGACCTGCGAAGCGTTGCAGCAACCAGGAAAGCGCGGGTTTGCGGCCGCGCGCAGCATCGAGCCAGCGCCGCCACGGGATGTTGGCTTCTACATCGGCGTCCTCTTCGAGCAGGGGGATGAAGCGCGGCCACGAGTTGCCGCGAGGGCGCTCGGATTCGTAGTCATCCAAGTAATCGTCCCAGGCGATATCGACGTTGCGAGGGATTCGCTGGGTGAGCCAGCGGGCGGCTTCGAACGGAAGCGCGTCCTGCATGGTTGTGCCGGAAATTCCGGAGGTATCGAAGTCGTCGAACGAGGACATGTCCGGATTCAGCGAGCGAATTTTATCGACGCGTTTGTGAAAGGAATTCAGCAAACGCTCGACGAGTGCAATCTGCGAAGGCGCGTGAGGAAACGCACGAAGAAAAAGCAGGCATTCGTGAAAGCGAATGAGGTGAGAAGGGTCGGTGAAGTCGAATGTCGATAGAGCGCGAACGAGTCTATTAACCACTGCAGCGTGGCCGAAGTGAAAATCGTTCTTAGCAGACTCGAGCTGAGTGAGAACGCGGTCTGCGGACCAGGAAGCGCTCGGCATGGCGGCGAAACAGTGTAACCCAGGGAGAGCCAGCAGAGAAAAGCAGGTACCTCACCGGGATTGCGCCCCCGGATTAGTCGTGGTTCTGCTTGCGGCGCTCATGGACAGTGGGTCCGGCGGCGGCCATTTTGCGGACGCGGGAAGAGTGATCGTGGAGAGCCGATTTGAGACGTTCCATGATGCGTTCAAGATCCTCCGGATCCGTGCAGGCGACAGCGTCGGCGCACAATTTGCGGATCCGGTCATCGAGACGCCGCTTGCGCGAGAGCGAAGAAAGGAAGCTACCCACAAGCGCGTTCGGCAACGAGAATTCAGAATCCATGGCAGGTTGCAAAGCAGCGCTTACCCAGTCTCCAAAACTGTGGAGCTTAAAATCCATAAGGTGGACACTGTAGCTACGGGAGTAAATCGTAACAATTCTGAAAAAATCTCAGCGATAGCCTTTTTTCTTCCACACAGCCCAGTCTTCACGAACAGCCTCGAGCATGGCCTGAGCGGCGGCATGCAGCCACCTTTCTTTTTGTTTGCCGAGATGCTGGAGGATTGATTTGCGCGCCGATGGAGTACCGAGGTGGATGTTGGCAGTTTCCCAGCCCATGGCGTGAAGCAAGCGAAGTTCGATGTCGGGGCCGCGCAGGGACGCCAGCTCAATTCGCGAGCAGTGAGGGCCGAGACGGCGGACGATCCAGCGACCGCGCAGCTGGACGAAGGGATCGGGACAGCGCACGGCGCGATTGATGATGGTCTGATAGAGGATCTCTGCCGGTCCCGGGAGTGAGCCGGCGTTCAGGCATTCGGCCCAGCAGGCGGAAGACGGCACGAGCGCTTTCGCTTCGCGGGCAATGCGGCCGCCGTGCCAATCGGCCAGCGCAACATAGCGGGCGTGGCCAAGGCTACCCAGTCCGGCGACGCGGTGTACGAGGCGATATTCGATTCCCGGCGCGGGCATCAGGTGTTCAATGGCGTCTACGGCGCTGATGGGGATTTCGGTCTTCAGCGTGGGGAACGAATCCATCTTTTTCCAGAATCGAACGGGATCGCGCAGCTCACCTTCGGCTATCTGCCGGAGCCATTGATGCTTTTCGCCGAGCACAAAAGGAAGACCTTTGGCCTCTAGGCTTTCGCGATATCCCGCGAGGAGGGTGTCACAGATGTCTTCGCGCTTCAAGGGAAGGTTTCCTGCCTCGACGGCAAGGTGGGCGCTGACGGCGAGCCGTATCAGATCGATCGTGTAAGCCATGGGCCAGGCTTCATCGAAATCGTTGACGCCCCAAATGAGGCGGCCCTCGACGTCGCGCCAGGTGCCGAAATTCTCCACATGCAGGTCGCCGACCGCGAGAACCTGCGGGGCCTTAGCTAGATCGGAGCAAATCTCAAACCACAGCTGTACCCAACGGTAATAAGTGGCGCGAAAGAAAGGAAAGATCTCGGCCTTCATGCGTTCGTGCTTCAGTCGAAGGTCTTTTTTCTCGATGCGCGTGCGAAGAGCCAGCCAGCTTTCGAACTGGCGTGTGGCTTTGACAACGTTCATGCGGGCAACGATAGCGGCGGGACGAAGAGCAAGTCAATGGAGTTGAATAGGCATGCGGCAAAGGTTCTCGGTTGGCAATCATCTCCAGATTGCCCAGGAGCCATCCGCCGTTTGTTGATGAGGAGAAGAATGAGGAATGGTGCGAGCCGAGTAAGCTCCCTCGTACCGCTCGCGCTCGCACCATTCGCGCCCAGAGGAGGCGCGAGCTCATTTCGAGAAGAATGCCGCATTCTCCTCGACAAATGGCTTCTTCTCTTCAGGGAGATCATCCACGGCCATAATCGAATCCGAGGTGCAGGCTGGGACGCAAGCGCCACAATCGATGCATTCGACGGGGTCGACGAAGAGTTGAGTAGCTTCTTCGAAGCCCGCTTCCCCTTCCTTGGGATGAATGCAATCGGTTGGGCAGACTTCGACGCAGAGAGAGTCTTTAATGCAGGAATCGGTAATCACGTAAGCCATGGATTTACGCTCCCAGTGCAACTGATATTTCTGTCGCCAGAGTAGCCTCCGGATCGGCAGGCGTCCGTGACAGCCATCACCCCAAAGCGTGCGATGGAAGGGCAAACCGGCTGGAATTCAACAACGAAAAAAGGGCAGAAAAAGGCTTACAGGTGTACAATCTTTGGGTTTCTCAAAGTATGTGGAAAGGGGTTGAAATGAAGGCTCAACACCACGTAAGTTGCCTGATTGCGTCGGCTATTTTGTTCGTGTTCGGAAGTGGAATTTCGAGCTTTGCTCAAGACGGCAAACTCGTTTTGCACGTTACTCCCAAGCAAGCTTATCTTTTTGTGGATGGGAAAGCTATTAGTGAAGCCAGCAAGCATCATTCTCTGAATTTGAGTGCGGGAGACCATAAGATCGAGCTGGTTAATTACGGATTTAGCCCGGAAACCCGCAACGTAACAATCACGGCGGGAAAAAGCACAAACCTTGATGTAACTTTGAACCCGGTTACGGGTACTGTCTCGGGACCTTTCGGAGCGATGACGATTGAAAAGGCTGACCGGGACGCCATTCTTCTGAATGGCAAGACACCGGCATTCTTTGTGGGGCATGGCGATGAATTTAACAACGACTTCTGGTGGAAGCAGGAACTGGTTGTGCCGCCCGGCACTTATCAGGTTTCTGTTCTGCACGAGGATAAGGAAGTCTGGTCGGGTTCGGTAAACGTTCCTGCCGATAAGCGAGTGGTGATCGATATTCCCAAAGGCGTACGGAAGACGGTTGACTGGCCGCGGGGACAGAAACTCAGCGCGGTTCCACGCTTCACCGTGGGCACGGCAAGCGCGACGGTGGCTGTGGCCAAGCCAACTGCCGATCTGACCGTGGCTTCAGCGCAGGTTAACTGCGGGGATTCGACGCAGCTGAAGTGGAACTCAACGGACGCACCTCAAGTTGAAATCACGCCAATTGGCGCGGTTGCCAATAGCGGACAACAGTCGGTCGATCCCAAACAAACTACAACTTACCAACTTACCGCGCTGGGACCAGGAGGGACAGCGACCTCAAGCGCCACGGTAAATCTAAATAACGCAGTGCAAGCCAACCTGGAGCTTTCTCCGGCAGAAGTTCACTACAAGCGGGTCGGAGACAAGGTGGTCGAGCAAGGCAGCGCGGCGTTGAACTGGAACGCAGGCAATGCGACGACGGTATCGATCGACCCACTGGGCACGGTCGCTGCGAGCGGCAATCAGAATCTGCAAGTCACGCCGAAGAAAACTGATCCGGGACCGGTCGATGAAACCGTGACCTACACACTGAATGCAAGCAATGGTTGCGGCGGGACGGAAACGAAGACTGCAACGCTGCACATTGTCGGCGACATTGAGCAGCCGCAAGTCGAGCTCTCGATGCGCAGCGTGTTCTTCCCGACGGACCGGCCGCGATCGCTGAAGTCTGAAGCGGCTCTGCTGCCGAGCGAGCAGGAAACGCTCACGTCCATCGTGGCGGCGTTCAAGCAATATCTCGCGGTCCAGCCGGATGCCCGGCTGATCCTCGCCGGTCACGCTGACAAGCGCGGTCCGGAAGCCTATAACAAACCTCTCTCCGAGCGGCGCGCCGAGCTGGCAAAAAGGTTCCTGGTGCAGCAGGGTGTTCCGGAAGCAAACATTGAAACCCAGGCGTTTGGGAAAGAGAAAAACCTGACGGCTGCCCAAGTGAAGGAGCTGATCGGACAGACCTCGGATCTCAGCCCGGAAGAGCAGAAGACCTTGCAGGCGAGATTCACAACGGTTGTCTATGCCTATAACCGCAGGGTCGACCTGAATGTGACGCCTGCGGGCAAGGAGTCGGCGGTTACGTATCCGGTAAAGAGCGCCGACTTTGCGCGGCTGGTTGACCGCAACGGTCCGACGAAAGAAGGCGGCGTCGAGATGGCATCGAAGAAGGAGAAAATCAGCAACAAGCAGTAAGGAATCGACTTAGGTTGATCGGACGGGTCGCAGGAGGCGGTTTCCGGCGGCCCGTTTTTTCTGGTTGTTATCGAGATGTCTTAAGCCCAGCGGCCTGCGTGAAATTCCCGCCTAACCCCAAGCGGCTGTGTGATATGGCTCACACACACCCCGCCCACGCGGATCGCAAAGACCGACTTTCCATGTGTTATCAATAACTTACAAAATCTGCGGGAGTGGTGCGCCATTTGCTTTTTTCTTCTCATAGAAGGGGAAAGAAATGGCCACATCTCTACCTCGAAAAATCTGGCAGACCCTAGGTGCGATCAAAACAGGCGTTATTCTGCTGATCCTCACGGTCATTCTGGCGGCTGCCGGGACGTTGATTTTGCAGCGACCCACAACCGATCCGGATGAGATTCAAAGGGCATACTCGCCGCAGATGCTGCGTTTGCTCGATGGCCTCGGCCTGACCGACGTGTTTCACGCGTGGTGGTTCGTGTTGTTGCTGAGCCTGGTCAGCCTGAGCATCGTAGCTGCGTCGATTCAGCGATTTCCAAATGCCTGGAGATTTTTTGCCCGGCCCTACAAGAGCCCCGACGAAGCGTTTCGCAAGGCCCTCCCCACGCACAAGCTGATTCCGGTAAAGGATGAGGAAGCCGCCTTGAGCACAGCGGAACGAGTGTTGCACACGAAAGGATTTCATCCCGAGCGAATCGTGCGGAAGAACAGCTTCAGCCTGTTCGGCGAGCGCAATCGTATTTCGGAGATGGCGGTTTATATCGTGCATGCCAGCCTGCTCCTGATTTTCCTCGGCGGGATCATCGATGCAGAGTTCGGATGGCGAGCATTCCTGAGCCTTACTCGCGGAGAACAATCGAGCCAGGTACAGGCACAGAACGGTCCCAAGCGCGATTTACCGTTTGCCGTACGTTGCGACGGGGCGGGGCAGGAAAACTACGCCGATGGAACCCCGAAGAAATGGTGGTCGAATTTAACGGTTTTGAAGGACGGCCGCGAAATCATGCACAAGCAGATCGTGGTGAACGATCCGCTGGTTTATGGCGGCGTGCGGTTCTATCAGGCGAGCTATGGCAAGACGGGCAAGGTCGACAAATTGGTGCTCACTGCGATCTCGCGGCAGAGCCTGGATCCGAAAGACATCACTCTCGGTTTGAATGAAACTGCGGCGCTCGATTCTGACACCACGGTTCGGCTGGCGGAATTCATTCCCGATTACGTAGTCGGCGACGGACACGTCTATGCACGTTCGAACGATCTGGAAAATCCGGCGGCGCACCTGGTGGTGGAGTCGAAGAAGTCGGGACAGGCGATTAATTACTGGCTGCCGGCGATTCCGGGAGTCGAGCAGAATGCTTTGTCGCCCTACGATTTTCGAGGCAAAGACGTGCAGATGGCGTACTTCACGGGCCTCGAAGTTTCGCACGAGCCCGGCCAATGGGGAGTTTGGGCGGGGGTTGTGCTGATGGGCCTCGGCCTGGTGGTTGTCTTCTACCTGGTTCACAGCCGCATCTGGGTGGTGCCGGTGCGGGATGCGAGCGGCAACGTGCAGCTCTGGATTGGCGGCACGGCGAACAAGAACAAGGACGCTTTTGAGCAGCGCTTCTGCGATGTGGTGAAGCAGATCGAATCGGAATTGCAACCTTCGCAGCCTGAAGGACTCCAGGCATCTGTGGCTGCGCTCACCGAAAAATAGCAACGGAGGAGCTTATGGCGCGTGAACAAGTTGAACAGCAACCCGCAGCAGCTACCGGCATGACGCTGGTAGTGATGGTTGGATTGGGAGTGGCGTTCCTGCTGTTCATGGCATTTCTCAACGTGGTGAAGAGCGGCAATCTGCTGAACGAATCCAACTTGCTGTATGCGACGCTGATTTTTTATTCCGGAGCGGCCACGCTATATCTGGGATTCGGGATCACGGGCACACCCAATTATGTTCGTTTTGCTTCGCTGGCAACGTGGGCGGGATTACTGGCCAATACTGGCGCGGTAGCACATCGGTGGTATGAGGCGGGACATCCGCCGTTTGCCAGCATTTACGAAATGCTGCTGAGCTTTGTGTGGACACTTGCGGTATTGACGCTGATCGCCGAGAAGAGATTCAAAGTGAAAGTGATCGGCACAGTCACGATGCCGGTTGCGATCGTGGGTGTGGTACTGATGCAGCTGTTGCGAACCGACGTACGCCCGCTGGTTCCGGCGCTGCAGTCGACGTGGCTGCATGTGCACGTCACGCTGGCGATGCTGGCGTACGCGGCATGCGCCTTGAGTTTTGCACTGGCGATGATGTTTCTCATCCAGGACAAGATGAAAACCGAGACCTTCCTGGCCGCAACCAGCGTATTCACCGTCGCTACTTACGCCGCGACCCTGACCCGCTTCGAAAAGTGGGGCGGACTGAGCGTGGTGGCTTGGAATCCAGAAGAAAAATCCGAAATCTTCATCGCGAAAGGCGTAAGGCTTTTTGTGGTAATTCCCGATCTCGGCTGGCTTCTGCTTCTGGTGTTGGCAGCGGTAGCCGCGCCGCTGGTGTTCTATATTCTGTGGCGGAAAACCAATAACGAAGCTCATCTCGATATGGCGAACCGAGCGGTGTTTCTCAGCATTTTGCTGCAGACACTGGCATTGGTTTTCTTCATTGCGAGGGCGAGAGATGGACATTACTTTTCGCTTGACGCCGACGGACAATTCCCCACGAGCTTAGCGGCGAGTCCATTCATCTTATCGGGTCTCGTGGGCGGAATCTTTGTTTCCCTTCTATATTTGCTGCTGCTGTGGCGGCGCACCGATCTGGAACGCATGCTGCCGAGCGCGGACGAACTGGACCGCATTATCTACAAGACGATTGCCATTGCCTTCCCCCTGCTCACCCTGATGATCGCGGCCGGCGCGTACTGGGCGAATCGCACCTGGGGCTCCTATTGGAGCTGGGATCCAAAAGAGACCTGGGCGGCGATTACCTGGCTGGTATACGCCGGCTACCTTCATATGCGCATTACCCGGGGATGGCGGGGACGCCGCGCGGCATATTTCGCGATTCTCGGTTTTGCGGTAGTGATGTTTACGTTCTTCGGGGTGACCTATTTGCTCCCCGGTTTGCACGCATATGCCTGATGTTATTGAAACTCGATCGGAGTCGGACGTGAACACGAGTGAGCCCGATACTTCGTCAGCCAGAGAAGCAGCGAGCAAGGAATCCGCCGGCA
>JASHNX010000127.1 GCA_030041415.1 Candidatus Sulfotelmatobacter sp.
CACGTGCAATCGGGAAGGAGAACATTGGCGGGTAATGCGTATTAGTGCATCCCCAATTTCGTTGAGAACAAGAACTAATTCTAGAGAGAACAATTCTTATGAGAAACTTTTGTGCTGTATTCGCACTTCTTATTACCATTGCTTCGCCCGTTTTCGCGCAGGAGAAGGAGCAGGATCGTGTAGCCAACGCGGGACAGGTGATGCAGGAAATTTCAAACATTCCCGATGATATTCCGCAGAGTGTCATCGACAAAGCCGATTGTGTAGTCGTTCTGCCGTCCGTCCTCAAGCTCGCTTTCGGATTCGGCGGAAGCTATGGACGTGGTGTAATGACCTGCCGCAGCGGCCAAGACTTCAAAGGTTCCTGGGGCGCTCCGACCATGATGGCTCTCGAAGGTGGAAGCTTCGGGCTCCAGATTGGCGGGCAAGCCACCGACTTCGTGCTGCTCTTGATGAGTCCTCGCTCGGCCCGCAGCATTCTTTCGAGCAAGGTGAAACTCGGCGGGGACATTTCGGCAGCCGCTGGTCCGGTTGGACGCAATGTGTCGGCCGAAACCGATGTTGCCCTCCGAGCCGAAATTTTTTCGTATTCCCGTGCTCGTGGGCTCTTTGCCGGTATCTCCCTTTCCGGTTCGACTTTGCGGGCAGACAATCGGGCTAACAAGAAGTTGTACGGAAGAAGTATCAGCGCGCATGACATCGTGTTCGGCAACGAGATCTCTGCACCCAAGTCGGCACAGTTATTGCTCTCCGAACTGAACAAGAGATCACCGACGAACAAGTCGAATATCAGGGACGGAGGGACTTATGCTGAGTAAGGTACGTTCGATAATTACTTCCTTGATGATCGGGCTGATGGTGCTTCAGGCACCCGGCACGTTGCTCTCGGCACAGGCGGCAGCACCGCCAACGCCCGAGGAACTCGATCAGCTGTTGGCGCCGGTCGCGCTTTACCCGGACGCGCTGCTGTCCCAGATCACCACGGCATCGACCAATCCGCAGGAAATCCTGGATGTGCATGCCTGGTTGGAAACCAATCCAGACCTGACGGGAACCGCGCTTACCGATGCGGCGGAGGCACAGGGATTCGATCCCGCCTTCGTTGCATTGGTGAATTTTCCTTCGGTCATCTCTATGATGGCCGATCACATCGACGACTACGCCGCGCTCGGGCAAGCTTTCTCCGAAGATCAGGACGCCGTCACTGCATCGATCCAACGGCTGCGCGCTCAGGCGTACGACGCCGGCTCCTTGCGCAGCAATGAGCAACAACAGATCCAGGTGCAACAGTCGGCGGGACAGACGATCTATGTCGTCCAGCCGGCGAGCCCAACCGTAGTCTATGTGCCGCAATATGACCCGGCGGTGGTCTATGTACGGCCGGCTCCCGGCGCGGTTGTCGCTGCTCCAATAATCACGTTCGGCGTTGGAATCGGAATCGGTGCGCTTATCGTGGACAACCGTCCTTGGGGATGGGGTGGCTGGGGATGGAATTGGGGAGCCCGGCGCGCTTACTACAACCACGGATATTGGACCGGATGGGGTAATCCTTATCGTCCTCCCCACTCATCGTATCGTCCGCGGCCAATCGTGTGGGCCAATCGTCCCGGCTACCGCGGTAACTGGGGCTATCGCCCACCCCATTACCGGCCGCCAAACCATCCGGCACCGAGGCCGGGACGCCCGGGAAATCCTCCCGGCCGTCCTTCGCCAGGCAGACCAGTTGCGCCGGCCAGACCGAGCGCACCAGACAAGCCAGGCACGCCTGGTCGGCCCGGAACGCCGTCGAAACCTGCGCCGAATCCTCCATCTGGGCGCCCGGGCAGGCCCGAGACGCCGAACCGACCGGATCGGAATCGGCCGGGATCTGGTGAGCCCGGCCGACCAAATACACCTAATCAGCCCGGCTCGAATCGACCAGGTTCAAACCGGCCTGATTCAAACCCGCCGCAGGCCGGTCGCCCGACCGCCCCTGGCGGAAACCATCCGGCGAAACCTGCGCCGAATCCTCCGTCTGAGCCCCCGGGCAAGCCCGAAACGCCGAACAGGCCGGATCAAAATCGGCCCGGATCTGGTCAGCCTGGCAGACCCAATACACCCCATCAGCCAGGGTCGAATCAGCCCGGTTCAAACCGGCCTGATTCAAACCCACCGCGGGCCGGTCGCCCAACCGCCCCTGGCGGAAACCATCCGGCGCAACCGAATCGACCGTCAGAAGAAGCCGGAAAAGATGGCAGATCACAACGACCCGGCTCAAACCAACCCGGCTCTAGGCAGCCTGGTTCTAGGCAGCCTGGCTCAAACCAACCCGGTTCAAATCAGCCTCGCTCGAATCGACCTGACTCAACCCAGCCGGGAAATGGTCGCCCAGCCGCACCGGGCGGAAACCAACCGAATCCTCCCAATCGGCCGTCGGCGAAGCCGGTAAAACCCGACAACCCTCCGCCAGCGTCCGGCCAAGGCAATGCGGCGCAGCGAGGCAGACCGAACCGTCAACAAGGCTAATCTCTAGAAAACTGTTCTCAACGAATCGGGTGTGGCTTTCAGAAGCCGCACCCGATTTGGTTTTAGTGGATTTCACGATCGTGCAAATCCCGTAGTCGCCTCAAAAAGAAATTTGTTTTCCCCGTCGTCACTTCTCCCCTTCCTCACTTTTGAGATTCCGGGAATTTCCGAGGATTCGGGACCTTCTTATCCAAATAACTCCACACAAATCAGCCAGATAGATTTGGTTCACCGGTTGCATTTCTCTTCTTCGAGCGGCAATAGAACAGGAAGTCGCAAGAAATTCTTAGGAGAAATTTCATGAACAGACTCAATACAGGGCTAAAGCTGGCTCTCATCCTTCTGGCGCTCGGCTTCGCCACCGTGGCATTCGCCGACCAACCGCCCGACAACGTGCAGGGCAACTGGACGATTTACGCCACCAACGCTGAGAACGGCACGATCGAAATCAAACACGTTCAGATCGCCCAATACGACAACCGCATTACTGGATACTTCGAAGGTCCCAACCAGTCGGGTCCGATTCAAGGGGAGGTCAATGGACATCACATTCGATTCGACACAGTGACGCGCACTGTTCTTCATTTTCACGGCGAGATTTTCGGAGACAGCATGTCCGGAATGTGTGGCATTCATGGCCGGCACGCTCCGTGGCAAGCAACGCGTCCACCCACGACCACGGCATTGGCTCCTGTTCCCCCGAGCACCGGCGCGATTTATTCGTCACAGCCGGTTCTGACTCCTCCAGAAGTGCAGACGCAGTATCAGGCGCCTTCCTATCAGGCCCCGACGTATCAAGCTCAGCCGCCGTACCAATCGCAGCCTGTTTATCAGCCTCAGGCGTCGTATCAATCCCCAGCGCAGGTACCCGCAGCTCAGCCTGAGGCACAACTGTCGACCAATTACCCG
>JASHNX010000128.1 GCA_030041415.1 Candidatus Sulfotelmatobacter sp.
TGTCGTATTCTGATCCGCACGGATAGATTAAATACATCGGAAGATCGCGCGCCTGAACGATGTACTGGTTCGTTCGAACCGCATCAACATCCCTGGAATCACTGAGTACAACGCCATTATCCGGTAATGCATGTATTCGGAACTGTCCCGAGGAAGGCTCGTAATTCCCATAGCTGAAGCACCGTCCGACACAGGCCCGATCAAGATCATGCTGGAAACATGACCAACGCAATGACTGAGCTGGAACTTGAGCGATTACGCGCGGCATGTAGGGTAGGCTCTGCAATCCTTGATCTATTAGGTTTTCAAGCCGGTTCAGTTGCAGCTCCGAGTGGTACGAAATTCCGAAAAACAAGACTGCAGTTGCAACGAGGATTGCCTTATCGGGATTGGTCAGATGTACAACAGCGAGCCACGCGCAGATCAACAATGCCGCTTCGAGAGACAGCCTGGTAGTGATATATCCAAACTGACGTCCGAATTGAGGAAACATAATCTGGTTTGGTATGAGTATGATAGCGGCGGCGTTCAGCGACCAGAGTTGGAAAGGAACACTGAATACGATGTCTTTCATGCCTCTGCAGTTGATCAACCGCCGCAGCTGACGCAGCCAAACGAACAACAGCCCAGCCAGCGGAATTGCATCCGCACGCGTAAACATACTCAGCTGCGTGGCCCCGGTTACAAAGAAAACCTGTTGTACCGACCATTCATACCGGTATCGGTGCGTGACAATGTAGCGGAGAAGGATAATTAAGCAAATTGCGATAGCCCATAGCAAGAATCGTCCTCGTTCCCTACGGGACGCTGCGAACGTGACGAACGCCACGATTCCCCCAGCCCAAACAACCGGAAATGGATGCGCGATCCACGCTATCACCAACAGCGCGACAGCCCACGGGTTGAACTTCCATGGCTTTTCCCAAACGATGGCGAGAAACCATAGGCAAAAGCCCATCGACAGATAAAAGTTGAAGAAGCCGATGCGGAAAACGTATCCGTAGGCGAGCATCGCCACACATGGAGCTGCAAAGCTCCAATTCCGACTGCCGACCCGAAAAATGAACTGGAGCGCTCCCCATCCGAAAATGAGCACCGAGAGCGACACTGCAATACGTTGAGCCAGTCCTGGACCGAGTCGAACCAGGAGCCATTCCAGAACGACATCAAAGAGAACGTTGTTGAATTGTGGAACAATTCGTAACCCTGTTATTGCTCCACTGCGGATCTGTGTCGCAAGCCACGCATTGTAGATGTGACTTCCCAGATCGGCTGACTGAATGTGAGATTGCCAGAAACAGGGAATGATCAGAAGGACTGAAAACGATATCGAAACCAGCAGACCGCGCGACCGGGACTGAGACGCTTCACTCTGGTCTCTTGAGCACGTGACGGCAGCAGATTCCTTGAGCACCAATGGCGCGTTCCGCCCTCCTCAGACCCATTTAGTTATCTCGGTACCGTCGCGCGTTCTTCCGCCCGCGGCATGAGGCCGTCGATCAGTTGGATCATTTCATCATCCACCGTGCGGTTCCGCGAGATGGCTTCGACGAGGCGAATCGAGACGATCTTATTGGCACGCAACGCCGCCATGCATCCGAAATCGCCGCGGTGCACCATGTCGATCGCGCCCAGGCCGTATCGCGTCGCCAGAACCCGATCGAAAGCGCTGGGAGATCCTCCCCGCTGGATATGGCCGAGCACGACAGCACGAGTTTCGTAGCCGGTTCGTTTTTCAATTTCGCGCGCGAGAATGTTGGCAATTCCGCCGAGTTTGACGTGGCCGAATTCGTCTTTGCCCATGTCTTGCAGCACCGGCGCCCCCTGGCCGGGTTCGGCCGAAGAAAATTTCGCCCCTTCCGCGACAACCACGATCGAAAAATATCGTCCGCGTTCGTGGCGTTGGCGGATAGATTCAGCAACCTTGTCAACATCGAACGGCCGCTCGGGGATCAAAATCACATCGGCGCCTCCGGCGATGCCGCTATAAAGCGCGATCCAACCCGCATCGCGTCCCATGACTTCTACTACCATGACGCGGTTATGCGCTTCGGCGGTGGTGTGAACCCGATCGAGGGCTTCGCAGACAATGTTGCATGCCGTGTCAAAACCGAAAGTGTAATCTGTCCCCCCTAAATCGTTGTCGATGGTTTTTGGAACACCTACGACTTTGACTCCGCGTTCATAAAGTTTTTGCGCCACGGAAAGAGTGTCGTCGCCACCAATGGCGATGAGCGAGTCAATCTGATTTTTTTCCAGCGTGGCCAGACAACGATCGATGCCATCGGGCCGTTTCGACGGATTCGTTCGGGAAGTGCGAAGAATCGTTCCACCGCGAGGTAGAATCCCCCCCACTACGTCGAGATCGACGGGTGTGCTCATGTTCTCGATCAACCCACGCCAGCCTTCGAGAAAGCCGATAAATTCGTCACCGTAGGTGAAAATGCCTTTGCGCACGACAGCGCGAATTACGGCGTTGAGCCCCGGACAATCGCCCCCGCCGGTCAAAATACCGATTTTCATTCCTGTTCTCCACTCCCCTTGCGCGGATTGATGGTAAATCTCTCGCCCGTATCCCTGGTATCTGGATAGCCTGCCGCCAGCACCAACGCGGCCCAGCGGCAACGCCTGAAAACTAAGATTATCACCAATCGGCGAGGGGATTGGGTTCAACAGGAACCTAGGCGTTAGGGATTTCGAGGGGTTAGCCGTTAAGTCATTCCGGACACAGCAAACAACCACATGCAGCCGCAGGCCCGGGCTCAAGTGAGACCTGATGCCTCGCGAAGCCGCCTGCAACAAGCACCAATAAACACAACCCCCGCTAGAGCTATCGGACTTCCGGCTGTACGCGAATCACGGAAAGGATTTGAATCTGATTGCGGGTGGCGTCGACGTAGCATTTCACCGTAACCAAACTGCCCTCGTGACCTTTCAATGCCCTGGCGTTGCTGACATTCCATTCGCTGTCGGAGTCGCTGTCGCGATCGAAAGAAAAATGTCTTCCGTCACCGCTCACCCTGCCGGAAATCAGAATCGGCCTGGTCGTCGACGAGAGCGCGCTGGCATCTGACTTCGCGGCAGACTGCGAAAGGCTTTGAGCTTGCGCACTACCAATCGTCATCAAAGCAAGCGAGAGTGCGGTCACGAGTAGTTTGTTCATTGTCCCTCCCCAGTATTGCCGGCCAGGATGCGTGCTTACTGGCAAGCATCTTTACGAATTCCTTAGGCGGAAGCAAATTCAAAATTCTTATCGCAGCTATAGAAGTTATGGCTGGCATTTACGAGTTTGGTTCGTCGGAGTGTCGAGCTCGCAGGCGGGAATCGGGCTCCGTTTGTTAGCCTTGCACAGCTTCTATGATCCTTGCTGCTTCCGCGCTAAACTTGAAAGCCATGCGGGTTCTGGGCATCGATTGCGGCGGCGAGTACACAGGGTTCGGGGTTGTCGAAATGGATTCCGCTGCGAAACTTGCATGCATAGCCTGCGGGGCCATCAAGCTTTCGCCTCGCGATCCCTTGGCCGGCCGTCTGTCTAAAATCTACGAGCAACTTGGCAAGCTGATTCGAGATCATCAGCCGGATGAAGTGGCGATCGAAGAGGTTTTCTACGCGTTGAATGTGAAGTCAGCGTTGAAGTTGGGTCAGGTGAGGGGCGTAGCCATGCTGGCCGCGGCTTGCGCAGGACTGGAAGTGGCGGAGTACTCGCCGTTGACAATCAAATCGTCGGTGGTAGGGTACGGGCGAGCGGAGAAGCAGCAGGTTCAACAGATGGTCACGCAGCTGTTGGGCCTGACTGAGCCTCCCGAGCCGATGGATGCATCAGATGCTTTGGCGATCGCCATTTGTCATCTCCATACCGCGAGTACGATTCGGCGGCAGAGGGCTGTCGGCCTTTGAATAGCTAGGTTTGTTCTTGGAGTTTTTCTATGCGCGCACCGCGCGTTCTTGCAACGTTGATAGCGGCACTGGCAATCGCAGACATCGCATTCGCATTTGCGGGGCAACCGCAAAATCACGATCCAGCCTCACCCGCCACAATTAAGTTTAGTCTGAATTTTCCCCAATCCGCCCCGCCGGACTACTCGATCACCATTGACGGGACCGGTCATGCGCAATATGAGTGTACCGGTCCGGTCGTGCCTGACTCCGATTCCGAGACCTACCACTCGGACTTCACAGTATCGGCGCAGACACGCGAGAAGGTTTTTGAATTGGCGAAGCAGGCGCATTACTTTAGCGGCAACATCGACTCCGGCAATCGGAGACTGGCGTTTACCGGCGCAAAGGTCCTTATTTACGAAGACGGACAACACGACAATAGAGCGCAATACGATTATTCGAACTTGGCGCCGGTCCGCGAGTTGACCAGTCTCTTTCAGGGAATGGCCGCGACTCTGGAGTATGGGCGAAGGCTGGCATATTACCATCACTATCAGAAACTAGCTCTGGACGAAGAACTGAAACGCATGGAAGAAGAAGCCAAGAATAACGAACTCAACGAACTGCAAAGTGTGGCGCCTATCCTCCAGGATATTGTGAATGACAACTCCGTGATCAATGTGACCCGGGCGCGGGCTCAGGAACTAATGCAAATCGGCAATGGAACAAGCGTCGTCGCCGGTCACAATATGCGCTGATGTTAGAGTATAGCCCGCCATTCTTTGGCGGTTTTGCACTCAGCATCTGGATTTGCAAAACTAATGTATGAGGGGTACGGTCTTTACCGGATACTTGCCCCCACGTAGGAAGCGGATGATTTCCGCAAGGTCGGTTTCTCTGTTAGTTGAGGGAGGTGTGCCATGTATCAGCTCAACCTTCGCCCAATCTTCATTGCTGCTTTAACTTGTGCCCTTTCGGCGCTGCCCGCGCTGGCTGATTCGCAGGTTCGCATTGTTCGCCTGAGCGATGTGCAGGGTTCAGTCGAAATCAACAAAAATTCAGGTCTAGGTTTCGAGCGAGCATTCCTGAACTTGCCGATCACACAGGGAACGCAGCTTCGAACGCTGGATACTGGCCGCGCAGAGGTGGAATTTGAAGACGGCAGCATGCTGCGCATCGCTGCGGACACAACTGTGGTTTTCAGCAGGCTGGCCTTGAGTGATGCCAGCAATCGGCTGACCACAGTTAATCTCGTTGAAGGCAAGGCGTACCTCAATTGGCTGGGAAAAAGCGGCGACGAACTCGCGTTGAATTTCTTCGGTCAAACGGTCGAAGTGAAACAATCCGCCCACTTCCGCGTGGAAGAATCAGCGGGAGGAGCGGAACTCGCGAATTTCAAGAACCCGCTGGAAGTCTCGGGGCCCTCGGGCGTCATCAAGGTCGACAAGAATAGAAGCGTCTCCTTCAATGCGGATGAGGACAAACCCGCGATTGCGAAGGACATCAAACCCGATCCCTACGACCAGTGGGACTCGCAATCAAACGACTATCACGAGCAATATTCAAAGAATAATTCCACTTTTTACGGATATGGCGCCAGCGATCTGGGTTATTACGGTGATTACACGAACGTTCCCGGCTACGGCACGTTGTGGCAACCCTATTTTGTTGGTGCCGCGTGGAACCCATTTATGGACGGAGCATGGTCTTGGTATCCGGGCATGGGATTTATGTGGGCGTCTGCGTACCCGTGGGGCTGGATGCCTTATTACTACGGCAATTGGCTGTATGCTCCCGGTTACGGCTGGGGATGGCAGCCGGGCTCGTGGAACGGCTGGCATGGCGGCATTCACTACGTGGGAGCCATGGCTGCCGGTTTTCATGCACCGGCTCCGCCAACCGGCACCGTCAACTCGGCGATCGTAGGTCGTGGCGGAAATGTGGTAACGAAAGCTACGGATACCAAGATGCTTGTGACAGCGGGTTCGGCGGGCCTGGGAATTCCGCGCGGGTCATACGACAATCTCAGCCGTGCCAATAAGCAGGTTGCGCGGAACGGATCCGCTGAGCTGCGTGCAGCGCCGGCATTTGCCGCGACCTCGGCGCGCTGGGGCAGTTTCGGTTCCGGCGGCGCAGTAGCGGGATCTGCACATGTAAATACGGGATCGTCCGCGGCGCATAGTGTGGGTGGCGGAGGTCATCGGTAAAGACGATGCCGTAATGATCGGGCTGCACCAACGGCAACATCGTCGAGCGCCGATTACTACACCGCTTCTACCGGATAATGATCCCAGCGTAGCCCACAACCAGATCGCGGTCGCCTGATACATCGCCGGAAGTAGCGTACTTCACAAGCTCGGCGCAACGCGCGCCGAGCTTTTTCGTAGCCGTCAGCATCGCTACGGCAGGGCCAAAACCGCACATGCTTACATGTTGCTGCGTGACTACCTCGTACAACCCGAGAGCGTCCAGGCGGAGAATCGCTTCAATAGCGCTTTGATCTTTCACTCGGGTGATGCCGTCCGACTCATAATGATTCATGTCGCTGGAAGCCACAATCAGGATGCGGCCGCCATGCGCGGCGATTGCTTCGGCGATCGCTTCACCCAATTGCGAAAGAATCTCGAATTGTCCGGTTCCCAA
>JASHNX010000003.1 GCA_030041415.1 Candidatus Sulfotelmatobacter sp.
CATTCTGTCACTCCGCGCCAGATCCCTCGCTCCGCCTGAAAAGCGTCTTCGCTCGGGATGACGCAATCGAGTCCGTCAGAAGATCAAAGCCACAGAAGTAGTGCCGCCTACACCCCCACCGCCTCCGGTTTCCCTGCCAGCAACTGCCGCAGCACATACTGCAAAATCCCGCCGTTCGCGTAGTAGAGGGCTTCCTGCGGCGTGTCGATCCGGACGATGGCGTCAAACTCAACGGGCTTTCCTTTGCCGGTCGCGTGCACTCTTACTTTCTGTCCTGCAGAGTAATGCTCGATCAGATTGCGAATGCCGGTTATCTGGAAAATCTCTTCCCCCGTCAGCCCGAGCGATTCCGCATTCTGCCCTGCAGGAAATTGCAGCGGCAGAATTCCCATGCCGACCAGATTCGAGCGGTGAATGCGCTCGTAGCTTTCGGCAATGACAGCTTGAACCCCAAGAAGGCGCGGGCCTTTCGCGGCCCAGTCGCGCGACGAACCGGAGCCGTATTCCTTGCCCGCAAGAATAATCAGCGGCGTGCCTTCGGCGATGTATTTTTGCGACGCGTCGAAGATCGGCATTTCGGTATTCGATGGCAGATGGCGCGTGAATCCTCCTTCAGTCGTCACAAGCCGATTGCGCAGTCGCACATTAGCAAACGTCCCGCGCACCATGACTTCGTGATTGCCGCGGCGCGAGCCGTAGGAGTTGAAGTCGGCGGGCTTGACGCCGCGCTCCTGCAAATATTTTCCGGCCGGGCTGTCCTTCTTGATCGAGCCTGCCGGAGAAATGTGGTCGGTGGTCACGCTGTCGCCGAGAACGGCGAGGACGCGCGCTCTCTTGATGTCGGCCACGGGCGCGGGTTTTAGCTGCATGTCGTCGAAATATGGCGCGCAGCGGATGTAGGTGGAATCTTTTTCCCACGCGTAGGTTTGGCCTTTGGGAACGCTCAGGCCACGCCAGCGCTCGTCGCCGGCAAAAACTTCCGAGTAGCTTTTCGTAAACATTTCCGCCGTGAGGGAGCGCTCAACCGCTTCATCGACCTCGCGCTGCGTCGGCCAGATATCGGCGAGGTAAACGGGCTTGCCGTCCTTCCCTTTGCCGAGCGCGTCTTTGCGGAGGTCGGTGTCGATGCGTCCGGCGAGCGCGAAAGCCACAACCAGCGGCGGCGACATTAAATAGTTGGCGCGCACTTCGGAGTTGATGCGTCCTTCAAAGTTGCGATTGCCGGAGAGCACGCTGGCGACCACTAGATCTTTTTCGTCGATGGCTTTCAAAACTTCCTCGGGCAGCGGCCCGGAGTTGCCAATGCAGGTGGTGCATCCGTAGCCCACGATATTGAATTTCAGCTTTTCTAGATAAGGTGTGAGGCCGGCGTTCTCAAGATAGTCGCGGACGACTTTAGAGCCCGGGGCGAGAGAAGTCTTCACCCAGGCGGGAACCTGCAATCCTTTTTCGACGGCTTTCTTGGCGAGAATTCCGGCGCCAATCATCACTGACGGATTTGAAGTGTTGGTGCAGGAAGTGATGGCGGCGATGACCACGCTGCCGTGCTTTAGAGAATCTTTCACATTGGCGGAGACGTGCTCGTGAACGTTAGGATCTTCGACGCCGATCGCTGCGGGGCTGCCGCCTTCGGCTTCCCATCTTTTCGCATTTCCGTTCCCGCTTCCCGGGGGTGCCCCAGGCCTGCCCTGAGCGGAGTCGAAGGGCCTCGCCTCTTTTGCGAGACCTGGGAATTGAGGGTCCGCGGCTGCCGAAGTCTTCGCCGATGACTTAGGTTTGATCAGCGAAGGCAGAGCTTTGTTGAAAGATTCTCCAGCTTGCGAGAGCACAACGCGGTCCTGCGGACGCTTCGGTCCGGCGAGACTGGGTTCGACCGTCGCGAGATCGAGCGAAAGCAGTTCGGAGTATTCGGCTTCAGGAATTCTTTCGTCGTGGAAGAGACCTTGCTCGCGGCAGTACGCTTCGACCAGAGCAATCTGCTCGGCGCTGCGTCCGCTCAGCTTCAGGTATTTCAGGCTCTCTTTATCAACCGGAAATATCCCACAAGTCGCGCCGTATTCCGGGGACATGTTGGCGATGGTGGCGCGGTCGGCGAGCGGGAGATCAGCGAGACCAGGGCCGAAATACTCGACAAACTTTCCGACGACGCCGTGCTTGCGCAGCATCTCTGTGATCGTAAGGACGAGATCGGTGGCGGTTGCGCCTTCACGCAGGCGTCCGGTTAACTTCACGCCGACGACGAGTGGAATCAGCATGGAGACGGGTTGACCGAGCATGGCGGCTTCGGCTTCGATGCCGCCCACGCCCCATCCGAGAACGCCGAGGCCGTTGATCATTGTTGTGTGACTGTCGGTGCCGACGAGAGTATCGGGATAGGCGATGTGCTTTCCATTTGAGTCATTTACGAAAACGACGCGAGCGAGATACTCGAGATTGACCTGATGCACGATGCCGGTGTCGGGCGGGACGATGGCGAGATTGCGAAAGGCGGTTTGTCCCCAGCGGAGGAAAGAGTAGCGCTCTTTGTTGCGCTGGAATTCGAGCAGGGCGTTCATGTCGAACGCGTTCTTGGTGCCGAATTCGTCGACCTGGACGGAGTGATCGATGACGAGTTCGACCGGCTGAAGAGGATTGATGAGAGCGGGGTCGCCGCCGAGGTGCTGCATGGCGTCGCGCATGGCGGCGAGATCGACGACACAGGGGACGCCGGTGAAATCCTGAAGGAGAACGCGACTGGGGGTGAAGGCGATCTCTTTGTCGGGCTTGGAATTCTTGTTCCAGGCGGCGAGGGCGGCGATATCTTCTTTCTTTACGTTGCGACCGTCTTCGGTGCGGAGGAGATTTTCGAGGAGAATGCGGAAGGAGTACGGAAGGTGCTTCGTCGAGATACCTTGCTTATCGAGGGCGTCGAGGCGGTAGATTTCGTAGTCTTTGTTGCCAACTTTCAAATGAGAGCGAGAGTTGAAGCTATTCAGAGACATGCGATCCTTCCTGAAGTAGAGCCACTTCCCATTTCTCGCAAAAACGGCGAGAAATGGGGCACCCCAAGACGTGAGCGGCCAAGGCGCCGCCAGAGCATTGCGGTACCTATCAGTTTAGTCGTTCTTCGAGAGAATTGCGTAGGTAACCTAAGTAGCGATCGAGTGATCCTGGTGTTTTTCCATCCCACGCGAGATCCATCGTTTCGCGCAGAGGAAACCGCTCGGCGTGGACTGAGCGAAGTCGAGTGCGCCCCAGCATTCTAGTTGGTCTTCTTGCGGCGGCGCAGGAGCCGGCGAAGGCCCAGGATGCACGCCAAGAGACAAAGAAGGAAGGTCAAGCCGATCCCTTCCAGAATTCGCGACTGGTTGTACATCACGAACATGCCGCTTTGGCTATAGAAACCGTTGAAGGTGCTTACGATGCCGGGTAAAGCGAGAAGGTCTTGTTTCGTTAACTGCAAGACGTGCTCGCGCGGGTGGTAATGAGAACCGATTTCAAGATAGCCGCCATCGGAGCCGAGTTCGATGTGGCCACCGAGGACATAACTGACGGGGCGATCTTGGATGAAGCCGGCGACGCGTTTTGCGCTTGCGAGATCGGCGGAAGAGTCTTCGATGATGAGACGGCCGGGAAGGAAAAAATCGCCGGAGAAAAACATTCCCGTGTCGCGATCGTAGTAGGAGACTTCCGACGGATAATGCCCAGGAGTGGGAATCGCGTCGACGATTCGATTGCCAAGATCGATCTGTGCAACTCCGTTCGGCCAATCGGCAAAGCCGAAGTATTTGCGAACGTGATCGAGGTCGGTGCGGACGATCTCGACATTCGGCAGAGACTTGAATTGCGCGTCTCCGCTGCGGTGATCGAGATGACCGTGCGTGTGGAGTATTAGAAGCGGAATCGTTTCGCCGTTTATGCGAGGCAGAATACCGATTACGGTTGTAGCAAGCGGCATCTGAGCAGCGTCGGCGACATCGCCTGTGTCGACGAGGAGAGCGCGCGCGGACCCGACGAGAAGGTACATGAAAGGCGCTTCCGCGGTAGCGCAAGGATTTTCTCGAAGAATGAAGGTTTGCGCGTTGTAGGGATGAACTTGAAGCGGAGGCTGGGAGGTTTTGGAGCAGTCCGGGGCGCCTTCGTTCCAGTGAACGTCCATAGAACCGAGAGTGAGTTGAGGCGCGGGCTGGGCAGGTGAATTCTGCGGCGCGAGCGACATGCCGGTTGCGAATAAGAAAACGATGGTTCGCAGCAAGGTTACCTCCCTGGGAAATTCTGGATCAGAGCATTGAGCCAGAGATCAACTGCGCAATCGACACGGCGACGGTCGTGGGTTGCGCAGTAGTCGAGCATGAAGCCGCGCAGTCCGGCGAGAACGACGGAAGCGAAAATGCGCGAGTTCTGCGGGTTGAGGCCTTCTGAGCAAAGATCGGCGGCGATCAAGTCAAGCCAATCTCGAATTGTGGCGCGAAGGAATGCCTGGTAGCGCCGGGGATGGCGCAGGGCGATGCCATAGATTTCGAAAAAGAGACGAAAAAGCGGCTCGGACGCGGGAGCACTCATTTCTTTCCAGACATTTCGGTATGCGTCAAGGTAAGTCTTCGCTTGAATCTTGGCGAAGGCATCACGCTGGCGCCGGCGGATCGCGGCGATCACTTTGACGACCATTTTTTCTTTGGAACCGAAATGGTAGAGAAGAACGCGCGGGCTGGAGCCGATGGCTTTAGCGAGCGGACGCAGCGAGAGACCGGCCAAGCCATGCTTCAGGAGATATCGGAGGATGGCGTCTTCGAGTTCCGCGGGACGTTTTTTATTTACCGGACGTGGCACGAAGTCACGTTAGCATAAATGAAACGACCGTTTCAATAACTGGGGTCGACGGCTCGCCAGGTCGAAATGGCAGGGGAATGCAGAGAGCGGGGTGCCCTCTTGCCCGGTGAGCGGACTGCCCTCAGTAACAACGGGTTCGTAACGAGGCTGGCGCCCCGGTTCGGAATGACATCCGTCGAGAGCGCTACTGGAGCTTCGCGTACTCGGCTTTGGCTTGTTTCAGGACCGGGACGTCGGTGTCGGCGTCCTTCCACGCGGCGAAGAAATCCTGATAAGCAGCTTTGGCCTGCGCGGTATTGCCCTGCAACGCAAAGGCGCGGCCGAGACCGAGATGGGCAAGATTGTAGGAAGCGTCGAGCGGATCGATTCCCTGATGGGCAAGAATTTTCTGATATTCGGCGGCGGCTTTCGCGCCGTCTTTTGACTGCAGGTAGGCTTCGGCGAGCACAGAATTAACGAATAAAAACGAGCCGCTTGAACCGAACTCGTAAGGCACAGCGACCTGGAGGCGAGCGACTGCCTGGGCAGGCTGGTTGTGCTGCAAGTCGGCGAATGCCTGCGCGAGAGGAATGGAGACATTATTCAGGATGGTGGCCGCCGGGTAACGATGAGCCAAGTCATCCGCCATCTTCTGGCTGCGCGCGGCGTCTCCGGTCATGGCGAGCAGACTGATCACGCTTGACTCCGTAGTTCGAGCCTGGGAGATGGCAAGGGCTTCGGAGATTTTCTTGCGGGCTTCAGGAAGATAGCCTAAGCGGGCCTCGTCCCAACCTTGGATGGCAAGAAGACTGCCACTGAACTCCGAAAGGCCGAGACGCTGTGCCGACTTTATGGCCACGGGATAATCGTCACGCGCGGCGTGCACCTTGCCGAGCGAGTAGTCGCTGTGGGCGCGGAAGAACTCGAGGACGGGTTCGGCAATGGTTCCCGTGGACCCGTCGAGCTCATGACGTTCGGCCGCTTCATCGCCTCGAACGAACGCGACTTCGAACAGCGTGAAGTGAACGGAAATCTGCCCTGCAGGAGCCTGCTCGGCGATGGCCTTAGCTTCGTCGTAACGGTTCAGCCGCTCGTAAACGTCGGCGAGATTCTGATACGCGTAAGAATCTTTCGGGTCGATCCGCATCGCCTGGCTTGCGCTCTCCAGAGCTTTCTCCTGCTGGCCGAGCGCCTGATAGCGCAGAACGAGGTTATCGAAGGGAACGGTGTCGCGGGGATAGGTCTGCTCCCACTGCTGATAGATTTGCGTTGCCTTCAAAAGGTCGTCAGTGACGATGTCGTAGTAGTGGGCGGAGATGTAGAGCTTTTCGCGGTCGCTGGCGCGATCTTTGAGATCGAAGGCTTTCGAGATGTAGGTATCGGCCTGTTCCACCTGGGTAAGGTTGCTGTAACACACTCCCAGAGTGGCGTACGCCATGGCGAAGTTGGGATCGAGTTCAACGGCCCGCTTGAGATAAGGAATCGCCTCAGCGTCCCGACCCTTTTGATGTTCCGCCTGGCCGAGGCTGAATTGCTGCAGAGCTTCGAGCGACGAAGTTGTGGCCTGCTCGAGGGGCGTGGTGAATTTCTGCACCGAGGCGAGCGATTCGCCGAGCTTTTCGCGCAACTGCGAAGCGGCGGTGTCCAGCGATTTGAGAACGTGCTCTTTGCTATCGGCTTGAGTCTCGGCGCGGGCAAGAACGTCGCCGGTTTGAGCGTTCACGGCGGAGAGTTCGATGACGTACTGCGTCCCAAGGCTGGCAATGGAGCCGGTAAGCATGGCCTTGACGCCTTCGCGGAGGCAGATTTCGCGGGCGACTTCGTTGGTGATGCGATCATCGGGCTGGCGTCCCATGAAGCGAAGGGCTGCGCGAATGCGGGATTCCGGCAAGAGGTTGAGATATGGAGATTGTTCAAGCTGGACGGCGAGAGCCTGCTTGAGAGCTCCATCGAACACCGAGTCGCCGGTGGTGTTGACGAAGTCGGCGAGCAGAATGGAGTCTTTGCTGGTGAGCGCCAGGTTGCGACGATGAAAGAAGAAGACTGCTCCGATCGCGATAATCGCGACGGCAAGTACGGCGATGGATGGAATCAGCCAACGTTTTTTGGCGGGTGCGATGGGGATTGCGGGGGCGGAAACCGGCGTTGAGATTGCGGAAACGGAGCCGGATGGGGGAGCCGCGACAACTTGGCTGCCTGGAGAAGACACATGACTGGCGGATCCGCTGCCGCGCGATACGGAAGCCGGCGGTTCAACCGCTGAGGCGTGAGCGGGCGAGTCTTCCACGACGGCGACGAGGCGGCGGCTGGAATCGGTGTCGCGCTTGAGCCGTTGAAGTTCGGCGCGCATTTCGGAAGCGTGCTGGTAGCGTAATTCGCGATCCTTCTCGAGCGCGCGATTAATGATGCGCTCAAGTTCGGCGGGCAGATCGGGGTTCAATCGAACGGGAGAAACGGGCACACGATTGAGGATGGATTCGAAAATTACCGCTGAAGTATCGCCACGAAAGGGAAGCGATCCGGTGCTCATTTCGTAGAGCACTGCGCCGAAAGAGAAGAGATCGGTGCGAGCGTCGAGATCCTTGCCGCGGGCCTGCTCGGGAGACATGTAAGAGACGGTGCCCACGGCGGAGCCGGGACTGGTCAAATGTTCGAGATCGGCGGCAGTGGCGGCGGTGACGCCGACATCGGACGCACGATGGGGATCGACGACGACTTTGGCGAGGCCGAAATCGAGAATCTTGGCGTGGCCGCGCCTGGTCACAAAAATATTCGCGGGCTTGATGTCACGATGGACGATGCCTTCTGCGTGTGCGGCATCGAGGGCGTCGGCGATTTCGATTCCCAATGAGAGCAACACTTCGATTTCGAGCGGCCGTCCGGCGATGCGGTGTTTCAGCGTCGCGCCGTCAAGGAACTCCATGACGATGTATGCCTGGCCGCTCTCCTCGCCGATGTCATGAATCGTACAGATATTCGGATGGTTCAATGCGGAGGCGGCTTTGGCCTCACGGCGAAAACGCTCGAGGGCTTGACGGTCCTGGGCGAGCTCGGGAGGAATAAATTTGAGAGCGACGAAGCGATTGAGGCGAGTGTCTTCGGCTTTGTAGACGACGCCCATCCCGCCACCGCCGAGTTTTTCGAGAATGCGGTAGTGCGAGATGTTTTGGCCGATCATTGGCTTTGGCCGGTCATTGGTTCTGACCGATCATTGGTTTGTCCGATCGCCGGTTTTGGCCGATCATGGGCTGAAATGTTACGTCGGGCGCTATGGCAAGTCAATGAAGCGTCAAGAGGTTGAGCTGGGCCTTCGGCCGGGTTCGGAATGACAACTTTTTTCCGTCCGGCGAATTCGAATCCGGGACTTGGGGCCAAGTCAGCGGGCGGCGATCCAGAATTGATAGGCGACGACGAGCATCATGAAGACAACATAAACGCGGAGCGCCCAGAGGAGGCCGAGTTCCGGTCCTTTGAGGCGACGGCGAGGGATGAGATGCTTCTTGGCTTTGACGAGCTGGTCGTGCTCGAGGGTCGAGAGGACAAGGGCTTGTTCTGCGGCGAAAGATTGGGAGTCGGATTTGGGAGTCATAAGTATTTCCTCAGCGGTTCGGTCTTATGTTTCGGCCAGCAAGAACGATGCCTCGCTTCGCCTTGCTGGGCTCGTCCCCGGCTAAAGCCGGGGATCTACCGGAAACGGCTGCGCTCGGGATGACGCGCGGAAATTCGCGACCGCGGAAAGAGACATCCTATCGACCTCCTAAGACTGCGAATACATTCGGGGCGATGACGCTGAGGCCAAAGAGAATGCCGGCGGCGGTGAGGAGAAGGACGACACCGGTGGAAAGAATGTTGGCCCACAGGGGACTGACGAGGTCGCCCATGATTTCTTTGTCGTTGACGAGCATATAAAGGAAAACGAGCGCCGGAGGCATAGCGAGGACTGCGACCACGTTTACTACGAGGACTACATAGACGAGCGGCAGGCTCGGAATGAGAACGATGGCAGCAGCGGCGGCGGCGCATAGGGTGAGAACGGCGTAGAAGCTTTTTCCTTCGCCCATGGGGAGATTGAGGCTGTGAGGCTTGTGGGCGACTTCTCCGAAGGCGTAGGCGGAGGAAGTGGAAATGGTGATGGCGGCTACGATGCCGGCTTCGACCATTCCAAGGGCAAAGAGAGATGCGCCGAAGCGTCCGATGAGGGGCTGGAGAGCCTGAGCGAATTGGGCGGCTTCGAAATTTTCGGCGGACATCTGATGGGAGAAGAGTGGAGCAGTCGCGAGAATTGTGGCGACGGCAGCGGCGGCGGCGAGGGCGGCGCCGAGAACGGTGTCGATGCGGCCGAAACGAATGTCTTTGGTGGTGAGGCCTTTGTCGACGGTTGCGCTTTGCTGGAAGAAGAGCATCCACGGAGTGACGGTGGCGCCGATATCGGCAAGAACGATGAGGAGAGTGTTCTGGTTGAAGGGGGGAAGCGGATGCGCGGTGATGAAAGCGCGCGCGACGGAGTTCCAGTGCGGGTGCGTCATCAGCGCGACGGGAATGAAGATCAAGTTGAAGAGCGCGGCGGCGAGAGTAATGCGCTCCCAGGTCCAATAGCGGTGACTCATCAGCGCGGCGTAGAGAATGACGAG
>JASHNX010000129.1 GCA_030041415.1 Candidatus Sulfotelmatobacter sp.
GAACTCGTGCGCGAAGCCGCGGTGCGCGAGGCGCGCGAAGAAACCGGGCTGACAGTCGAGGCAGTGGAACTGCTCGGGGTGTATGACCGCGTCTTGCGCAATCCCGAACAGCGCGTGCAATATCACTACGTTTTGATTGATTTTCTCTGCCGCCGGGTTGCAGGCGATCTGGCCGCGGCGAGCGATGCTGCCGAGGTGCGCTGGTTCACGCGGGAGGAATTGCCGGCGCTGAATCTGGCGGAAGATACAGTTGACGTGATTCAAAAAGGTTTCGCGAAATCGGAGGCGGGTTGCGGATGAAAAAGCAGTTGGGGATTTGGATTTTCATTTTCTGCACGATTTCGGTTTTCTGCGTCGTGGGATTCGCGCAGAACGCGGCGACTTCTGGATTTCGTTCGTTGCATGTGGACGCAGGCAAAGTGACGGGCGAGATTCGATCGTTTCAGGGATTGAACGGGCCGCCGAGTCCAATCATGGCCGGACTTCCTAATCTAGAAAAACAATACCAACAACTGCATGTTAACCAAATCCGCACCCACGATGTGATGGGGCCGACCGAGATCGATTCGCATTTCGAACTGACGGACCCGCTGCTCGCCTGGCTTATACCTGATGATGCCCAACGGGCTGGCGTGGTGAAGGCGGGCAACGGGAGCATTATTTTTCCCGACTGGGGCGCCGATCCTGAAAAGCCGGAGAGCTACAACTTTGGTCCCAGCGACAAGGTGATTGCGGCGATTGAGGCAAGCGGTGCCGAAGTGTATTACCGCATCGGACGGAGCTGGGGCGCGCAGATCGACCCGCCGGCTGATTTCGATAAGTACGCGAATGTGGTTAAGCATATTGCCATGCATTACAACCGGGGATGGGCGAAGGGCTTCCACGACAATATTCGCTACTGGGAGTTCTGGAACGAGCCGGAGGCGTTGTTCTGGGGCGGGACGCCGGAACAGTTCTATTCGTTTTATGAGAAAACGGCGCGAGTACTAAAGTCGGTCGATCCGACGCTGAAAGTCGGCGGTGATGCGATCGCTTTTTCGTATAATCCCGGGCCGTATCGGGAAGGATTTTTGGATTACTGTGTCGCACACGAGGTGCCACTTGATTTTTACTCGTGGCATACCTATGCGGACCGATCGGCAGATCCTTATGATGCTGTGCGGATCGCGAAAAATATTCGCGAGATTCTCGATGCGCGCGGCCTTACGAAAACCGAGAGCATTCTCTCGGAATGGAATTTGACGCCCGATTTCACTGAGGCGGAACGAGACAGACTAAGAGGCGTGGACAACGCTGCATTTATCGGTGCGGCTTTAACTTATTTTCAAGATTCGGAGATCGACCACGCAGATTTCTATCGCGGAGACGCGGCATGGATGGGATTGTTTGGCCTCGACGGGAGCTATTTCAAGACAGCCTACACATTCAAGGCGATGGGCGAGATGCTTGCCACACCGCAGCGGCTTCCGGTTGAAGGAGCAGACACGTTCGGTTTTGCGGCGCTTGCAGGACGCTCTGCGAACGGAGATACGGTGCAGATATTGATCAGCAATTACATGATTCCCACGCATCTGCACGCGATGGAGATGCCGCCGGAGGTTGCGAAGACGCTGCCTCCCACTTTGGATTTTTCCAAAATAAGGTCGTTGCCGAGACGCGAGGATATTGTTTACCGCGACAACGCAGGCTACGACCTGACGGTCGATCATTTGCCGTGGGGGAAGGGCGCGTTCAGCATAAAGCGATATCGAATCGATAAGGGCAACAATCTCGATCTGGTGGAAGAGAAATCAGGATCGGGCGGAAACGTGAACTTATCGAATGCGATGGCAGCGGACGCGGTGGAGTTGGTTGTGGTACAGAAGCGCTGAGGGTCGCACGCAACATCATCTCTATGAAGAGCGCGCGTGAGGCAAAAGAGTTTCTCGTTTCTCAGATCGTCCTTGAAGCGCAGCGCCAGGGCGCGACGCTATCGGAAGTCGAGCAAAAGATGCTCTATTTCTCCGAAAGCGGCTGGACTCTTCCAGACATGTTGGCTGTCTCAGACGAATTTGACTCAGCTTATGATCAGGCTAAGTACGAGAAGAAAATCGTTCGTCTAATTCGCGGCGCTTACAAAGCTGTCTGCCGGGACGACCGTGCTATCTACGACGAATGGTGGACCAGCATTCGCCTGCTCAATAAGGAGGATCATTACCTATCGGTGATGACACGGCTAGCCAGCTTACGCCCCCGCCACGATCAACTGAAGCTGTTCGGCACGGCCCTTGTTCTGGCTGTGGTATCCCTTTTCGCGATCTTCGTCGCCATCAAATATGACATTCATTTCCCCACCTTGGGACGTCTGCATGCGCATGCGTCCCTCGCCGAATACATTTGGGCTGCTGGGGCCTGCCTCTTTATCATCTACCAAGTCCTGCGGTTTGTAATTGGCGCAAAACAAGCCGATGATCTTGTAGCAAAGTTGGCTCGGCAATTTGCCCGGCTCTCAAATCGTGTGCGGTAGCAACAAAAGGCGAAGCTGCGTCTTTGGGGATCGTCGTCGGTGGCCTTTACTTCGATTCTTGCAGCAACACCACGTCCGACTCGGAGTGATTTCTCAGCACGCCGAGATTTTTCCCGTCCGGAGACCATTGGAAATCGTTGATGTGTTCCGAAGTGAAGCTTGTGATCTGCTTGAGCGGAGAACCATCGAGCGGCTGGATCACGATATTGTCGACGCCATTCTGCGTGATCGGATAGGCAACCCCCTTACCGTCCGGCGTGAAGCGCAGGCCACCACCCGCTATGTGCGGGTCGACCTCGAGGAGGCGAGGCGCGTCTGCACCGAGATCAAACAGTGCCAGTTTTTCCTGGCCAGCCTGGGCTTGGGCGCTAACGACTTCGACCAGATAGGCCAGGGTCTTGCCATCGGGAGAAAGCGCAATGTTGCCGATTAAGAAGCTATTCGGCACGAATGATGCAGCGATGGCTTCCGGCTTCGCGCTGCCATCGGTTGGGATTCGTGAAATCCGGCCGAGCACGCGGTTATTGAAATAGATCCATTTTCCATCGAGGGAACAGATTGCACCGATGTCGAGCTTTCCGGAGGTGACCTGGGTCGCGCCGGATCCGTCGGCGTGCGCGCGCCAGATGTTGGCCTGATTCGGTCCGCCCTTAAAAGCCCAGGAGAAGACCAGCTGATCACCTCCGCAAGGAGAGAAATCGAAGATCGTGGAACTGGGATCGTTGACGAGTTGCACCTGGTTTGTTCCGTCAGCGGCAGCGCGCAGGACGCGGGCGCCGTCGCTCAGAAGAAGGTTGCCGTCCGGCGTCCAGCTGAATCCGGAGAGTTGGGCGCTTAGTGGAAGAGGTTTGAGGTCGGCACTTTGGGTTCCCGCTCCGGGCAGAATGTAAAGGCTGCGCGTCATCTTCTGTTGAACGGAAGCCACAGTTCTGGCGTCTGCAGATACGGTAAGAGTCGCGTAGCTGTTGGTATCGCGCGTAATGGGCCGAATGAGGCCATCATCAAAGGAAACGAAGCCGACCTGCTGGCGGCTAAACTGCGAGCCCGCCTGCTGATAAAGCACCAGCAAACCGCTCGAAATCCATTTCACCTCTGCGGGAAGCTTGTCGGCAAAACTCTCAAAACGCTTGCGCTTCCCGCTGCCCAGATCGAACAGGTCGATGCCACCGAGGTGCTTGTCGTCAGGCTGCAAGAGGTCCAAGGCAAGCTGAGTTCCGTCGGGCGACCATGCCAAAAAGGAGGGTCCAGCCGGCCCCATCGGCGCGATTTGCAGGATTTTCTCGTTATTGCCAACGATATCGGCGCTCAGCACGCGGTATTTGCCAACGTCTGGGTCGTTGTCGCGCGCATACGCGATCTGCTTGCCGTCCGGAGAAAACGCCACGTCGCTGTCGATATCGTGAACCAGAACCTGCGGCGTGCCGCCGAGCACCGGCGCCCGGTAAAGGTTGTAGTCGCTGTTGATCGTATTCTCCGCTCTGCGGAAATAGATGTAATTGCCATCCAGTGAAAATGCGAGGCTTCGATACGTCACCGGGGCGGGCGGGATCACCTGGGTGTCGCTGGCCGTGGGCACATTACGCAACCAGAGGCTGCGAAGTCCATTTTCGTTGCGCGTGCTCAGAATATATTTTCCATCGGGAGAAATTGCTGCCAGTTCGGCTTCACCTGAATTGGTGACCTGCGTGATTGTGAAGTTTTGGAAGGGCGAAGCAGACGGATGGCGCAGCATGGAATAAATGCCGTACCCGGCGGCGGCAAGAAGAATGAGAACGAAAACTCCGATCGTGGCGAGACCGAACTTGTGCTGCTTCGCTGCCGTAACGACGGCCGAACTGCTCGACTGTGCCGGGTGCGCCGCGCCGCTGGCGGGAGTCGAAGCCGAGATTAGCTGGGCAACCGGTTGCGACGCCAGCGTGGGATTTGGAGTTCCGGCCGTGGCGGGTTCAGATACCACAGAAGGCACGCGCCGCCCGGATTCGGTATCCCGCTTGAGGCGCTTCAAATCCGAGCGCAAATCGGCAGCGTGCTGATAACGCAGGCCGGCATCTTTCTCGATGCATTTATCGATAATTCTTTCCAGTTCGGAAGGTGCTTGCGGGTTTAGCCGAGGCAGCGGCACGGGGGCGCGATTGAGAATGCCGTCGAACAATTCGGCGGAAGAATTTCCTGGGAAGGCCTGGCGTCCCGTGGCCATTTCGTAGAGGACGAGGCCGAAAGAAAAAATATCGCTGCGGGCATCGACGTCGCGGCCGCGGGCCTGCTCAGGCGACATGTAAGCCACGGTGCCGAGCGTGGTGCCCGGGCTGGTCAGATTAACTTCGTCTTGCGTAGCGAGACCGCCGGTGACTGTTTCGCCGCTTCCCCGGGAAACAACCTTGGCGAGGCCGAAATCGAGCACCTTCGCTTGCCCGCGATCGGTGATGAAAATGTTGGCGGGCTTGATGTCGCGGTGAATAATGCCTTCGGATTGCGCGGCGTCGAGCGCGTCGGCGACTTCGATGCCGACGGAGAGAATGGTTTCGAGCGGCAACGGAATGCCCGCGATCTTGTGTTTCAGCGTGACGCCCTTCAACAATTCCATGGCGATGAAGGGATGGCCGTCGGCTTCGTCGATGTCGTAAATCGTGCAGATATTGGGATGGTTCAATGCCGATGCGGCCTGCGCCTCGCGCCGAAAACGTTCGAGCACAGCTTCGTCGCGGGCAATGCCTTCAGGCAGGAATTTCAGCGCGACGAAACGCCGCAGCTTCGAATCCTCCGCGCGGAAGACGACGCCCATCCCGCCGCCGCCCAGTTTTTCAAGCACGCGGTAGTGGGAAATCGTGCGGCCGAGAGGAAATTGTTCTTCAGCCATGTGTCTGCGAATCTTAGTTTCGCGAGCGGGGATGAGTCAACAAGGCCGAAGCGGCTAGCGCTCCGCGCGAGTGAAACCTTCCGGTATCTGGAACTGAGAAGGGTCGGGCTCGCCGCGGGTGATTTGGGTGACCGTCAAGGTTGTCGCTCCCTTGCGCGGATCGTTGTGTTTCATCAGCACGTTGATGCGTAGTTCGTCGGAATACCAATACTCGTCGGTGACCGTGATTTCCTTGCCGGTTTCGCTGCTTTCGGCAGGGATGATCTGGGTTTCGCGCACGCCGCGCGCTTGCACGCCCTCGATCTCCTGGCTGCCCAAATCTTCTTCCTTGGCAAAATCATTCTGGGGAATGCCCGTGCCCGAAGGCGAACCGTAACGCACGGTCGGCGGCACGGTGGAGGGAGGATGATTCATGGTGTGCGCGGAATAGGTTCGATTGCGCACGTCGATTTCGGTGGAGACGCGCGTCTGCGGGTCGTAGAGATGGATATGTTCGATTTCCGGAGTATTCGTGCTGTTTGCCGGCTGGAAGGCGCGCGCCTCGTTGTGAATGCGTCCTTGGCCGTCGCGGGCCAGATTCCGGATGCTCTTCAGGTTGACAACGGAACCGTCCGCGCGAATTGCTGTGCGCTGAACTTCAACGACCGCTGTGAACGGCACATTGGGAACCGGCGTCAGAAAGATGCTGGTTTGGGCGGAAGCATGAAGAAACGCGGCCGCCGCGAAGGCAATAAGAAACCCGGAGAAAGCACCCAGAGAGAATCGCATGTGCGCCCTCCATCGACTGGAATAGGGGAAGCATACTCAGGAACAGTGCGGCCCTGCAACTGGATTCTACGGCCTTAGGCCCCGCGGCGGCCGTCAGACTGGCTACGAATCGAAACCAGCTAGGAATTCCTGTCGGTGTTAGCCGCGTCGTCTTCCCACTCGGCATCGCAGGCGTGGCAATGCCAGGCAGGCCGCTGCATGGGGATCGGCACGCGGAGAAACGCGCTCATGTAGGCGATCGGGCGGTCGAGCTCCTGGTAATTCACGTCGAGCGACTGGCAGCGCGGACAACGGGGTTGCTCGTACAGTCCGACACCCTGCACGTAGAGGCCTTCAAGAATAGGCTCATCCAAAATTTTGCGGGCATTGGTCTCGTCGTCCGCGCGAACATTCAGCTTGATGCCGCCGATGAAATTCGAAATGAACCAGTCGAGTCGAACGAGATTTTCGTCGGCGAGAAAACACTCGATGCCCGCCGATTCAAGGCTTCCCTTGGCGAGCAAAGCTTCCGGCAGGTCGCGAAACTGGCGAATGGTGACCAGCTCGCGCAGTTCCAGTTGCGGGCGGCGGGGCGCATCCGGAAATTCCTCATCAGACAATTCGAGCTTCCGGCGGTCGAGTTCCTCGTCGAGCGCATCGCTGGCCAACTCGGTCAGCGATTCGGGATTGCGCGCCAGCTTGAGCAGTTCGCCATCGGTCATGGCAGCGTAGTTGGCCGCCAGACGGCGTCTTTCGCGTTGCTCATCGAGAAAGGGATTATCTGCGTGCGCCACAGGGCAAGCATACTGCGATTGCCCCGCTTGGGCAAAGTATGGAGTTCTGTTAAGGAGCGCCTCTGCGCAAGGGGGCTGTCGAGACGTCAGGCAGGTGGTGCAGCGAGCTTTCTCGCGAATGTGTTTTAACGATCGCAAGACCGACCACGACCGCGCTGATCAGCATGACCACGCGGATATAAATGCCGGCGTGAAACGCCTGGTCGCCGGCTGCGGTGCGAAGCAGGCCGGAGCCTGCGCTGGCCGTGCAGAAGGCGAAGTAGAATTTCTCCATCCAGCCCCGGGAAGCCACGAGCAGCCACAAAAGAATTGCCGAGACGATCGCGAAGATGCCGCAGAGAGCCCAGGTTCCGGGCGGTACCGTTGATGGAACCCAGACTCCAGTGACTGGAGTGGCGGCAAGCATCTGGCGGACGGCGATCAGCAGAAAAACGACCGAATGCGCCAGCGCAACGATGGCGCGCTTGCGATTGGTGAGGATGGAGAAGCGCCGCATAGACGCTACTCTAGCGAACGGAAAGGAACGAAGCTGTGATGCAGATCACGCGAGCATGGCGGTTCCAGTGCGGGCAGGTGTCTGTGGCGGTAAACGCAAGAATCCCCGCCCAAGCAAAGCTTGAACGCGACACCCTCGAAGACTATATCTGACCAGTCAGCCTGGGCCAGCCACTATGGGGGAACAGCCTCACTCGTGGTAATGTACGCAAGAAATTGAAGCCGGACCAGCCCCCAACGGACGCGAGAAATGGGGCACCCGCCGGGCCCGCGACTATGCTGCTTTTGCTACTCCTTTGCGCGATGATCGGAAGCCTCGCGCAGCTCTTCCGAGAAGAGTTTCGGCTGTTCAAAGGCCGCAAAGTGCCCACCCTCGGACAGTTTGTTGTAGTGGATCAGTTTGGGATAAGCCTTCTCGACCCAACTCCGCGGAGCAGGATAGAGTTCATCGGGGAAAACGCTCACTGCGACGGGGATGGAAACGCCTTTGACGCCGAAGAAGGCTAATTTGTTCTCCCAGTAGAGACGGCCTGACGAAATTCCGGTCGTGGTCAACCAACTCAGAGTGATGTTGTCCAGAACGTCATCGCGGGTGAGATCACCGTAAGGCCGTCCCGCAACAAAGAGCTGAGAGATTCGCTCGTAGCTGCGGGCATCATGATCAATCATCCACGCTGCCAGGCCTACGGGTGAGTCGGCAATCCCGTACAAAGTTTGCGGACGCAACCCCATCTGGATTGCATAGGCGACGCCCTTCGCATAAACGACGACCAGTCGCTCGTACGCGACCCTCTCCTCGGCCGACAGCCCGGACGGCACTGGAGAGCCGGAGTGGACAGCCTGGTCGATGTCGGCCGGAACGGCTCCTGGCATATTAGTGTGAATGCCGAGCAGCTCCGGCGCTGCCTGCACCCCCATTTGGTCGACGATGATCGCGCCCCAATCGCCACCTTGCGCCACGAATTGCGTGTATCCGATGCGCTTCATCAGCGCGACCCAGGCACCCGCAATGTGCTCGGGATTCCATCCGGGCTTAGTCGGCTTGCCGGAAAATCCGTAGCCCGGCATAGACGGGATTACCACATCGAAAGCATCGGATGCACTTCCGCCGTGTGCGGTGGGATTGGTTAACGGATCGATGATCTTCATCTGTTCGATGATCGAGCCGGGCCACCCGTGGGTCACGATCAGAGGCAACGCATTTTCGTGTTTTGAGCGGACGTGAATGAAATGAATATCCAGTCCATCGATCTCTGTGATGAATTGGGGTAGAGCGTTCAGCCGCGCTTCAACTTTCCGCCAGTCGTATTTTTTTCCCCAATAGTCGGCGAGTGCTTGGGTGGTCGCGAGCTGCACACCTTGCGTGGCATCGGTTACCGTTTCCCGCTCCGGCCACCGCGTCGCATTGATGCGACGGCGCAATTCGGTCAGTTCTGTTTCCGGAACATTCACCTTGGGAAACGGGCGAATCGCATTTTTGTCGGCATCTTGCTTGCTGGTTTGTGGTGTAGTGATCGTCTGGCTCATGGTGTCCTCGTTCTCTGAGTCGATTGGGATTTCTTGGTTTGAGTCAGGGCCAACGGCTCAACGTCAGCCATTGCAACCTCAGAAGACGCGGTCGATTATATCGCCGACGTCGAAGGTTGTTGTTAATGGGGCGGGTGGCCCAGCCTTTTGAACCGCCGAAGCCAAATCACAGTGGAATTACTTCATCAACTTGCCCTTTTTTGATTCTGAACTGCAAGCCCATCTCGTATTGCCGCCTCAAGGGTATCGATGTTTATATCCTTTAGAGCTTTAAACCGAATGCAATATCCGGTCACGCTCGCCTTGCCCAGTTTTTTTCCATACGTTTTAGCTAAGTATTTCTTATCTTTGAGACCAAGAATGTAGACAGAGATTCCGGTTTTGTTTCCGCTCACACCGATTTGAAAAAACTCTCTACTTTTTCCGTCGGCATATTTTATGGTGTGGACTCCATACCCAATCGTAGGGTTGGAAACAGTTTGATTTTTGCTGTCTTTACCATCGAAGAACCATAATTTGCATTCCGGCGATAGTTGAAGCGTGAGCCGATGCAGCTCTTGCATGTCACTGCGTTTTGGCTCCGGTTGGCCGGTAAGATACTTCTTGATTTGTTCTTGTACGTGCATATGTTCTGCTTCCCATCGCGCGCTCGAAATTATAGGACGTTTGATCGTTCTTCACCCGGCCGGGGGGAACGGTAAGGCTCGGCCAGCCCCCAAAATTCACACTTGACATCGTCCGACAATCCACTACCATATGGTTGTGGATTCCTTGGGCACAACATTCGCCGCTTTGTCTGATCCAACGCGGCGGGCAATGATCGAACGACTCTCCCATGGGCCTGCCTCCGTGCATGGACTGACGGAACCGTTTGCACTTTCGCAGCAGATGATTTCAAAACACATTGCCTACCTGGTGCGGGCGCGGATTGTGATCAAGACAAAGCGTGGACGCGAGAGTGTGTGCACGCTCAGGCCAGCGGCGATCAAGACGGTCAGCGACTGGGCGATTAGCTATCGCCGATTCTGGGAAGAGAGCTTCGACAAACTGGATGCAGTTGTAAATCAAATGAAAAAAGAGGAGGCCAGAGATGGCAAAAAGCACGGCTAGCGAGATTGAGCGGATGGTTGTCACAAGAGTTTTTGATGCTCCACGTGAGTTGGTTTGGAAGGCGTGGACAGACCCGAAGTACGTGATGCAGTGGTGGGGACCGAAGGGCTTCACTGCGCCGGTTTGTCAGATGGATTTTCGCGTTGGGGGAAAATCTCTCTTGTGTATGAAGACGCCGGACGGGCAGGAGTGCTGGAATCTGGTTGAATACCACGAGATTGTTCCCCAGGAAAAGATCGTTTCCTCTATGTACTTTTCGGACTCGAAGGGGAACAAAATTGATCCTGCGCAATTGGGAATCGAACATGAGGCCATAGAGGATGCGTACGACGTGACCATCTTTGAGGATCTCGGGAACGGCCGGACGAAACTCACCTTCATCGGAAATGAACCCATGGAGAGCGCAAAAAATAGCGGTCAGATGGAGGGCTGGAACCAGATACTCGATAAAGTTGCCGCAGTGGTTGCGAAGCTAGCGCAGGCGAAATAAGAAGTCGGAGTTTTGATGATTGTCATGCGCAACGCCGTTCCGGAAATCTCGGGGCGGGTGGCCCACTCAAGCCCGGTTTTGGCTTGAGTGGGAACTCAAATGAATTCGTTCCGTGCGGCCGCTACAATGAAAGCTGTAAACCCCACACAACGAAAACCGCGTTGTATGGGCCACCCCCTCTGTTTCCGGCTTTCCTCGACGCGTTCTTCCTCTTCCAGTGTAGTCTGTGGATTCGCCCTGGAAAGACCACACATGCGAAAAGGCTTCACACGAAAACCAACCCCGGACGCCCCCGCGACGCCGGTCAAGAACTACATCACACCGAGCGGGTTGCAGCGACTCAAAGATGAGCACCGGTTTCTGCTCACGCGGGAGCGCCCAGCCGTGACGGAGGTGGTGGCGTGGGCTGCCGGCAACGGCGATCGCAGTGAAAACGCCGACTATCAGTACGGCAAGCGGCGGCTGCGGCAGATCGATGGGCGGATTCGCTTTCTCACCAAGCGAATCGAAGCCGCGGAAGTGGTGGACCCCGAAGCTCGGAGAACCGGGCAGGCGGCAACGAGGGCATTCTTCGGAGCGAGCGTGCGCTATGCCAATGCCGCGGGAGCGGAGCGAGTGGTGAGCATCGTGGGCACCGACGAGGTCGATCTCAACCGCAACCACATCAGTTGGGTGTCGCCGCTGGGGCGCGCGCTGATGAAGTCGGAAGCGGGTGACAGCGTGGTCCTTCATCTACCGGGCGGGACTGAAAACCTGACCGTGCTGGAAGTTCGCTACGAGCACATTGCTGTGGAACCGTTCCGTGAACCACCTGGATCCGAGGCGTTGGGAAAGCGGCTGCCTCGGCGACGCTAACCGATCTGACAAAGAAACAGCAAGATTAGCTTGTCTGCAACGTACCTGCTAAACAGCAAACGGCCCGCAAGTTCTTAATGAACCTGCGGGCCGTCCGGTGGACTGATTGGGATTGACCAAGAGGTGGTCACTCTACGTGGCCTCTACGGCAACTCCCGGGCCTGGACTGAAGGCTGCGGGCATCAAAGCGAAACTTTCGAACCCGCCAGCCGAAGCGCTGCGCGACCAACGCAGACGCCCCATCCAACTCACCGGCTAGTGTGCGGACTGTAGCTTTCGTTTTCGCGGCCGAGGGCGGCCGCGCGACAAAAGCCCCGCTTAGAGCAACCAGCTCTAAGTCGCAGCCACCTCACCTGGTCTTAGACTCCCACAACTACTGCCACATTCAGAACTTGTCATTCGACCACCTCCTTTCCGGTGTAATTGCAGATTAGTACGGCGGGCGGATGCAGTCAAACAAAAGGCACCTTTTTAGAAACTTCTTACAAAATTTTACTTTGGC
>JASHNX010000130.1 GCA_030041415.1 Candidatus Sulfotelmatobacter sp.
CGGGCACGGTCACCTCCAGCGCTCGCGCCAGCCGCTCCAATGAAGACAGCGTAGGCGTGGCTTTCTCGTTTTCAATTTTGGAAACGTAGGTTCGCGGCACGGCCATGCGTCCCGCAAGTTGGCGCTGGCTGAGCCCGTTGCGCAGGCGCAGCGAACGGATCGACGTCGCCAGGTTCAAATGACCCCGGCCCATGCCGGGTATCGGCATCATGACCGGAGGCGTCATCACCACCGGTTCAGGCTCGGGTTCCTCATCGAGTGACGAGTGGCAGCGGCGGCAATTATTGTTTACCGTACGGAATTGAACCAGCAGGCAGTGATCGCAACGAACGACTTCCCTAGAATCGACCGGGGCAAGAGTCGTGGCCATCGGGTTGTGGGAGTGCCAGAGCGGGCTACTCCTTACTGAGCGCCGAACCGCCGAACGTAGGGGAGAGGTTTCGGCTTGCAGCACAATCTGCTTTACAACGCCTGTGGAAGTCAAGATTAAAATGCGGGTAGCGGTAAATCTTGGTTTGTGCGGTGAAGGTTGTGGGGCGGAATGCCGCACCAAATAAGGAAACACACATGATCGATCGTGAGGCCGCATGGTGTTTACTAACTGAGTTCACCCAGTCGGAAAGTTTGCGCAAACATGCGCTGGCCGTAGAAGCGTGCATGAGAGTGTGCGCCGGAAAATTCATCGGATCTTCTGCCAGCGAAGCTGAACAATTAGAGCTCAAGGAGGAAGAACTCTGGGCCATCGTCGGCCTCATTCACGATTTCGATTATGAAAAATATCCCAGCCTCGAAGATCATCCATACAAAGGCAATGAGATTCTCAAAGAGCGCGGATGGCCGGAAATTATCTGCCGCGCCGTTATGTCTCATGCCGAATACACCGGCGTGACGCGGGATACGCCGATGGAGAAGGCGCTATTTGCTTGTGATGAACTTGCCGGATTTATTACAGCCGTTGCTCTGATCAAGCCTGGAAAATCTCTTGCCGAGGTCGACGTGAAGTCGGTGAGAAAAAGGATGAAAGACAAGGCCTTCGCCCGTAAAGTGAATCGAGAGGACATTGTGAATGGCGCGGCGGCGCTGGGAGTGGACCTGGATGAACACATCGGATTCTGCATAGAGGCGATGAAGGCCATTGCCGGCGAACTCGGGTTGGATGGGAGCGCGGCGAAGGGCATCTAGATCTCGGCCGACTCTCAGCTCAAATCAACAAGCGGAGAGCGATGGGCTTTTCAGATTTCGCTCTAAGCCGCGGCTCACTTCACGCCAGCAAGCGCCTGCGAGACTTCTTTAATGTCGGGCACGACCGGAATGTCGTAGGCCTTCTGCCACGCCAGCTTGCCGTCGCGGTCGATGATATAAATGGCACGGCCAGTGATGCCTTTATCTGCCAGATAAACTCCATACTTCTCGCCGACCGCTCCGCGCGGCTGGAAATCGGCAAGCAGCGGGTAGTGAATGCCCATCTTGTCGGCGTACGCCTTGTGAGACCACACGCTGTCAACGCTGATTCCGAGCACCTGCGCGTCTAGTTCTTCGAATTGCTTCTTGTCGTTGACCATGCACGCGTGCTCTTTGGTGCACACCGGGCTCCAGTCGAGCGGGTAGAAGACGAGCACAACTTTCTTCTTGCCGCGATAGTCGCTGAGTTTGATTTCTTTCTGATCCTGATCTTTGAGCGAAAATTCCGGTGCGGGCGCGCCAATCGTTGCTGGCATGATTCCTCCGTATGAGTTCTATTTTATCTTGAGTTTTGCGCTTATTTTTTCGACTCGGTTTCCCGGAATGCCCTGCTGATGACAGGCGAGTTTTCGTCGGCTGGTTTTTCTTCATCCGCGTGAATCTTTCCATCTTCGTTTCCGTAGAACGAGCGGTGGGCGGCGTCGAGTTGGTTGGGTGTCATCGTGATGGCGAAGCCATCTTTTTTGCCCTTGAATGAGACATTGTAATCACCCCGTTTCGGATTCACCATGCGATTGGTGAACGATCCCGTGTGCACCAACTCAGGCAGCGATTCGGCGTAATGTCCGTAATGCTTGTTGAACAGATGTTCGGCGCGCATAACGACGCGCAGGTAGCCGAGCGCGTCGGCTTCAGAATCAGAGTGAGCCGGATCGCCGGGGAATTTCGGCTGATAGGCCGGTCCCTGTGACTGCGTAGAGGGGGCTTGAGTGGAGGAATCTTGAGCGGTAGAAGGCTGACTCGAAACAAGCAAAGGCAAGAATAAAGCGATAAGAAACGCAGTGACAAAAATAGTCAAACTTTTTTTCATGCTGAATATTCTCCGCGAGCAGAACCTCAGGAATTTTTGTCTCCACATCGACTGCGGAAGGCCTTTTTTCGCAGGCGTTTTCATGTTACTCCCGTAATTTCACTTCGGTCACGTTCTCTTTGCAGAGTGCGCAATTGCCGCTATGCTCTAGCTACGTAACTACAGCCAACAGGGATATCTATGAAAGCAGCCGTAGCCAGGAAACCCATCATCAAGATCGCCGTTGTGGAGAGCGACCCGTTGAGGTTCGTTGGATTCCGCGCGTTGTTCGACACTGAGCCTGAGTTCGAACTCATCTCCGCTACGCTGCCGGAAATTTCAGTGTTGCAGGAAGTGGATTTGATCCTTTTAGGGAATCGCTCCGGCCAAAATTTGTTCGATGTGATGGCGAGCCTGAAGGCGACACGCCCCGATCTGCGCATTATTGTCACTGGCTCAGGTGTTGACGAAGAAACTATTTTGAAGGCGATTGCGTCGGGCGCGAAAGGATATGTAGACGAAGCAGCTTCTGCGGCCGAGTTTGTGCAGGCGATTCGGGTCGTGAGTCAGGGATCGGTTTGGGCGCCGCGAAAAGTTCTCTCTATGTTCATCGAGCGGGTATCATCTGCGCCGGGACGCATCTTTCCAGCCGGCCGCGTGACCTTTACCGACCGCGAAAAAGAAGTTCTGGAGATGCTGGTTGCGGGGCGCTCGAATAAAGAGATCGGAGCACAACTGGGAATCGAAGAACGCACCGTGAAAGCTCACGTCGCGAAGCTGATGCGCAAAGTCGGCGTGCAGAACCGCATTGCGCTCTCCGTTCACGCCATCACGCACTCGTTGGTTGCCGCAAAGTAGTCAGAGTAACCAACCCTCGGTGAAATCTTCGAAGCCGCTCGGCGATGGGATTCCGGCCGGCAACCTCCCAGATGTCCTGGGTAACTTTGGGACAATGACCTCGGTAATCTTGCCGTAAAGGCAACTCCGCCGCATACTCGCCTCACCTACCACAGAACCTGGGAGACGGGGTTGGGAGTGGCGATTAGGGTCACCACTTTTGACCCCGATTTTTATTGCTTGTGCTTTTCTCTTCCGCAATTAAGTTCTGACCTTCAGCCTAGCAGCTTCCGCAGTCAACTTCTGCTGACTCCCTCACGTCGTCACTCGCGGTTCAACTCCTGTCAGCGACGCAACTCAAGGACGTTCGTTTACAATCCAAATATCAACTCCCAGAAATCCTAACGCTATGAGGAGCCATGAGAAATTGTTTCCTGCTGATCTCTGTGGTGTGTCTCTGTTCGTTTTCCTTTGCGGATGAAAGTGGCGCAACGAAGGCAGGCGATCGTGTGCAGGCCGCAGCCGACGTCTTGAACGACATTCAGGCAGCTCCAGATAAAGGCATTCCTCAGGATGTCTTGCGTTCGGCCCAGTGCGTGGCAGTGGTGCCATCGATGCTGAATGGCGCCTTCATCATCGGCGCGAAATATGGCAAAGGGCTGGCGAGTTGCCGCACTCCCAAAGGATGGAGTTCGCCCGCATTTTTCAGAGTGGAGGGAGGCAGCTTCGGTTTTCAGGCAGGCGGGCAGGCTGTGGACCTGATCATGCTCATCATGAACAAGAACGGGATGCGGCATCTGCTTTCGAGCGAGTTTGAATTGGGCGCCGACGCGTCCGTGGCAGCCGGTCCGGTCGGCCGCGATACGGCCGGAGATACAGACTGGAAGATGCGCGCCGAAGTGCTGACCTATTCCCGCGCGCGGGGATTGTTTGCCGGAGTGAGCCTGAACGGCGCCGTAATCAAGCAGGATAAGCCCAGCACGCGCGAATTCTACGGTCACATGGTTTCGTTCCCGGCGTCTCTAAACGGGGAAGTGGAACCTCCTGCAGCCGCGAATACATTTTTGACATCATTAGCGAAGTGGGCGCAGGAGGCGGCGAAATAAATCGCTTCCTGCCGCGCGTTTCATCCTGCTGCGCCCTCAGCGATGAACCAAAGCATTCGGTTTGCAAATAATTTTTGACGGTGGTACCGTCACGCTTCCCCCGATGCGGCAGCAACTCGAGTACGCGGCAGCGTGGCCGTTTATCAAAATTCTGGGAATCTTGCCGCGGCCGCTGGCGCGTGCTGCGGGGATCGGTCTCGCCTGGGTTGTCTATCTTTTTCACCCCCGATTGCGGCAGGTTGGTATGCGCAATCTCGCGCTCGCGTTTCCCGAAAGAAGTAAAGCAGAACGGGCGCGGATTTTGCGCGGGGAATTCACCTCGCTTGGCCGCCAACTAGCGGAAGTGTCCCATTTTCCAAAATACACGCCGAGGAACGTTGACGACGTCGTGGTTTACGACGGGTTTGAAAACTTTGAACGGGCATGCGCGCAGGGGAAAGGAGTGCTTTTCCTCACCGCTCATTTTGGCGGCTGGGAGCTTTCAGCATTCGCCCATTCACTGCACGGGCATCCCATGCAAATCGTGGCGCGGGGATTGGATAATGTATATCTCGACCGGCTGGTGACGAGATACCGCACGATGCATGGAAACCGGATCGTAGATAAAGACAATTTTGTGCGCGGACTGCTCGCCGCGATGAAAGCCGGAGAAGCCGTCGGCATATTGATGGATACAAATATGACGCCTCCGCAGGGAGTGTTTGTGGACCTCTTCGGAATTCCGGCATGCACTGCGAGTGGCCTGGCTCGCATTGCGCTTCGCACCGACGCAGCCGTCGTGCCCGGATTTACCATCTGGGATGCGCAGTTGGGGAAGTACCGGCTGCGGTTCGATCCCGCTCTGAATCTGATTCGCAGCGGCGATCTCGAAGCGGATATCCAAGCCAACACGCAGCAGTTCACCCGTGTGATCGAAGATTACGTCCGCCAATATCCGGATCAGTGGCTCTGGGTGCACCGCCGCTGGAAGACGCGGCCGGCAGGGCAGCCGCCACTGTACTGATTGGCCAGGAATGAAACAACAAATCAAGCAACGTGCGGCTGGGCGCAATCGCCAGGAAGGTGTCGCCGGTATCGGCACGCGGGCCGTCTGGGCGGGTGAGAATATCGAGCCATGGGAGCGCACCACGCAAGTCCCGGTAGCGTTCAGCGTCTCGTACGGTTACGACGACCTCGATGAGTGGGCTGACGTGGCGCTCGGAAAGACGCGGGGACACATCTATGGGCGGAACACGAATCCCACCGTCGCTGCTTTCGAAGAAAAAATAAGACTTCTCGAGGGTGCTAAAGCCGCAACCAGCTTTGCCAGTGGGATGGCCGCCATCAGCAACACTCTCTTCACTCTCTTGTCACCCGGCGACCGCGTAGTCTCCGTTAAAGACACCTACGGTGGAACGAACAAGATATTTATCGAGTTCCTGCCGCGTTTCGGCATCGAAGTCAGCTTATGTGACACCGCGGATCACGGAGCGATTGAAGCGGCGATCGGGGAAGGTTGCAAAGTTCTGTATCTTGAAAGCCCGACAAATCCGACCGTCAAGGTGGTCGATATTGCCCGGCTCGCCGCTGCTGGTCACCGGCAGGGATCGGTCGTTGTAGTCGATAACACTTTTGCCACGCCCATCAATCAGCAACCGCTTGATCTTGGCGCCGATTTGGTGATTCACAGCGCGACAAAATTTCTCGGTGGGCACGCGGACGCGCTCGGCGGGGTGGTTTGCGGGCCAGCCGATCTCGTCGCGAGAATTTATCACTTCCGCGAAATCACAGGCGCGTGCCTCGAGCCTATGTCGGCGTATTTGCTGCTTCGCGGAATGAAGACACTGGATCTTCGCATCGCGCGGCAAAACGAAAGCGCAATGAAGATTGCGCGTTTCCTGGAGTCGCATCCCAAGGTCGAGCGCGTGTTTTATCCCGGCCTGGAGTCCCACCAGAGCCACGAGATTGCTCGCAAACAGATGAGCGGTTTCGGCGGTGTGCTGAGCTTCGCGATTCGAGGTGGGTTCGATGCCGTGAAATCGTTTCTGCCACGTCTGAATTACGCTCACCTGGCGGCGAATCTGGGTGCGGTGGAAACTGTCGCTGGTCCGCCCGCAACCACAAGCCACGTGGAGTCGACGAAGCAGGAGCGGGAGGCGGCAGGCATTCCTGAAGCGCTCATTCGGTATTCGGTTGGAATTGAAGACGCTGACGATCTTATCGCCGATCTTCGGAACGCGCTCGAGGCGACAGCGAGCAAATCCAGTACGAGAGCTGGGACCAGAAAAAGAGTTCGAAAATAGTAGAATTAAATCTTCGGGAGTGTCGTATGCCAATTTTTGAATATGTCTGCGAGTCGTGCCGCCATCGTTTTGAAGCTTTGGTTTACGGACGCGAAAGGGCCGCTTGTCCGAAGTGTGAAAGCAAGAAGCTGATTCCGCAATTAAGTGTCTTCTCAGTGTCGGCAAAGGGTGCTTCAGGCGGAGCAAACGCGATGACTTCACCATGCGGAACGTGCGGCGATCCGCGCGGGGCCGGCGCTTGTTCGCTCGGCGACTCCGATTAGTGGGGGCATTCACTCGGGCTTCCTGCTCTGCCAATTCTGCGAAAGTCCAACTCGAAGACAACCAGCGTGCATCCATTCGTCTCGTCAACACCGTCCCAGGAGTGCCGAATGTAGATCTCGAGGCGTATCACAATCCCCACACGACGCCGAGCGATCAGAACGCATGAGAGACAAGCGAAAATAGTCGCATGCAATAAAGAAGCGGCCAGCGAGGTTGCTGGCCGCTTTGTCGAACAGGTTTCTACTTCAGAATCCTGTAATGGAATATACGTATCCGGAGCGATCACACAAACCGTCAAACTCTGTACAGTCTGCCGTCGTTCCGAATAACTGATTATTGTGCAGCAACACACCTCCAATTAAGCCGATCTCAGGCGTGCTCCCGCTGCCGCTGAAAGTTGCCAGAATGGTTTCATTCCAAACGCCGCCCGAAGCCGGCGCCAGTCTGTAAACCGCGCCATACCCGCCAGTTCCGCCCTGGAAAGTGGTTCCGTACAAGTTTCCACTCTGATCGAAGATAACTCCAGCATAAGGAATGCCACCGTCGTTCCCGGTGGGAAAGGTAAAGTTGTGAATAATGGTGAAGGTTGCGGAGCCCCCGGAACCCGGGGTTAACTGGAAGACCGTTCCCTGGTTGTCGCTGCCGCCTGCGGAGGTAGTTCCATAATAACTGCCTTTGAAGTAGGTTAGCGAGCTGAAGGGATAGAATCCGTCGGTAAAGTCAAATGAGTGCAACACCTTCTCGATCCACTTGCCTTCTGTATTGCGAGACAGCCTGAAAACCGTGCCGCACCCGCCGGTACAATTCGTGCTGTCCAGGTAACCGCGCAAAGCGGTGGTGCCGTACAGGCTACCGTCACTGCCCAGGATCACGCCGCCAATAGGGTATCCGCCGGCCGCAGCGTAGGGAAAAGTGAACAAAACAGTTTCTGTCCAGGGATCGCCGGGCACAGATGGCGGGCTCAACTCATATACTGTGCCACAGCTATTCGCGCCGCCAACTTGTGTGGTGCCATACAGGTTCCCGGCTTGATCGAACACAAGCGTGCCCCATGGTGCCGAACCGTCCGTATCGGAGGACGATTGGAATGTATATAGGGTTGTGAATGTCCAGGATCCGCCGGGCTCGGCGGGAGGAGAAAGCTCATAAACTGTTCCGGGACCGTACGGACTTCCATTGCCGCCTTTCAGTGCAGTTCCGTAGAGGTTCCCCGCTGCGTCCATGACCAGCGAACTGAAAGGAAAGCTGCCATCGGTTGCGTAGTGGAATTCATGCAGTACGGTGTGGGTCCAACGCCCGCCCTCGGCGGCCGGAGGCGACAACTCGAAAACGGTGCCGCAGCCGTACTGCTCGGAGTTGCGGTAATTACACTCGTTGCTTCCCCCCTCAGAAGTAGTTCCGTACAAGTTTCCGGCGGAATCGGCAATCAGAGTTGAAGTTGGCGCGGCTCCGTTGGCTCCCGTAACAAACTGGATCGCGCGATTCTGAGGGCCCGAAGCAAATGCACTGGCAAGCAAGAAAACGCAAGCGAATGGGATTGAGAGCATGCGAAAGAGGGGTACATGCATAACGGCCTCCAAGAAATTTTCTAACTCCATCGGTGGGAGAACAAGGGAATCTCGGAAAACAGCTTGGCGATCTATCCGAGGCGCCAAGAATGTTAGCACTGTAGGGAAACGGGAGCAACGGAGACCATTAGCCGTAGCGAGAAAGTCTGATGTCAGGATTTCGCGAGAAAATTTGCTAACCTATAGAACCTCCGCGAACGCGTGCATTCCCGACCCATCCTCACTTTACCGGGCATCGGCTAGCGCGCGCAGTGGGCCCAGCCAGGGTTCGTAGCGTCGCCAGCGCTCGACGGACGTGCGGTAGATCGGCTGCCGGGCCTGCCACTTGCTTGGCGTATTCACCGCCCGCAGATTGCCCTCGGGGCGCAGGCAGGCATCGTGCCACGCCAGCCCACAAGCTGCGATGATCTTCCGGATGACTGGATCGGGCGCGCTGGTCAGCTCTTCGTAATCGACCTCAAGATAGCGATCCGCGGGCAGCACTCGCCGCCAGTGGTCGGTGAGCCGCTGGTAGCCGCGGAAATACGACACCAGCTCGACGCCCCCGGTTGGAAAGGCCAGGGTGGGTTGAAAGTGAGTTTGATGGATCGATAGGGCCGTATCGATTGCGGCTCGGCGGCAGTGGATGATCGTTGCGCGGGGAAATGCCACGTGAATTAGTCCGGCCCAGAGAAAGTTGAAGGGCATCTTGTCGGTTACTCGCGTTGCCGTCGGCGCGATCGTGCGCAGCAGGTGGAGATAGTCTGCCGCCGCCTTGTGCAGGAACTCCGACAGGTTGAACGGCTTCTCGTTCCCGGGTGCGCTGGAGAGGTGCCATGCCGCGCCGCGGTCGTTCCAGAAATTTAACTCGGCACCTGCGCCGACCTCGGGATGCATGGAGATGATCTGCTCGACAAGAGTTGTACCGGACCGTGGCATGCCCACGATCAGCACCGGGGTCGCATCGCCGCCGCCAAGTTCGGGCGCCTGCGCGATGTATTCGGGTGTGCAGCGCGCAATCAATCGATCGATTTCACTTGAGAACTGAGCCGCATCGAATGATGAGAATCGGCGGCGCACGGAGTCTGCGGCGTCGAAATG
>JASHNX010000131.1 GCA_030041415.1 Candidatus Sulfotelmatobacter sp.
TATGCGGATGAATCCGCATTCGGAGCGAACCGCCGAACAAGTGGTAAACCACCTCGACGAGCGACAGCTTGCCGATGTGATTTACGAATTCGGAGAGGAAAGGAGGTCGCGGAGAATCGCCAGAGCCATTGTCCGGTCGCGGCCGATACGATCTACGGCGCAATTAGCGCAGATCATATCCGCCGCGGCCCGGCCAATGAATTCTGCCGAGAGACGGATTCATCCCGCGACGCGAACCTTTCAGGCTCTTCGAATCTTCGTAAACCGCGAACTGGACGATCTGAAGGCGCTGCTCGAAGCGGCGCCGCGGATCTTAAAACCCGGTGGACGCGTGGTGGTGATCAGCTTTCACTCGCTGGAAGATCGCATCGTAAAAGATGCCTTCCGCGAAGGCAGAAAAGAGGACATGTCCTTGCGGGTGCTGACCAAGAAACCGGTCATCGCATCCGAAGAAGAACAAGATCGCAATCCGCGGGCGCGCAGCGCGAAGCTGAGGGCGGCGGAAAAGATTTAGAAGCTGGAAGATTTTGATTCCGGAAAACCTGCCGGAGTCCCCGGCATAGCTGTAGTGGCCGTGCCGGGCATACAGGTTCGAAGTGGCAAACGATCAAGCGGACAAATTGGACAATTCGGATTGAAGAAATTAAAGATCCGCAAGGTTTGGCAGGGAGTTGCCGGGTTCCGTGGTAGGAATCCAAGTCTGAGGTAAGGAAATGTACACAGGCACGTTGATCCGGGATTTGATGGCAACGGTAGAACGGACAGAGAAGAACGTACAGCGCAAGGCATTCGCGGAAGAAATCGAACTCGAGCAACTTTATGATCTGCCGGTTGCGGCCATAGACCGCGAACCGGTTTTCGCAGGAGCGGCGTAAACATGGCAGCGGCGGCGGCAATTGGCAGCGTAAATCGAGGAACCCGGCGTGACACATTCTTCACCGGCACACCAGAGATTTACTTCGCGAAGGCGATCGATAATTCGCGGCTGGTGAAGATGGAAGACCCCGCGCGTAATCGCGAGATGAAACAATTCTGCACCGCGCTCGCGTGCCTGTTTTTACTGGTGCTGACTTACGCCTGGCAACACTTCCGCGCCATCGAGTACGGATACCAGATCGAATCGGCAAAACGGCAACTAAGCAACTTGACGGAGATGAATCGCGCGTTGCACCTGGAGGACGCGTCGCTGCGCGACCCGGAGCGAATCGACGTAATCGCTCGCCGCATGGGACTTGTGCCACCCTTGCCGGGGCAGGTAATCCGCATGGATAGCACAACAACAGACGTGCAGGGTCCTGTGATGGCCAGCGCCGGACCGGGGATGATAGTTCACGGTCAGTAGAGTTGGCCCGTACCTGAGATGGCTGGACGGATCAGTGCGATTTTTTGTCAGGCGGCCTAAGTGCTCGGGCCGCCGATGTTGTCTCTGGAAGCTATGCCTTTCGCAGGCAGCGGTGTAAACGACAAAGACCCATCTGTTCGGCTTGCGGGAACGCCTCATCCCTCAGGAAAGCAACACCGAGGTAAAAAGATTCATGGCTGCAGACGCCAAAGCCGCCCCCAATTCCCGCCTTTATTTGCTTGCGTTGATTCTCTCTTTCTGGTGCCTGGCGATCTGCATGCGGCTGGTTTATCTCCAGATTTTCCGCTACGGAAGCTTTGTAAGGCAGGCAGAGCACCAGCAACAGCGCGAGATTCCTCTTTCAGCGAAACGCGGAATCATCTATGACCGAGCCGGACGTGAACTGGCGATGTCAGTGCTGGTTGACTCCGCCTTCGCCGTTCCCACGGAAGTAAAAGATCTCCCTACCGCCGTATCCTTAATCACCCGCATTACCGGCGAAGATCGCAATGTTGTCCTTGCCGATTGCCGCGCCCACAAGACCTTTTGCTGGGTCGCGCGCAAGGCCGATGACGAGACTATCGAGCGCATAAAATCTCTGAACCTGCAGGGAATTCACTTCCAAAAGGAACCCAAGCGCTTCTATCCAGCCCGCGATCTTGCTGCGCAGGTGATTGGCAGCGTCGGCATGGAGGACACGGGCCAAAGCGGGATTGAACACGAATTTGACGAAGAGCTCCGCGGCCGTCCCGGCCAGATGCTGATCTCAGTCGATGCTCGCAGGCAATGGTTCTCCGATGTTGAGAAACAACCTGAGCCCGGAGAGAACACCGTTCTCACCATCGATAAGAACATTCAATACATCGCCGAAAAGGAACTCGCTCAGGCGCTCCAAGATACTCACGCCATTGCCGGCACGGTGATTGTGGAAAATCCGCATACCGGGGAGATTCTCGCGCTGGCAAACCGGCCCACGTTCAATCCGAATCTGCGCAAGCAGATCACGCCGGCCGCGCTCACCAACCGCGCCGTCAGCGATATTTATGAGCCGGGATCAACATTCAAACTGGTAACTATCTCAGCCGCGCTCAACGAGAACCTGACCAATCCCAATGAGATCTTCGATTGCCAGATGGGATCGATCGTCTACAACGGCATGCGCATCCGAGATTCGAGGCCGCATGGGCTCCTGCCCGTGTGGGGAGTGCTGGCGGAGTCAAGCGATGTAGGGGCAATCAAGATCGCGTTGCGCCTGGGTCAAGACCGGTTTTACAACTACATCAGGGGCTATGGATTCGGTCAGCAGACGGGAATTGAACTGCCTGGAGAAACGCGCGGGCTGACAAAACCAGTCAGCCGTTGGTCGAAGGTTTCCATCGCAGCGATCTCCATGGGTCAGGAGATCGGGATTTCCCCGATTCAACTCTCATCTCTGATCTCGACCTTCGCGAACGATGGGGTCTGGGTTGCTCCGCGCATTCTGATGGGCACAGTCCAGCCACAGGGCTCCCCGCAGACCGTTTCCTTTCGTTCCGGACCTTCGCATCGTGTGATCTCCAGCTTTACCGCAGCAGAGATGCGCGCCATGATGCAGAAAGTTGTACTCGAAGGCACCGGACGCATGGCAACGCTCGAGGGCTACACGTCCGCGGGCAAGACCGGGACCGCGCAGAAAGTCGATCCCGCCACCGGCGCGTATTCGAAGACAAAGTATGTTGGATCGTTCGCCGGTTTCGCGCCTCTCAATAATCCGCAAATTGTGGTCGCAGTGATTCTAGATTCCGCTGTCGGACTCCATCAGGGCGGGCAGGTATCTGCGCCAGTATTTCGCCGGGTGACGCAGCAAGTGCTCGAATACTTGCACGTGCCGCACGACCTGCCGCTCGCGCCTCAACGCCAACTGCTTTTGGCACGGGCGAAGATGAAGGAGAAAGATCTCGAGGAAGGCACCCCTGATCATCCTGGAGAGCCACTCGAGAGCGCCGAAATCGATGCGCACTCAGACGTCGCTCACCCGCCCGTGCCGGCCGATGCGGCGAGTCAGAGAATCGTAGAAGCCGCCATTCGCGAAAGAGAATCACCCGCGTCGATTACTCCCGAAACTCAAAAGCAATCTTTGCAAGAAGCCTCGAAGAGCACAAAGAACGAAGCGCCATCGCCTGAATCCAATTTGCCCTCGGGAGGAACCGTAGTGCTTGATATCTCGCAGGGGGGTATCGAAGTGCCGTCATTCCTGGGCAAGACAGTGCGCGGAGCTGTCGAGGCTGCCGAAGACAGCGGCCTGGAACTGGAAGCCATCGGCAGCGGCATGGCGCGACAGCAATCTCCTCCGGCAGGTACGCGCGTGGCGGCGGGCGCTCGCATCACGGTGCAATTCGGACGATAGACCAAAACCTAACCGCGGAAAACGCCGAGT
>JASHNX010000132.1 GCA_030041415.1 Candidatus Sulfotelmatobacter sp.
AGGAGGTTCGCTCGCTCGCTTCGATGCGGGTGGCGCTCTTCGCGTCGGCCCCGAATCGGCCGGTGCCGACCCCGGTCCCATATGTTATGGCCGGGGAACCCAGCCTACGGTTACCGATGCCAATCTCTTGCTCGGCCGCCTGCAGCCCGATCATTTCTTGGGTGGTAACTTCTTGCTCGACCTTGATCGCACGCGGCGTATTACGAGCGAGTGGCTTAAGCGGCAAGGCAGCCGGTTGACTCTCGAAAAATTCGCCGAAGGCGTCATCCGCGTGGTGAACTCCACTATGGAGAAAGCCATTCGCGTGGTCTCGATCGAGCGCGGACGCGACCCCCGTGATTTTTCTCTGGTCGCCTTCGGCGGGGCGGGAGGCCTGCACGCCTGCGCTCTCGCCGAAGCCCTGCGCATCCCTCGAGTCATTGTTCCCGCCATGCCCGGTGCACTTTCCGCTCTCGGAATTTTGGCGAGCGATGTGGTGAAAGATTATTCGCGCACGGTCTTATTGAGTTGCACAGAAAAATTCCCTCAGGAAGCTTTGAAAAAAGAGTTCGCCAAACTACAGGTACAAGCGGCTCGGGATTTTCAGCGCGAGGCATGGCCAGGAAAAGTTCACTTCAAACACACTGCCGACGTGCGCTATCGCGGCCAGGGATACGAACTTAACATTCCATTCACCGGAAAAATGTTGACCGATTTCCACAGAGAGCATCAGAGGCGCTACGGGTATGCCCATGCAACGCGTGAGGTCGAGGTCGTGACCATACGTCTTCGCGCCGCTCTTAAATTGTGTTCAGAGAACGCACAAGGGAGCAAAAATGCTGGAACAGACGCCCAATCCTCCCGTGAACGCCCCAGTTTTTTGAAGCGGGCGCGCCCCGAGCTGCGCTCGGTGTTCAAAACACTAGTCGTCTTCGAGGGTAAGAGACAATCGACCCACTTTTTTGCCCGAGATGATCTTCGCACCGGTAAGAAATACCGTGGGCCCGCCGTGATTACCGAATACAGCGCGACCACTGTCGTACCACCGGGGAGACGTTTCCATATCGATTCCACAGGCAACGTGATCATCTTGCTGAGCTAGCTTGTGTAACGCGCCATTTTCGGCAGGTCTTAATACCTGCGGCATATCGATTGTTACAATCCGATGAAAAGTGCCTTCCAGCACGCCGAACCAGTATTCGACAGCGTGCAGCCTTCGTTACAATGAGAGCGTGAAACCCAGCATCTTTGTCGTCGAAGACGATCCCGATATTTCCCGACTGGTGCGTCATCACCTGGAAAACGAGGGGTTCGTGGTACGCATGTATGCCGCCGGCTCCAACGTAATCGCCGACGCGGAACGGCAGCGCCCGGCCTTATTTGTGCTTGATATTATGGTCCCCGGCAAAGACGGACTTGAACTGTGCCGCACGGTTCGCCAGACTCCCGGTTTGGCTTCCGTGCCGGTCATTTTCCTGACGGCAAAAAGTAGCGAAGCGGACCGTGTTCTCGGTCTCGAACTCGGCGCCGATGATTACATCGCCAAGCCCTTCAGCCCGCGGGAACTTGTCGCCCGAGTCAAAGCTGTGCTTCGCCGCTTCGAGCGTCCTCTTCCCGCTAGCCCGTTTACTGTGGGCGAAATCATCATCGATCCAGCTGCCATGATTCTCACCGTGCGCGGCGAAACGGTACCCACCACCGCAACGGAATTTCGGCTGCTCGATTATTTTGCCCGCCACCTGGGCCGGGTTTTTTCACGCGATCATCTTCTCGATTCTGTCTGGCGCGACACTTCCTACGTGACTCCCCGATCCGTCGATGTCTATGTCCGCCGCATTCGCGAAAAAATCGAGCCCGATCCGGAGAATCCGCGCTATCTTAAGACCGTGCGCGGGGCGGGCTATCGCTTCGAAGCTCCGAAATAGCTTGCGGGGACAATTGAAGAGATTTGTAAGTCCTCCCGGCGCGAGATTCACGTGAGAAACCGGATTTTTTTCAAGTTGCTGGCTGCGTTTGTGGTCGTCATCGTCGCGGCCGCAGTGGCTTTCGACGTCATGATCGGCGGCGCATGGGAAGATTCGCTGCGCACGGAAATCAAGCGCAACCTTACCCAGAAGACGGAACTGCTTGCCCACCGCGTGGAAACCGACCGCGGTCATTCTCTGTCGGACATTGCCGCCCAGGAGGGACAAGCTGCCGGCGCCCGTGTCACCGTAATCGATTCCACCGGCAAGGTGCTGGCCGATTCTGAGGCCAACCCGGCCGATCTGCAAAGTGCGGCTTCCCGGCCGGAATTCAAGGCGGCGCTTTCCGGCAACATCGGCATTGCCGAACGGCGCAGCGCAAGCGTAGGAACGCCCTTTCTCTTTACCGCCGTACCGATTTCCGGCGGGGCGGTTCGCCTCGCTTACCCGCTGTCGGACGTGGAAGCGATCTCAACAAAAGTCCGCCGAAGGCTGGCATCAGCGTCGACGGTGGCTTTCCTGCTCGCCCTTCTGGTGGCCGCTTTTGCCTCACGGTGGAGCGCCCGCCGCCTCGAGCGCATCGTCGAGGTCGCGGCGCGCATTGCGGATGGCGATCTTCAGGCGCGCATTCACGAAACCTCACAAGATGAGATTGGCCGCGTCGCGGCAGCCATTGACAAAACCGCCCGTCGCGTCGAGCACAGCTTTGCAGCGGTCCAGTCGAGCCAGCGACAACTCGAAACCTTGCTCAACAGCATGCAGGACGCCGTGGTCGCGGTGAGCGCTGATGGAATGGTGCAATGGGCCAACCGTCCCATGAACCGCCTCGTACCCCGGGGGACTCGTTTGCAGCAGCCGGTCGTGGAAACCATTCGTGATCCTGATTTCCTGGCGACGGTGAAAGAGGCGACCAGTTCGCGCGAAGTTAAAACCGCGCGCGCGACGTCCATCGTCCCTGGCCGCGCTTTCGATGTAACCGCCGCTCCTCTGCCCGATGGCGGCGCCGTCGCCGTGCTGCGCGACCTGACCGAAACCGAGCGCGTGGAAAAAACGCGCCGCGATTTTATCGCCAATGTCTCTCACGAGCTGCGCACGCCGCTTACTTCAATCCAGGGCTATGCTGAGACTTTGCTCGACAGCACCCCGGAAAACGGCGCTCCCACGCGCGAGTTTCTGGAAATCATTCGCAAAAACTCTGCCCGTATGTCGCGTCTTACCGAGGACCTGCTTACGCTCGCCCGCGTCGAATCTGGCGAGACTCGCTTCGATGCCGAATCCGTGCCCCCTGCCGAACTTCTTCACGATGCCGAAGAAAATTTTCGCGAGATCGCGCGTACTCACGGCATCGATCTCAAGATTCATGATTCTGTTGGGGCAGAATCCTCCGGGAATGGCTCATCCGGGTCTTCAAACCACGATTCGGCCATTCAAGACCTGCCGCGCGTTCTAGCGGATCGCGAAGCCATTCACCAGGTTTTTTCCAACCTGATTGACAATGCCATGAAATACGGCGCCTCCGGTGGACGAATTGTGCTGGGCGCCCGTGCCGTTCCCCATGCAGTCGAATTTTTTGTGCAGGATTTCGGTGCCGGCATCCCCTCTGAGCACCTCCCTCGCCTTTTCGAGCGCTTTTATCGTGTCGATAAGGCGCGGTCCCGCGAGTCCGGTGGCACCGGCCTCGGTCTCGCCATCGCGAAACACATCATGCTGGCTCATGGCGGCTCAATCCGGGCCGAAAGCGAGCTCGCCCACGGATCCAGATTTCTGTTCAGGTTGCCGATTGCATAGAATGCTTTGCCCTGCGGCACAGGTTGTTATGTTTTCTCTTGAAGTTACCTCGGGAATCGCACACGAAGGTCATAAGCTGCGAATTGGAAGGTGCTTCGGTGTTAACATCTCACTACAGATCCTTTCTGGAGATGCTCATGAAGCGAACCGCAGCTTGGCTGCTGGTGATATTCGTAAGCCTTGCGTGGTCAATGCCGGCGCTTGCAGCTCATCGCGAGAATCGAAGCATTGGAGAAAATGGGCGTGAGGCACGCAGGGCGCAAAAGCAATACCAGAAATATTCGAAGAGACAGGCCAAGCGACAGCGCAAAGCCATGAAGCGGTATCAGAAGGCGCAGAGACAAGCCGCAAAACGCCAGCAGCGGCAGTATCAGGCCCACCGCTAGACTTCAGTTCGCGTTGACAAAAATTCCACCAAAAATTCACAGCCTCTTAACCCGCGCCTGTGCCGGCCATCTTATCTTTGGACGTTGACCGTCCAGTTATGGGTACGGCAAAATCACAGGTAACAGCTTCACGAATTCCTGCCCTGCGCCACGGGGATGAGTTTATGAGTACTGCTCGAGTCGACGCCCTTGCTCCCGAACCGGCCCATCATCACATTGTTCGCCGTACCGTAGAAGCTTGCCGTCTCGCCAAAGAAGCCGCAGCTGCCGCTGCCGAAGGCATCGCGACGGGATCCAATTCACTGCTCAACTCTCTTCGTCAGCGCGAGCGCGAACTCGATACCCTCGATATGGAAATCGACGGTGCCGTCACCGAAGCGATCACTGAGGTTGAGCCCGCGCAGGCCCGTGAACTTTTGGCATGCATGAAGTTCATGATCGGTCTCGAGCGCATCGGCGATCTATTACTCAGCTTCGCCAACAGCGCCCTGGCGGTCGCCGGCCGCATCGACTCTGAAGATACCCGCGACCTCACGCGCATGGCGACCATCCTCGAAAAAATGCTGACTGACTGCGCCGATGCCTTCTCGGCCCGCGACGTCGCGAAAGCTATCGATGTTCTTCGCGCCGATTCAGAAATGGACCGCCTGCGCAACCTCATTTTCATGCGCCACATTGAAAATCCGGAAAACATCACGCGCCAGGGCAGCCTGCAGGTTATCTTCATGACGCAATCGCTCGAGCGCGCCGGCGACCATGCCAAGAATCTTGCCGAAGAAGTCTGTCACTTCGTCAGCGGACACACTGTCCGCCACATGCTCATGGCCTACGACAAGCCTGTCGAGCAGATGTTCATTGATTACCTGCGGAAACGCGGACAATAAGGACAAAGGCGTCGATGCGACAAAGCTCGAGTGATACCGCGACGCAGGAGTGTCAGGTGACTCGGTAATCTAAGTTTGATTTTTCCCTAGACCACAAAGCCGGGCAGGTTCGCCCGGCTTGCTCGTGGAACTGGTCCGTCAATCTTTATTTCGATACTCAGAACCAGGATGTCTTGATCTCATTCCACTGACTCGAGTCACCGGCTCGAGCCAGAAACTTACATAACCATTGCCAGGTTCTCCAATTCATGCTGCAGGACCGGCAGTGCGCACCCCGCCATTTCGACGCGGCCCGCTGCATCCAGAGCAGCCTTCGGAGAAACCCCATATCCCCGGCCCATCAGAAACACCTGCAACAGTTCGGCAGCTTCGTAGGAATCCATCATCCCGCCTTGCAGCAGATCGCTGCGCAGCGCTGCCAGTTCAGTCGCCGTGAATCTGTCTTTATCGTTTGTGACTCTTTCGTTCATCACCTTATCGATCATGGCCGTCATCACCTCCGATTCCGACCTTTCAACCACTTTGCCTATTAGACTCATCGGCAGCTATCCAAGTTGCATGCAATTCAACTGCCGTCGCGATCCTCCATTTGCATATACGGAAAATCGGGTCTGTTAGTTCTATAAACCCCTGTAGATATCGGAAGTTGCACGCGTCTCGGGGCGGGACGCGTATCTCATCCTCAGATCGGAGGTAACGTTACGGTCCCGAAAAATGACACAAGGCGTCGTTCTAGGACGCACAAGGTCATGTGCGATAAGTCACACCGGTACCCAAGGCTTCGGCATTGTCAAGATCTGTAACCATCGCGCAGTAATCGAGCTGTTCTCAATGAAGGACTACTTTGTTCTGTGTAAGGGCAGGAGCCGACCAGGGCATGCCGCCTTGGCTAGTTTTCGATGGTGGCTTCATCCACCAGCATGATCGGAATATCGTCTTTCACCGCATAGACGCGATGGCATTGCTGGCACTTCAGGCTCTCCGGATTCTGCCGGTACTCGAGCGGCTTCTTGCATGCTGGGCAAACCAGGATTTCGAGCAAATCTTTGTGAATCATGTCGAGCATTGTACGACACCATCCTCCGAACTCCGCTCAAGCCTTTGCCGGTGTAAGATTTTTCCAGCATGCCGGCTCGAATCCTGGACGGCTCGCAGATCGCGAGCGACATCCGCAAAGAAGTAGCAGCAGAAGTTAGCGCCATGGCCGCCGGAGGAATCCGCCCCGGCCTCGCGGTCGTGCTCGTCGGCCACAACCCCGCTTCAGAGATTTACGTTCGCGGCAAGGTGAAGGCATCCGCTGAAGTTGGCATCTACAGCGAACAGCACACGCCGTCGGAAACATCGACCACCGCCGACGTTTGCGCGCTGATCGATGAGCTGAATCACCGCAATGAAATCGATGGCATTCTTGTGCAGTTGCCTCTGCCGCCGCAGGTTGACGCGAAAAAAGTCCTCATGGCGGTCGACCCCGCGAAAGACGTCGACGGATTCCATCCCCTGAACGTCGGTTTTCTCTCTACTCAGCGTCCTGGCCTGGTTCCATGCACCCCGGCCGGAGTCATGGAAATCCTTAGGCGCAGCCAGATTCCCGTAGCCGGTCGGCATGCCGTCGTCGTCGGCCGCAGCGACATCGTCGGCAAGCCAGCAGCCATGCTTCTGCTCAATGCCAACGCCACGGTTACGGTCTGTCACTCAAAAACACGAGATCTGCCTGCAGTCTGCCGCGAGGCTGATATCCTGGTCGCCGCGATCGGCCGCGCCGGCTTGATCACCCACGATTTTGTGAAGCCTGGCGCCACCGTGATCGACGTCGGAATGAACAAAGTTACCGACAACGCCGAGTTCCTGCGCCTGTTCGCCGGCGACTCCAAACGCGAAGAAACGTTTCGCAAAAGGGGATCGGTACTGGCGGGCGATGTGCACCCCGAAGTTGCGCGGGTAGCCGGAGCGCTGACGCCGGTTCCCGGCGGCGTCGGCCCGCTCACCATCGCCATGCTGATGTACAACACCGTGAAAGCTGCGAGAATGCGCAAGGGCAGCGGTCTGGCGGTCAGCGGATAATGGTCATGGATTTCGCGATCGACCAGAAGCTTTGGGTGTTAAGGCGCTTGCGCCGACCTTTGATCACTAACCACTGAGTCTATGCTGAAAGTCGGCCTGACCGGCGGCATTGCCTCCGGCAAATCCACCGTTGGAGAGATGTTTGCCGCGCTGGGCGCGAACGTCGCGCAGGCGGACCGCATCGCTCACCAACTCATGCGTCCCGGTGAAGCGGTCTACAACGAGGTGGTTCGCCATTTCGGCCGCGCCATTCTCAATCCTGATGGCAGCCTGAACCG
>JASHNX010000013.1 GCA_030041415.1 Candidatus Sulfotelmatobacter sp.
ACAGCAGACGAATCCTCCGTCAAAAAATCTGGCTCTGACCCCACCTATGGGCTGGAACTCGTGGAACAAATTCGCCTGCAATGTGAATGAAGAGATGATCCGCAGCATGGCCGATGCGATGGTGAAATCCGGCATGAAAGATGCCGGATATCGATATGTGAACATCGACGATTGCTGGCAGGTGAGCCGCGACGACAGCGGAAACATCGTGCCCGATCCGCAGCGTTTTCCACACGGCATGAAGGCAGTCGGCGATTACATTCACTCGCTTGGACTTAAGTTCGGCATTTACTCCGATGCCGGCTCAAAAACCTGCGCGGGCCGGCCGGGTGGGCTAGGCCACGAATATCAGGATGCAATTCAGTACGCCGCCTGGGGCGTCGACTATCTGAAATATGATTGGTGCAACACAACGACCCAGGATGCGAGAGCCGCCTATGCGAACATGCGTGCCGCGCTCGACTCGTCGGGGCGCGCCATCGTGTTGAGCATTTGCGAATGGGGCAAAGCGAAGCCGTGGTTGTGGGGTGAAGACGCGGGCGGAAATCTTTGGCGCACGACCGATGATATTAAGGACCGGTGGGGTGGTCCGGAGAAATGGCCCGACGGCAGTTGCTGCTCTAACGGCGTGATGTCGATTCTCGACCAGCAGGTTGGATTGCAATCTTACGCCGGCCCAGGGCACTGGAATGATCCGGACATGCTGGAAGTCGGCAACGGCGGCATGACGGACACAGAGTACCGGTCTCATTTTGGCTTGTGGGCGATTCTTGCCGCTCCTCTAATCGCGGGCAACGATCTTCGCAATATGCGGCCTGAGATTCGGGAGATTCTCACCAACAAGGAAGTTATAGCGGTGGATCAGGATCCGTTGGGGCGTGAAGGCGAGCGTGTTGCCAAGAATAGTGATGCCGAGGTCTGGTCGAAGCAAATGAAAGATGGAAGCCGTGCGGTGATTCTTTTAAATCGTGGCGGCACCGGGCGAGAGGTTTCAGTGAATTGGGAAGATATCGGTTATCCCGGTCGTCTGAGCGCTTCAGTCCGCGATTTATGGGAGCACAAGACTCTGGGGAGCTTTACGGAGAAGTTCTCCGCATCAGTGCCCTCGCATGGCATAGTGATGATACTGGTAAAACCGTAGGCGACGGTTCTCCGCAAATTACTCTTTCGGAAAATTGGGATCGGCTTTTACTTCTTCAATTTGTTCCGTATGCCGCGCGGAATGCGCCGAGATCAGCAGTAACCACTGGTAGCCATCGAGCGTGCCAAACGCGGGGTGGTCGAAGAAGTGGTCGCGCAGATCGTCGTTAGTGGTGCGGATGTAATCGATGTTCGCGGCGCGGGCCTTTTCAAACGCTTTTACTAAATCCGCCTCGGTCGGCCATCGGCCAGTAGGCTTCAGGAATTCAGGCGCCTGCGCTTTGTGGCTGCGATCGGGCACTTTCTGCAGGATCATCTCGTCCTTACCCTTCACCTGATCTCGCTTTTCAGGGGCGGCGGGAGACTGCATGATCTTCTGCTGCACAAGTCCGCCGAGCGTCAACTCCGAGATCGTAATGTGCTCCGCAACTTCAGCGACCGACCAGCGATCCGGCGCCGGCTTGAAGTCCCATTGCTTTTCGGAAAGCCCGGCGATCGATTTCAGAAAATTATCGCGCGTCGTCTCGAACTGCTTGATCGCGGCGTCTCGCTCCTGGGTAGTTAGCGCGTTGGCTGCTGGTGGCGTAGCTGAGGTTTGAGTCCCTTGAGGGGAATTTTGTGCCACCGACAGTGCGGTTAAACACGAAATCGCGAACACAACAACAAAGGGCTTCATTTTTTTCGACATGTACAGGCGCCTCCGGACGTCGGATGAATCGACAATGGTAAGGATTCAAAATCATTTCGCTTTCTTCAGTTCTCCCATCACATTCTGGATCAATTCTTTCGCGTCGCTCAGGCTTTTCATGATGATCTGAATATCCATGACCGGCTTGCCGGGCCAGCGCTGGCTTTGGCAATAAACCCCATGTTGCCCGACCATCGCCATCGCGTCAGTGATCGAGTCGAGAGCTACGGCAAGGCGGCCGCGCGGCACGCCCATCATAGTTTCGTAGTGTTCGAGTTCTTCCTGCTTTTCGTCAAATATCGGCATGGAGCGATTGTAACTGTGCGGTCTGGTGGAGCATAATCGGCTGTCAAATCCAACCAGCAGTGAACGTCATTTCAGGAGAGACCTCATGCGAAAACGTTTTGCGATGTCCATACTTTTCCTGTTCCTTGCCGCCAGCTTCGGCCTTGCCCAAATGGGCAACACGCGGCCCAGCCCCCCGGCCTCTGCCAGTTGTGATCTCGGCAATGGCAAGTCGATCAAGACGGATTACTCCAGTCCCCGCATGAAAGGCCGCAAGATTTATGGTGATCTCGTGCCCTTCGGCGAAGTGTGGCGCACCGGCGCCAACGACGCGACAACATTTGTCACCACTGCGGACGTTGAAGTCGGGGGCAAGAATGTGCCCGCCGGAAACTACACGATCTTTACCGTCCCGAATCCGGACAAATGGACGCTGATTATCAACAAGAAGACAGGCGAATGGGGCATTCCCTACAAATATGGGAGCGACGAACTGGCGCGAGTCGATATGAGGGTCTCCAAGTTGGCCTCGCCGGTCGAGAACTTCACGATTTCCTACGAAAAATCAAGCCATGGATGTGTGATGAAATTGGATTGGGAAACAACGAGCGCGTGGGTCGATATCGCAGGGAAGTGAGGCCCCGAAATTCTAACGACCTCGGGCCGTTCGTTCCTTGATTGAAGCCTTTGCAAACAACTTGAGTCGCCACACAATCGCGACTCGTACTTGTTTTCGACAACCGCTTTGGGATTAGAATTGTCAGGAGAGCATCTTTCCTTCGCGGGAGGTCCCCATGCCCGTATACGATTACGTCTGCCTCGATTGCCATAAAACCTTCGAACTGGTTCTCAGCCTGAGCGAGCACGATAACGAGTCTCCCAAGTGTCCGGAGTGTGGAAGCACGAACGTGGAACAGGAAGCCGCCGAATTCTTTGCGGTAACTTCCCGGAAGAGCTAGCTTTCAGTAAAGAGACAAGACGGGGTTCGACCCCGGTGGCTGGAACTGCGTAAGCTAGACGACAGGCTTCCAGCGCAGCACCGGCTTGCGCGCGGCCGCGGTCTCATCGAGGCGCGAAACTCGCGTCGAGTGCGGCGCGTCTAGGACCGTTTGGGGGTTCTCCTCGACTTCATCGGCAATGGACTTCATTGCCTCGACAAAGAAATCCAGCTCTTCTATGGATTCGCTCTCCGTCGGTTCAATCATCATCGCTCCGGGAACGATGAGCGGAAACGCCGTCGTGTACGGATGGAATCCGTAGTCGATGAGCCGCTTCGCGATATCCATCGTGCGCACGCCTTTCTTTGCCTGAAGCTTGTCGCTGAAAACGACTTCGTGCATGGTGGGCGTTGCATAGGGTAATTCGTATGTGCCTTCGAGGCCTTTGCGAATGTAATTTGCGTTAAGCACGGCGTCCTCGGTAGTTTGACGCAGGCCATCCGGGCCATTCGCCTGGATGTAAGCGAGCGCTCGCACAAACATTCCAAAATTCCCGTAAAAAGCACGAACCCTCCCCACCGATTGCGGCCGATTGTATTCAAAACCCAAGGTGCCGTCGGGCTTGTTGATAAGCACCGGCTTCGGCAGGAAAGGCTCGAGGATCGTCTTAACTGCTACCGGCCCCGAGCCTGGCCCACCACCGCCGTGTGGCGTGGAGAAAGTTTTGTGCAGGTTCAAGTGCATCAGGTCGACGCCGAAATCGCCCGGACGGACTTTGCCGACTAGCGCGTTCATGTTCGCGCCATCCATATAAAGCAGGCCCCCTTTAGCATGCAGGATGTCGGCAATCTTGTGGATATCCTGCTCAAAAACGCCGAGCGTGTTGGGATTCGTCAGCATCAATGCCGCGACATCCTCGTTCATCTGCGCCGCGAGGGCGGAAATATCGACCATACCGCGCGAGTCGGATTTCAAGTTCTCGACCGCATAATCGACCATTGCCGCAGTTGCCGGATTCGTGCCATGAGCCGAGTCGGGAATCAGCACTTTCTTTCGCGGGCGGCCTTGCGAATGGTGATACGCTCGGACCATCAGCAAGCCCGTCATTTCGCCATGCGCGCCGGCTGCCGGCTGCAGCGTGATTGCATCCATGCCGGTAATCTCGATTAGGCATTGGCTAAGCGTCTTGATGATTTGCAGAGCGCCTTGCGAGATCTTTTCTGGCTGATAGGGATGGCCGTTGGCAATGCCTTCGACGCGCGCGACTGCCTCGTTCACACGAGGGTTATATTTCATCGTGCACGAGCCGAGCGGATACATGCCAAGATCGATCGCGTAATTCCAGGTGGAAAGCCGCGTGAAGTGGCGGATGATTTCGATCTCGCTCACCTCAGGCATGTTGCCGAGATCTTTTCTCTCAATTCCGCCGAGCAGAGAAGCGGAGTCTACCTCAGGAACATCGAGCGGGGGAACTTTCCATGCGGCTTTGCCGGCCGAGGACTTTTCGAAAATCAATCCTTCATTCTGATTGACGTGACGGGTGGCTTTGCGAATCCTGTCTGTCATCGCACCATCTCCTCGGTTTCCTGTTTCGCCGACTGAACCGAGCGTTCGCTCTCTGCGACTAGGCCGACGGCTGTGTCGATTGAGCTCCGCGTAGTCAACTCCGTGCAGCACCACAGGGCAGCATTGCCAAGTTCCGGATAAAATTTCTTCAGCGGCAGTCCGCCAATGACTTTGTGTCCCAGCAATCGGTTGTTAATCGCGTAAGCATCTTCGCTGGTGCGCACCACGAACTCATTGAAACGGGGCGCGCCCCCGAAAAGAACCTCGCCTTGCTTGCCAAACTGCGCCGCCGCATATGCTGCCTTGGCAAGATTCTGTTTAGCCAGCTCTTTCAACCCGACCTTGCCATAGACGGTCATGAAGATATTGACCATCAGGGCAACGAGCGCCTGATTGGTGCAGATATTCGAGGTCGCTTTCTCGCGGCGAATGTGTTGCTCGCGAGTGGCCAACGTGAGAACGAATCCTCGTTTGCCGTGTTTGTCGACCGTTTGCCCAACCAACCGCCCCGGCATTTGGCGAACAAATTTTTCGCGCGTGGCAATGACTCCGCAATAAGGCCCACCGAAGCCGAGGGGCACTCCGAACGACTGCGCTTCCATGGCGATGATATCGGCTTCGCGCGGCGGCTCGACAATGCCCAACGAGACTGCTTCGGCAATCGAGACGACGAGCAATGCACCGTTCCTGTGAGCGATATCGGCAACGGCCGCGACATCTTCGAGAGTCCCGAAAAAGTTCGGCGATTGAATGAGCACACAGGCGGTTTCAGCTGAAATCGATTTTTCCAGTTCCGCCAGATTCACGCGTCCGTTCTCGCCGAAACCGGCGACGGAGAGCGGCATCCCCTGATGAGTGGCGTAGGTCGCGAGCACTTCCCGATACTCGGGATGCAGGCTGCGCGCGAGAACCACCGACCGGCGTCCCGTGAGCCGAACCGCCATCATCACGGCTTCGGCGGCGGCTGTGGAACCGTCGTACATGGAGGCGTTGGCGACCTCCATGCCGGTCAGCTCGGAAATCATCGTTTGAAATTCGAAGATTGATTGCAGCGTTCCTTGGGAAATTTCCGCCTGGTAGGGCGTGTACGCGGTCAGGAATTCGCCACGTGAAATGAGCGAGTCGATAATGACAGGACGGTAGTGAGAATACGCACCGGCTCCGAGAAAGCTTACATAGCCCTCAGCATTCTCGCGCGAACGCTGCCGGAAATAGTCAACGATTTCCGATTCGGCCATTTGGCGCGGAATCTTAAGATCGCGATTGAGCCGATACTCGGCTGGAATTGGAGCGAAGAGGTCATCAACTGAACGCAGGCCCATGGCTTTTAGCATGGCTTCGCGGTCAGCAGGAGATTTTGGCAAATAACGCATAGGGAAAATATTAGATGTAACTCGGGGTCAGTTTGATTGTGACGCCAGCCAGACGGGCTTTGCTACGTATTTCTTGAAAGATCACTGATCCTCGAATTTCAACCACAAAACCATGGATCAGAGCTTTCCAGGTTTGCAGAAATTCGGTTGGGAGTCGGCAGTCAGGCAATTCTTCAGTGGCCTCCTTCTTCTGCCACGAACTTTTCGTAATCGGAGGAGGATAGCAGGGAATCGAGCTGTTTTGGATCCTTTAAACTTATCCTAATCATCCACGCGGCGTGGGCGTCTTTGTTGACATTCTCCGGCGAAGTGGCAAGATCAGCATTGATTTCGGTGACCGTTCCGGATACGGGCGCAAATAGATCGGACACAGCTTTCACCGATTCGACCGTCCCAAACGTCTTGCCGGCAGTGAGTTCTGCACCGACCTTGGGCAACTCAACGAAAACGATGTCGCCAAGCGACTCCTGCGCGTAGTTAGTGATGCCGATGGTCGCGGTGTTCCCGTTCGCCAGAATCCACTCGTGTTCTTTCGTATACTTCCGGTCTGTTGGATAGGCCATAAAGGTTCCAGTTCCTCGTTTCCAGCGAATTCCTATGCTTACGCAGCTTTCTTCGGCCGCTTATAAAACGGCGTGGGAACGACCTTTGCCGCGACACCTTGCCCGCGAATCTCTACTTTCAACGGAGCCCCGTCGTCGCCGAACTCTGATGGAACATAAGCCAGCGCAATATTTTTCTTGAGGAACGGTGCGGGCGAACCGCTCGTCACATAACCGATCTCGCGTCCAGCTTCATCGAGCACTTTGTACCCATCGCGTGCGATGCCGCGATCGACCATTTCTAATCCCACCAGTGTTCGTTTCACATTTGGCTTTGCCTTTTCGAGCGCGGCATGGCCAATGAATTCCGGTTTCTCCATTTTGCAGAAGCGGTCAAGTCCGGCCTCCCAAACATTTATCGTATCGGAAATTTCGTGTCCGTAAAGCGGGAGCTTGCCTTCCAGCCGCAACGTGTTGCGTGCCCCCAGGCCGCAGGGAACCGCCCCGAAATCCTTACCCGCTTCCAGAATCTCGTTCCAGACACGCGCGCTCGTCGCTTCGTCGGCAGGAATATAGATTTCGAAGCCGTCTTCCGCGGTGTAACCGGTGCGGGCGATGAGAGTGTTTTTCAACCCGCAAACCGATCCACGAGTGACCCAATAGAACTTGATCGAGCTCAAATCTGCATCGGTGAGCTTCTGTAGCGTATTTACGCCCTTTGGACCTTGAATGGCGATTTGCGTAAAGTCGTCAGAAAGATTTTCAACTGCGCAGTTGAACTGCCGCGTGTTATCGCGCACCCAGTTGAAGTCTTTTTCGCGCGTACCGGCGTTGATCACCAGGAAATACTCATATTCTCCCAGACGATGCACGATCACGTCGTCGACAAATGTGCCCTGCGGATAAAGCAGCGCCGAATACTGCGCTTGTCCGATAGCGAGGCGCGAGGCATCATTCATCGAAATGTGCTGCACTGCGTCAAGCGCCTGCTGACCCGCGAGGCGAATGTCACCCATGTGGCTGACGTCGAAAATGCCCACTCCGGTTCGCACCGCCAGGTGTTCGTTGATGATGCCGCAACCGATGGCGGCAGGGTATTCGACCGGCATGTCCCAGCCATTGAAATCGACCATCTTGGCGCCCATCTGGCGATGGACGGCATTGAGCGCCGTCTTGCGGACAGTAGGAACGGCGCTGGCAGGGGTGGTTTCTAGGGAAGACAAATCTGACCTCTAGCAGCGAAGTACGGCTGATCTGCCAGAATACGCAACTTTTTACGGTAACACGCGCTTTTTTGGTGGGTCAAACCACTAACACATCCATCGCGGAGGCCGCAGAGAGCACAGGAAAAATTCAGTTATCTCGTCAGCACACTCGGCGTTTTCCGCGGTTAGGTTTTGGTCTATCGTCCGAATTGCACCGTGATGCGAGCGCCCGCCGCCACGCGCGTACCTGCCGGAGGAGATTGCTGTCGCGCCATGCCACTGCCGATGGCTTCCAGTTCCAGGCCGCTGTCTTCGGCGGCCTCGACGGCTCCGCGCACTGTCTTGCCCAGGAAGGACGGCACTTCGATACCGCCCTGCGAGATATCAAGCACTACGGTTCCTCCCGAACGCAAATTGGATTCAGGCGATGGCGCTTCGTTCTTTGTGCTCTGCGAGGCTTCTTGCAAAGATTGCTTTTGAGTTCCGGGAGGAACCGACGCGGGTGATTCTCTTTCGCGAATGGCGGCTTCTACGATTCTCTGACTCGCCGCATCGGCCGGAACGGGCGGGTGAGCGACGTCGGAGTGCGCATCGATTTCGGCGCTCTCGAGTGGCTCGCCGGGATGATCAGGGGTGCCTTCCTCGAGATCTTTCTCCTTCATCTTCGCCCGTGCCAAAAGCAGTTGGCGTTGAGGCGCGAGCGGCAGGTCGTGCGGCACGTGCAAGTATTCGAGCACT
>JASHNX010000133.1 GCA_030041415.1 Candidatus Sulfotelmatobacter sp.
ATTGGCACGCGCTGCTACTACGCTCAGCCTCACTGCAATGTGAACGTGGTTACATTCCCCAACCCCGGCAACCTCATCAGTTCCACGCTCTGGGGTGATGGCTCGACAGATACAACTCCTCCTGTTGCAATTCAGAGCCTGTTTACGTCGGGAACGCTGCTGGTAACCACTGCCGCGACGGACAATCGTCCGGAAGACGACTTGTTTGCCACCTGCCGTTCAAACTCGGTGCTCGGCGGCGGGGCGGATGGGCTGGCCGGCCTTGGATACGGAAGTAATGCTTCGGGCGTTTGCCCCAAGTTCGGAGCAGCGCTGACCGACCTGCAAGGGAGCGATATTCTTAGTGGATATCCAGGCAGCACTTCAACCGCTCATGTGCTGGCATTCGCTCTTAGCGGGAAGGATCCCTTCACGGGTACCTCAATCCCCGCTGCGACCACGGTGTCGATCGGCGCGGCGCCGGTTGTTTTCATCACTCAGCGCCTCAGCGCCCTGAGCACCGTAACGAACGTCACGGATGCCCAGGTGCAGCAAGTTTTTAGCGGTGCCAACTGCAATGCCAGCGCTTTCGGTGCACCCAGTGCGAACATCGCAGCATACTTGCGGGAACCGCTCTCCGGTACCATGAATACGGCCGAATACAACATCTTCCGTTACTGGACTTTTTCCGGCGCCAGCCAGGAAACTGGCGTAAATGCGGCTAATCCGTTGGAAGCCGCATGCGCCGGAGGCGGAGGCAGCCGTTTCCGCGCCATCGGGACGAGCGAAGAAGTCAAGTCGGTGCTGAACTCGAACGCGAACAACGGTACGGACGGTATCGGTTACGTGTTCTTCAGCTACGGAAACGTTTCAACGATTGCCAACAACGCCAACTACGGATACCTGACGCTAGATGGAGTTGACGGCATCTTCCACCTGTACGGAAGCACAATCGATCCTGGCCAACCAGCTACTCCAGGCGTGTTGCCCTCAGCGAGCAACCTGCCGTCGGGGTGTTCTGGTGCGTTTCCATGTGCGGAGGGCAAAATCTGGAAGGGGAATCTTTCCTTTCCGAATCTTCGCAATGGTTCCTACCGGGCGTGGTCAACGCTTCGCCTGATCAGCAACGGAACGGCCTTGTCGGCAACCGAACTCCTGGTTGATGGAGCGCAGACCTACGTAGTGAATTCGGTTCCCGATTTCGTGCCCGCGCAGAAGGTGGGCGCGTCCGATCCTGGGCTTCCCCTCTTGCGCTCGCATTATCTGCAGGAAGGCGTTGCTCCGGTGAATGTATCCACCGCCGGTGACAAAGGCGGCGATGTCGGCGGCTGCATTCTGACCAACACTGGCGTGGCCACGACCTCCGACACAACCACTTCGATTATCCAAGTGGCGCCGGGAACAGGTTGCGTAGCGTTTCCGTAAACTGTGGTTCTTTGCCGAACGACTCAGGGCGGACGCCTTCTGGCGTCCGCCTTTTGTTGTAATCGGCGCTGATGTTGCGTCGACTAATCCTTCCGTAATCTTTCTTTTGATCTCCGCAGATTTCAGACTCAACACAACCGACATGTTGTCTCCCTCCCCACAACGCGCCGGCGGGCGCGCCGCCCGCACCTGCTTTGCGGAAATTACTCCTGCGGTTCTTCGCTGCCAGAATGGCTCCCGCATAATGGGCAATCTGCAGGTCGTATCTTTGACTGGAGGCCTGCTGAAACTGCCAAAGCCTTTGCATAAAGGCTCCCGCGTGAAGGTGATGTTTCTCACGCGCAAGGGCTCAGTGCTGGGGGCTGCGGAAATGTTGAGCCCACTTTCCTGGAGCCTGCAGCCATTCAAGTTCATCGCGCTTCACGATGACGACGAAGAGCGGCTGCAAGGGGCAATTCAAGCGTCGCTCGCTCAAAATCGGCGAGATCATGGACTGGTGGAAAGGTTCAGGGCGTGGTGAATGTCGTGCGACAGCTTCACAACCTCTTCAAAAATCTTTCGGCGCGTTCCCACTCCGGGAACAGTTTCTCCTCTGCATGAAACTCTGCTGAATGGACGCATCGACGGCTACCGCGCAGCCGCACTGGGTGCTTCAAGTGCAGCATCTCGTGATACACGATGTATTCGACGGCGTAGCGGGGAATCGCGGGATGATCGAAAATCCGGCTGATGACGATTGCGTTGTGGGCCGGATCATAGTGCCCTAGAATTCGCCGAGTCTGACGTGCGCTCCAGCCCATTCGCGGACGTCCCATCAGCCCATAAAAGAGGCGCCAGTTCAAATCCTCAAAAATCGCATCGAGATCGTAAATCCGCCCCTGCGGCGAGTCCAGCCGCTTGCGCCCGCGCATCTGCCGAACGAGGTGCGCTTTATTGACCACCTCATGGCTGCCGACATATTTTCGGTAACGCGCAGCATGGCCGCGATCGATCGGCTTACGGTACATTTTCGCGAGCAGAATATGGGCAATCGAGCGGGTTACCGATTCCGGCGCGCCTTCGAGCAGGTCGGAAAGCCGAACCAGCAGCCTGCCCTGACGGAGTCGAATGGTGTTGTTGACGTTGGCGAACGCAAAGAATTCGACCTTTAACTCGGGCAAAGCGGCTCCCGGCCGCAATTGCTGGTGCTCATTATGAAAGATTTCTAGAAGCCCCTCGTGCACAGTGAGGCTAGATTAGCACGGCGAAGATTCGAGCGCGTGGAGCATTCTCACAGAACGGATCGTGACTTATTCGGCTCTGCCGCTTGTGGCTTTTTCGAATCTTTTATGTTTCGCTGCGTCCTGCTGTTCTTCCAGCAGATTGCGATGATCGTCGGACGAATTTTTTAGAGTGTCGAGCGCGTTGCTCAAGACAAACTCGTACTGCTTGGCTTCTTCCAGAGGAACGTCCGCAGCATCTTTCAAAGCTAACAACTTGGACTGGAATTCAGTGTCTGCCGCCAGGATCTGTTTCAATGGCTTGCGAATGTCGTTGCGGCGGTCGATGTAAGTATCGATGTTGTCATTCAGCTCGTCGTAAATGGCGACAAAATCGTCGAGTTTATCGTGCGTCTGCTGTGCCCGGTCTTTGACCTTGGGATCAACGCGCATCTGCTCCATTGCGACGAGCCGCTCGCGAGCGAACTTGACGTAGAGGGCCAGGCGCTGCTGCGGCTCCCAGCTTACGTCGCGAATCTGGTCGACCTCCGACTGCGTGAATGGATCGCGTTGACGCTGTGACCACAGCGGCGAAATGACAAGTAACAAAAAGGCGGCTGAGACTATCGGACGAGTCGGCCGCGCCTTCATTTTGCGGCACTCCGCGGGAACATGGCGGATAGAAGGTCGTCGCGGAAGCGCTGCAAGCGGTCGATCGCGTTTTGCACGGCTGCCTGATCTTCGTGCGCGATGGCGTGCTTCAGATCGACAAGCTTGCGGGCCGCTTTGCGGAGAGCGATTTCACTCTCCTTCTCGTGCTTGTGCGATTGAATCGCATATTCGCGCGCCAGCCCGGCGAAGGAAATTACATCTGCAAGAGCTGCCTCCGCTGCAGCTGTCGCGCCCGCGTTGTAAAACTTGTCGAAGGCTTCGAGCTGCCGATCGCAGATTTCAATGCAGAGGGCGGGGCGGTCGCGCAGGTCCGTGTTGGAAAGGCGGCTTTTCAGTTCCGCGATCGTCGCTTCCTGATGAGCCTGGGCAAGCCACGGCAGAACCACTGCCCCAAGAATCAATCCCACAATAGCGATCCATAACATTCGAGAGCGTTTCATACGGCACGCTTCTTTCTGCTATCTTCGGCGCTATCTTTTCGGTTCGATGGCGATCAACCGATGCTTTGCCTGCCACTCCTGATCAGGATACTTCCCCTGGGCGGTCTTGAGGAAGAGTCTATAGTTGGTAGCGGCATTTTTAAAGTCACGCAAATGGTCGTATGCCGACGCCCGCAGGAAATACGTAATGGGAACATCGGGGGTCAGTTTGGCCCGGGCGTCGAGGGCGCGTAAGGCGAGAGCGTAGTCTTTATTCTCGCCGGCTGCGAATGCCAGACCGCCGTAAGCCTCTCCCAGGTTAGGGTTTAGCCTCACAGCGGTGGTGAACTCCTGTTGTGCTTCCGGGAATTTCTTTTCCAGTAGCAAGGTTTCCCCTAGTCGGCGGTGGAGTTCGGCGTCGTTCGGATGAGCCGCGATCAGAGCCCGGTAGCCGGCGTCTGCAAGGTCGCTCTTTCCGGCCTTGATGTACAGGTCGGCGACTTCGATTTCCGCATTCTCATCCCCTGGCGCTAATTTTAACCCCGCCTGCAACTGTGCAGTTGCAGCATCAGTTTTGGCCTCGGCCGCAAGCACTCGCCCTAACTGGATGTGTACCGCGGCTGAGGTCGGCTCATCGACCAGTAATTTGCGGAGATAATCTTCCGCTTCGGGAAAGCGCCGGCTTTTCATGTAGATATTGGCCAGTCCGGTCAGCGCGTCCGAAGAACGCGGATCCAGCGCCAAGGCTTGCTTGTACTCGGCTTCGGCCTCGGCAAACTGGTTTTCGCGTTCAAGAATCTCTCCGATACAAAGATGCGGTTCCGCCTCTCTAGGTTGAGCGGAAGATGCCAGTCGATAAGCATTCAGGGCTTCGTCGGGATTCGCCTTTTCAACCGTGTGTCCCAGCGCCAGCCAGGCCCGGTAGAGGCCCTCGGGGACATTGCTGGTAGGTTTCAGATGAGTTGCAGCGCGTAAGAAAGTAGCAGCGTCTGGCTGTCCCGTCTTGGCTAATTGCAGCCCAAGGTTCAAATTCGATTCGAAGACGTCGGGCTTAGCCGTGACGGATTTGCGATAGGCTGCGATCGAATCGTCGACTTTGCCCAAAGCATTTTCGACGAACCCGAGGTCGAACCAGCCCACATAGCTTAAGGGCTCGCGCTCGACCAGTTTTTGCAAAAAGAGTTCGGCAGTAGCGTAATCTTCTTTGTCGATTGCCTTTTCGGCTTCAGTCAGTTCCGGAGGCTCTGCATCATCGTCTTCGACCTGAACCGGCACGTGGTGGCTCGAATGCCGGGAACTCGACTCTTGGCTGTCTGACGAGGATTCGGCCTGATTGGTTTGGGGAGCCGAGGATTGTGAAAGGGTAGCTTGAGAGGATGAAGTCGAAGCTTGTGACGGAGGTGCCTGCGAGCTTGCGGTTGGGTTTTGAGCAGAGATGCAAGTGCTAAGCGCCAGCACAAGACATCCAGTAAGAAGTTTACTTGCTTCCATTGGAAGTTGCCGCGTCGTCACCCTTAAGGCCGCGATGATTACCATTCAGAACCTGCGCCAAGTATTGCCCAGTATACGAGGATGACAATTTAACGATTGCTTCCGGTGGGCCGGCGCCTACGATTCTTCCCCCGCGTGCTCCGCCTTCCGGGCCGAGATCAATAATCCAATCGGCGGTCTTGATGACTTCCAAGTTGTGTTCGATCACCAGGATCGACCCACCAGCGTCGATCAGCCGGCGAAAGGCCGCCAGCAGTTTGCTGACGTCATCAAAATGCAGTCCGGTAGTCGGTTCGTCAAAAATGTAGAGTAGGCGCCTGCCATGCCGCGAGCCACCGTCCCGGGAGCCAAGGCGCCCACTTTCCCGCGCTGCCGGATGTAGATGCGCGGCCAATTTCATGCGCTGCGCCTCGCCACCGGAGAGCGTGGTTGCCGATTGGCCGAGCCGCAAATATCCCAGTCCTACTTCGTCGAGCGCGGCAAGCTTTTCCGTGATCTTCGGGACCTCCGCGAAGAACCGCAGCGCTTCTTTTACCGTCAGGTTCAGGACCTCGTGAATATTCTTTCCTCGATATCGAACCTCGAGCACCTGCGCCTTGTAACGCGTGCCTTTGCATTCTTCGCAAATCAGTTCGACGTCGGCGAGAAATTGCATTTCGACGGTAACCGTGCCGTCGCCTTGACAGGTCTCGCATCGTCCGCCGGGGATGTTGAAAGAGAAATGGCCTGAGGTAAAGCCGCGTTTCTTTGCCTCCGGTAGGGAAGCAAACAATTCGCGTATCGCATCGAAGGCTTTGATGTACGTAACCGGATTGGAGCGCGGAGTCCTTCCAATCGGAGATTGATCGACCAGAACCACTTCGTCAATGAACTGATCGCCTTCCAAATTTTCCCACGTGGCGGAGCCGCGAGTGTTTCCAGTTGTCTGCTGTTTCTTGGCCTCCGACAGTGCTTGATAAAGAACCTGATGAAGCAGCGTTGACTTGCCGGAACCGGACACGCCGGTGATGGCAACCAGCATGTTGAGAGGGATCGTAATGTCAATCCCTTTCAAATTGTTGGCGCGTACACCTTTGATTTTGATCTGGTGTGCTCCGGGTTGCCGGCGCGCTGGTGGGATTTGGATGCGCAGTTCATCAGCCAGATAACGGCCAGTGAGTGAAGCGGGGTTCCGGACAATTTCGTCGTAAGATCCGGCCGCGACCAGAGTGCCGCCGTTTTCACCTGCGCCCGGACCGAGGTCGAGGATTCGATCGGCAGTGCGCATGATGTCAGGATCGTGTTCAACGACCAGAATCGTGTTTCCCAGATCGCGCAGGTCGTGCAGAATTTTGATAAGTCGGTGCGTGTCGCGGGCATGTAGCCCGATTGAAGGCTCGTCGAGAACGTAAAGCGTGCCGACCAGCCGTGACCCCAGGGAGGTCGCGAGCTGAATCCGTTGCGCCTCGCCTCCCGAAAGAGTCGAAGCTAATCGATCAAGAGTTAGATATTCCAATCCCACATCGTTGAGGAAGCGTAGGCGCTCGCGAATTTCCTCGAGTAGCCGTTCTGCGATTTCGGCTTGCTCGGAACTCAGTTTGACTTCGGCGAAAAAGTGCGCCGCTTCCTCAACAGTCATGCTGCAGACATCGCAGATGTTCTTGCCGTTGATCTTCACTTGCCGTGCCTCCAGCCGGAGGCGCGAGCCACGGCAGTCTGGGCAGATCGAATATCCACGATAGCGGCTGAGAAATACGCGCACGTGCAGCTTATATTTTTTCCGCTCCAGATATGCAAAAAAGCCACGGACACCGATGAACTTTCCGTCGCCGTCGAGAATCAGTTCCTGTTGTTCCGGTCCAAGCTCCGCCCACGGAACGTCCAACGGAATTTCCATTTGCTTGGCAAAGCGCTTCATCTCCGTGAACATTGGCCGGTACTTCGGCTTGCTCCACGGGTCGATCGCTTCCTCACCGAGCGATTTACTTTTGTCGGGAATTACGAGATCGAGATCGAAGTCGATCGTATTGCCGAATCCCTGGCAACGCGGGCATGCCCCGTAAGGATTATTAAAAGAGAAGAGCCGCGGTTCGGGTTCTTCGTAACGCAGATGGCAGCTCTTGCACTCGAAGCGCTGGGCGAAGCGCAACTGCCGCTCAGGCTGATCGTTCTGCGCCGGAACCTCAAAGATCACTTCGCCCGACTCACGATAGGCGGTTTCGATGCCATCCACGATGCGAGAGCGTGATTCAGGCGACACACTCAACCGGTCCACGAGCATAAAGACAGGTTGGTCGAAACGAACGTCGAGGAGCGATTCTGGCGTGGAGAATTCAAACACTTGCCCAGCCTGATAAAGCCGGTTGAACCCTGCCTTGCGGAGCTCGAAGAGACGGGCCTTTAGCTTCTCACTTAGCTGTCCATCGGCCGGAGGAGATTTCTTGCTTTTGCGGCCGCGGGCAGTCTTTTTTTCTTCTTGTGCCGTCGGGGCATCAACCTGCAACGGAAACAACACCTGCAGCCGGGTTCCGGCACCGAGAGCCAGAACCGCGTCGGCCACTTCATCGACTGTGTCTTTCTTCACTTCGTTGCCGCAGCGCACGCAATAAGTTTTTCCGATGCGCGCAAATAACAGGCGCAGGTAGTCGTAGATCTCAGTCGCGGTGCCTACGGTCGATCGTGGATTCCGCGTGGAGTTTTTCTGCCGGATCGCGACCGCCGGCGCAATTCCATCGATCGAATCGGCATCGGGCTTTTCGATTCGTTCCAGGAATTGACGTGCATACGCGGAGAGCGATTCCACGTAGCGGCGCTGCCCTTCAGCGTAAATCGTGTCGAATGCCAGCGAGGATTTTCCCGAGCCGGAGACTCCGGTGACGACCGTCAGAGTATTGTGCGGCACATCAAAATCAACGTTCTTGAGGTTATGGACGCGGGCGCCGCGAACAATAATGCTTTCACTGGGTGTGGGACTGGACATCGAAGAAGTCCGCAGGACGTTCTGTGCGCTGGGAGTTGCCGCCGAAAACTCACGACAAGCTCACCCAGCAGCCTCAGGAACGACTGCCGAATCTTTCATTATAGGGCATTTTAGAGAAATGCCGGACCGTGGAATGGGCGGCGCCGATCTAATTCAGCGTTCCTTGCTGTTCTCATCGAATAACTTTTGAACTCCCCCGTTGCCCAAGTCCCGGGTATAAAGTTTCTTCGCCTGCCAATACTTAAGGCACAGCCACAACGCAAGGACTACGCCGAACGCGACGGCTGAAAGAAAAACTCTCACTGTCTCGATTCCTCCAACCGGGCCGTGGATTTCACCTGGGGCCAATCAGAGGCACGCGAAAGGTGGAAGATGCTACTGCTGATCCAAATCACGCTTCCGGCTGTAGCGGAAAGCCAAGCCAACTCCGCCTACCATAAATCCCAGAGGAGGCAGCAGCAAAACCAGCACGGCCCGGTTCAGCGCCTGCTGGCCTTCCTTGGGTGTCGCTCTCGCGTTGGCATTGCACATCGCGCAGCCCTGTGCGAACGCTGGAACGGCCCAAGCGCCGAGCACCAGAAGCAGCAAGAAACTTCGAACTCGATTCAACAAGAAGGTCACAAATCGCTCTCTGACATCGAACGCCAACTGCCGACATTATCCTACGCCGAGGCGGAGAATACGTCCCGCATCCGGAAAAAAGAACAGATACATAATCACAAAACATGCGCACACCGAAATGATCAGCATCCACCGCATGAGCGCGGTTTCAAATTTCAAATGCATGAAATAAGCGATGATCAATGCCGACTTCACGACCGAGAGTACGAGCAGAACTTCCAGCATGCGCACTGGTGCAAATATTTGCCGGTAGCCCAGCCA
>JASHNX010000134.1 GCA_030041415.1 Candidatus Sulfotelmatobacter sp.
TTGATTCGCGCCCGCTCGGCAAATTCCTCCGGATACCCGATCTGGAAGCGAAATCTCAGTTCCTGAGTTTTTTCATTCAACAGGAGAATCGCGAAAATCTCATAATCGATAACCTTACGAACCACTTCCGCGATCCGGCGTAAGGTCGTGTTCAAGTCGAGAGAAGTCGCCATCACGTCGGCGACCTCCAGCAGCAACGGTTCTATGGGGAGTTGCTTTTCGCGCTTCTTCAGAACAGACCTCATTCGCTTCGTTATGATAACAGCCACGCTTCGAGCGCAATTCCACTACCCGTGAGATTCCCTCGGCACGACGCAAATATCCGGAAGATTGCGGTATCGCTCCGCGTAGTCCAGGCCATATCCAACTACGAATTCGTCGGGAATCGTGAACCCTACGTAATCGCCCTGCAGCGGCAGCTTGCGGCGGGAAGGTTTATCCAGCAGAGCGGCTATTTTCAGCGAGCGCGGTTGGTGCGCCAGCAAGAGCTTCTTCAATACGGTTAAGGTCAAGCCGGTATCAAGAATGTCCTCGACTACGATGACGTTTTTGTCTTTCATCGATTGGTCGACATCTTTGGTCAGCTTCACTTCGCCAGTGGAATCCCATCCGCTTTTCAACTCCTGCGTGGGGCTTGGCCGGTTGCCGTAACTGGATACGCCAATGAAATCGAATGTCGCATCCAGCTTCAATTGGCGCGACAGGTCAGCCAGAAAGATCGCTGAGCCCTTCAGCACTCCGACCAGAATCACCTGCTGGCCTGCATAGTCGCGCGTGATGTCCGCGCCCATCTCTGCGACTCGTTTCGCGATCGCATCCCGCTCAATCAACACCTTCAGTTCCGTCATGGCGTTTCATATTAAACTAAAGTTCGGTCGCAAGAGGCAGCCAATCGGGCTCATGCCTTGGCCGTGCGGCTGGAGGAGAAAGTCGCGATGAATCTTAAAGGAGTTCAACTTACCTGGTTGGGCCACGCAACGTTTCGCATTGTTACGCCAGCCGGCCGCATAGTTATTATCGATCCCTGGATTATGAACAATCCAGCTTGTCCTCCTTCCGAAAAAAAAGTAAAACACGTCGATGTTCTTCTTTGTACACACGGCCATGGCGATCATATTGGCGATGCCGTCGAAATCATCAAGGAGCATAATCCCCAAGTTGTCGGAATGCCGGAGCTGTGCGGGTGGCTGGAGAAAAAAGGCGCGAAGCAAACCTCCATGATGAATAAGGGCGGCACGCAGAAGGTGGGCGATATCAAGGTGACCATGGTTCACGCCGATCACTCCTGCGGCATTCAGGATGGCGACGAGCTTATCTATGGCGGCGAGGCCTGTGGTTACGTGGTTGAGTTCGAAAATGGCGTGAAGATCTATCACGCCGGTGACACGAATGTGTTTGGCGACATGGCGATTATTCGTGAGCTTTACGCCCCGGATATTGCCATGCTCCCGATTGGCGATCACTTCACCATGGGCCCGCGCGAAGCTGCCTATGCGTGCAATCTCCTGAAACCGAAAGCCGTGATTCCCATGCATTTCGGTACATTCCCCGTGCTTACTGGAAGTCCTGCCGATCTTCAGAAGCTGGTGAAGGGAATCGAGGTTGTGACCCTGAGACCCGGAGTAACCGCAGGCGGCCGCGAAGCCGCCTAAGCAACCACAGATTGCAACAGAGAGGAAAAGCAAGTGGCGCCAAGCAAGTCGCAATATAACCAGAAGAAGGAACGCAAACCGAACTGGCGGCATTACAACTTCACTACTCTTGGATCAGTCGACGACTACCTGTACTCCATGTTGCCAAAGCGCGATCCGGTGCTTGAAGAAATGGAAGCTTACGCCACGAAGCACGATGTCCCAATCGTCGGTCCTGCGGTCGCGCGGGTGCTCCAGCAACTGGCAATGGCGGTTAACGCTAAAACCGTTTTCGAAATGGGGTCGGCAATTGGGTATTCCACCATCTGGTGGGCGCAGGCGGTTGGCGAAAAGGGAAGAGTCTTTTACACCGATGGTGATCCGAAAAACACCGAGCGTGCGCGAGGTTATTTCGAACGTATCGGCGTCGCTGGCCGCATCACACAGCACACCGGCGATGCTCTCGAAGTTCTCTCCGAGCAGAAAGAGCAGTTCGACATCATTTTCAACGACGTCGATAAGGAGGATTATCCCCGCGTACTGCGATTAGTTTCCTCGCGCCTGCGCAAAGGCGGCCTCTTCATTACCGACAACGTTCTGTGGAGCGGCCGGGTTGCCGAGAAAAATCCAAAGGATGGGCATACCAAGGCAATTCTTGAGTTCAACCGTCTTCTTTACGCCTCGAAGGATTTCTACACGACCATCCTGCCGATTCGAGATGGGTTGGCAGTGGCATTCAGAGTTTGAACCAATGAGTCGTTCATCAGTGGCAGACGCAATAGAAGCAGCCGAAAAGATCCTGCCAGGCCATTGTGCTCCCGAGGGAGAGGAAGATCCGCGCTGGCAGGCAATCATAAAGGTCGAAGATTTTGTTGAAGATGAGCCCGACGCTATCTGGTCATTCATCCTTCGCTGGGGAGTCAGCGACGATGACGACCTGCGCACCGCCATCGGCGTGTTGCTACTCGAGCACCTGCTCGAACATCATTTTGCCCGGTTTTTCCCGCTAGTGGAGCGCGCGGCCCGAAAGAACCCGAAATTTGCTGATACGTTCCTGAGATGTTGGAAGCTCGGAAAGGCTAAAGAAGAGCACAATTCCAGCCGATTTGAAGCTCTACGGTTGGAATGTGAGAAGGCGAAAAAGCGCCGGCGATCATCTGCTACGACCTAAATTGACCTAACCGGGAGTTCCAGCGGGGCGAAACCACAATCCTATGGGGCAATCTGAAATACAGTGCCGTAGCCGTATGTGCCGCCTCCGGAGGTCGTACCGTATAGCGTGTTCTGCGATTTATCCAGCAGAATGCTCCCGCGGGGTCCGACCCCGTTATGACCCTGAAAGCTGTAAGCCATCTGCGTCCATGTCCCGCCG
>JASHNX010000135.1 GCA_030041415.1 Candidatus Sulfotelmatobacter sp.
TTGAGCACGGCCATCATGCCCAACCCGAGCAGATCAACTTTGATGATGCCCATGTCGGCACAATCTTCTTTATCCCATTGCACGACGACGCGGCCGGGCATAGATGCTGGCTCAAGCGGAACAACGGAATCGAGTTGCCCCTGGCAGATGACCATGCCGCCGGAGTGCTGGCCAAGATGGCGCGGCATATCCTGCACGGCAAGACAGAGTTCGTAATATTTGCGAAGGCGCGGATGATTGAGATCGAGGCCGGCGTCGCGAAAGCGGCGATCGAGCGCATCATTTTCGTCACGAAATTCCCAGGTGGCAACGGCGGCGAAAATTTTGGCGAGGGTTTCCGGATCGAATCCGAGCGCCTTACCCATTTCGCGTGCCGCACTGCGGTTGCGGTAAGTGATGACGTTGGCGGTCATGGCCGCCCCGCGCTCGCCGTATTTCTTATAAAGATACTGAATTACTTTTTCGCGCTCGTCGCCCGAGGGTAAATCAAGATCTATATCCGGCCATTCACCACGTTCTTCGGAAAGAAAGCGCTCGAAAAGAAGCTCCATGCCTACCGCATCAACCGCGGTAATGCCGAGCGAGTAGCAAACAGCACTGTTGGCAGCCGATCCGCGGCCCTGCACGAGAATTTTCTGCTCGCTGCAGTAACGAACGATATCCCAGACGATGAGGAAGTAACCTGCGAGGTTGAGCTTTTCGATGAGCTTCAATTCTTTTTCGATTTGCAGGCGAGCGCTAGTTTGCTTGTCCTGCGATTTGCGGCCATAGCGTTCGTGAAAACCTTCCCAGGCGCGATCGCGAAGAAACGAATTCATGCTTCCGCCTTCGGGCACCGGATAACGAGGAAATTCGTAGCCTAGTTTATCGAGCGTGAATTCGAGGCGTGAAGAAAGTTCGAGAGTGTTGGCTAAAGCCTCGGGCAGGTCGGCGAAGAGTTGCTGCATCTCCTGCGGAGATTTCAAATGACGTTCGGAGTTGCAGGAAAGCAAGCGTCCGGCAGTCGACAGCGTGCGGTGATGGCGGATGGCGGTGAAGGCGTCACAGAGTTCTCGATCTTTTTCCGTGGCATAGTTGACGCCGTTGGTGACGAGAAGAGGAAGATTCAGCGAATGTGCAATGTTGATCGCGCCGCGATTGCGTGATTCTTCTTCGCGATGGAAGTGACGCTGCAATTCGACATAGATATTCTTGCGGCCGAATAATGCGATTAATTGCTCAATTTGTTTACGAGCGGCTTCCATGCCGCCTTGTTGCAGGGCTGTGGCGAGCGGGCCGTCATCGCCTCCAGTCAGGCAAATCAGGCCATCGGCATGTTCTTCTAATTCTTCCCTTAAAACTGCGCCTTCGCCTTTTTGGGCGCGCAGCTTCATTTTGGTGATGAGACGGCATAGATTCTGGTAACCGGTGCGCGACGAGATGAGTAGCGGCAATCGAAATGATTCCCGACTTATTCTTTTTTTGTCATTCCGAGGGAAACGAGGAATCTCTGTCCCCTGTTCGAATTGTCGTCCATAGGGATCCTTCGGCTCAAATACTTCACTTCGTAAAGCATTTGCTTCACTCAGGATGACAGACTCGAATGGTTTACACGCAATTTCGGCGCCGATATGGGCTTTGATCTTTGCTTTTTGTGCGGCCAAGTGAAAGCGCGGCGCCCCGTAGACGCCATTGGTATCGAGCAATGCCATGGCAGGCATGTTGAATTTGGCGCACACGGCCGCCATGTCCTCGGGCAAAGATGAGCCTTCGAGAAAGCTGAAAGCGGAACGGGAGTGAAGCTCGACATACATTGAGTAATTGGGAAATTGTGTAATTGAAAATGTTTTCCACGCAGTTACCCAATCACTCAATTTTTCAATTCCTCAATTTCATTTCAGTCATATGTTCCTTCTATAAACCATCCGCCGCTAAGCAAATCGTGTACCAACCGGTAGAGAGCGACATCGGTTTTGTTTTGCAGTGCGATATCCCATTCGTCGCGTGACCAGGCTTCGCGCTCCCACCAGTCTCCGGAGCTGCGCCAGGGGCCGGCTTTCCAGACCACGGCTCCGTGTACTTCTTTTTTCTTGGTGCAAGCGACGTATGCCGGTCCACCATTTTCCAAAGTTACTTTTGCTCGCAGCGCAGGACGGAATATGCGAAGAGCGGCAACGGCGCATTCATTTTCTTCCGCATCAGAATGCTGCTGTTTCTGACTTAGCCGCGCTGCGTTTGGTATAAATCGGCGCATGCGAAACCCGTCGGTGCGGTGTGTGTCCAGTAACTCCATCGAACCGACGTGCGATTCGCCGACCAAACCGGCGATGCGCGCAAGGGTGAGCTCCAGTTTTTCGGGTTCCGGCGATGGAGGCAGAAATAATCCTCCTTGCGCAGACCGCGGCCGCGCCGGTTCGGCGATCAGATGAATCTTCTTGATAGGCGCACCCGGCGGATGAGCATTCAAATCCAGTTGCAGCAGCTCGAGAAATAGCTTGGGATCGAGCATGGGGAGCGGAAGACGCAGCGTGCGTTGAAATTGATTTGGACGGCAACCAATTTCCGATTGCCGATTGCTTAACGAAAAACTCTCAAGGTCGAGCGTCAGTCGCAATTCTTGCGTGTAGAAAGCCCGCGTGGTCAGGCGAGCGCAAATCAGATCGAGTAGCCGATTCAGAAGAAAAGCCAATGGTTCGAGCAGAACGATAGGAAATTCCACCTCGATAGTTTCTTCAAAAATCGGCGGCTCCTCTCGAGGAACCAGCGTGCGTGAAGCCGCTCCCCGCGCCAGTCGTTGCAGGCGCAAACCCTCCTGACCCAAACGTTCGCTCAGAGCAACCGGTGGTAGAGCAGCCAGCGCGTGGAAATCGCGCACGCCCCATCGCTCGAAGGTCGCAAGAATTTCTCCAGTTCTTTTTTGAGCTTCATCTTTTTCTTCTTCGTGGCCCTTAGCAAATAAGACTGCAATTGGCAACGAGCCTAGTTGTTCTGTTTCTTTACCGCTGGGAATTATGGTCACGTCGGAAAATCCGCGGGCCGCAAGCATGGCAGCATCAGGATTCGATGCTACGGCAACGTTTGTCTCAAGTCCTAAATCGGCAGCGCGGTTGGAGATGGCTTCAGCCATTTCCCGCGGAGCACCGAAGAGAGATTCCATACCTGCCAAATCGAGAATTGCTGTATCGCCAGCAGCATCTTCAACCCAAGGCGAGAAAGATTGCGCGCAGTCCAATAATGCCGCATGTGCTGTCGATTCCTGCCGTGGAGAGCGCGCACGCAGCACCACCTCTGAGCAAAGTTCCGCCTGAGCCTTGGTCATGGCGATCTCAATCCCCATACGCTTCGCACCCTCGTTCACGGCAACAATTTTTTCGAGCGGCGGCTTGCCTTCAAAAATACCGAGAGCACGATCGAGTAGCTCAGGCTCGGCGCGAAGCACGGCCGCCACAGAGAAGTTCGGTACGAAAATGCTGGCAAACATGAAAAGCCGGATTTCAAAGTTTCAGAGTTTCAAGGTTAGGATTCTTTGAAAACCTTGAAACTTTGTAACTCTGAAACTAGTCAATTCATCCCGCCCAGGCCGTTTTGCTGGTGAAAGTAATTTCGGCTGTGCGAACCGGTTTGCGTTCCATCCGCGATCGAACTACTTCTGCGCTGATCTCCAATCCGGTCAGCAAACGGGCGTGCGTGGGTTTCGTTTCACAATTCGCTAGCTGCTCTTTTTCGCGATTTCCGCCCAGCTTGATTCGCAATGATGAACAACTTCCGGCGATTGCTTGCCGTTCGATGGCGAGCAGAACCGTAGGTGTATGCTCCACGGCACGGCGAAAACGAAACCACGTGGCCAGCGGAATGCGGCGGGCTGTTTGTGGCGGAAGATCGCAGAGATCAAGTGCGATCAGACCAAAGCCTTTACTTTCAAGCAGCAGATCGGCCGCGCGGAGAAGTTGTTCGAGGTTATGCTCGGCAAGAAACGATTCGCTTTTTATAATTTCATGATCGGTTATCTTGTTTTTCTGCGGCGAATGTCCTCCGCAGCGTACCCACAAAAGCTGATGCAAGTTCACGCCGGCAGCCACCACCGATTGGGGATCGAGAGCATCTCCCGCATCCACAATGGCGCAGAACTCTCCACGCCGGGTCGCGGCGGCCAAAGCCGCCAACAATAAAGTCATTCCACCGGAAGATGCTGGACCGAAAATTTCGCTAAGGCAGCCGCGTGGCAGGCCTCCAGTCAAAGTGTCGATCGCAGCGATGCCGCTGGAAACCATTTCCGGAGCTGGCCGGACGGACAAGCGCGAAGCCGGAGTGACGGTGGAGAGGATTTTCGATTGCTGATTTTCGATTGCTGATTGAGGCCGTCGGATGTAAGAACTGGCCGGCTCGGGATCATGAAAAGCATGACTTCCGGCATCACTTTCATCGTCAAAAATAAAAAAGCGGCCCTGGGCCGCCGAAGTTGAAATCACCGCGGTAGACATAAAATCCTCAAAATTTCAGGGAGCCCGGAGCAGAACCCGGAGGCGTTTTCGCTTTTTGTTCGCCTAATGGATTCTGCATTTTGGAGGAAGATTTGTCAAGTTCCCTGAGTAAATTAACTATCTTTCGCCCAACGCCACCATCACGCGGATCACTCGTTTTCATTGACTTGCCCTCCCCTCAGACCTAACATGACCCGCAAGTATGGTTGGCCGAACCATCTCGCACTATCGCATCCTCGAAAAGCTTGGACACGGCGGTATGGGTGAGGTTTATCTGGCCGAAGATCAACAGCTTGGCCGAAAAGTCGCGATTAAGTTTCTGCCCCCTGAGATTGCCACCGATGAACATGCAAAACAACGCCTGCTGCGCGAGGCTAAAACCGCGGCTACGCTCGACCATCCGAACATATGCGCGATCTACGATGTCGGCCAGGAAGGCGACTGCAGTTTCATCGTCCTGCAATACATCGATGGGGAAACCTTAGCCGCAAGGCTCAGGCACCACAGGCCTGATGTGCGCGAGGCACTCGCGATCACAGAGCAGGTAGCCGATGCGCTGAAACAAGCGCACGCCCGCGGCATCGTCCATCGTGACATCAAACCGGAAAACATCATGCTCACGACCGGCGGACAGGTCAAAGTGCTTGACTTTGGACTCGCTAAGATGGTGCGCGATCCACAAATCATCGACGCCGACACGGCGACCTTCCTGAGCATGCCGGGAACGCTGGTCGGCACGCTGCCCTACATGTCTCCGGAGCAAGTGCGCTGCGAGGAACTGGACTGCCGTAGCGACATCTTCAGTCTCGGCGCCGTGTTGTATGAATTGTTAAGCGGAAGAAAACCTTTTGAGGCGAAAAATAAAGCAGAGCTTATTGCGGCAATTCTCACTAAAGATCCTCCACCGCTCACGGACTCCGGCCTCGCCCCTGAAGGCGGAGGTGAGACGCAATTGGTTTGCAAGTGTCTTGAGAAGACTGCGGGCCTTCGCTATCAGACCATAAGCGATCTGATTGCGGACCTGCGGGATCTACGCAAGCAGTATGAGAGTGGACATGTGGTGCAAAGAAGCACCACGGCCCCTGCCAAACGCTCCGCGACCAACACCAACCCGGAGCCTAAGTCGAGTGTGCTCGGTGGCCCCAGACTTGGCCTACTCGCCGGAGCCGTAGCGGTAGCGTTGATAGTCGCGGCAGGCATATATGGGCTGCCGTTTCGGACACCCAAAAAGATCCTATTATCCGATGCGGTCTCCCCGAATTCTGCGGCCTACGACGCCTACCTGCGCGGCAAGGTGAATGTAAGCAGCGAGAATCCAGAGAACAACGAAACTGCTATCAAACTATTCCAGCAGGCCATAGCGGCGAATCCAAACTTCGCGGCGGCTTATGCCGAACTGGCTCGGGCATACTCGATAAAAGCGCGCTTGTTCGCGCCCGGAGCCGAGAAGAACGAGTTGAACGAGGATGCGGAAGTGGCGGTCGAAAAAGCGCTGGCCATCGACCCCAATCTCGCCGAGGGGCATTTTGCCCAAGGCCTGATTTTATGGACACCCTACAAACGATTCCCGCACGAACAGGCAATTCACGCCTATCAGCGGGCAATCGAGCTGAACCCTAATTTTGATGAAGCGCATCACCAACTCGGCTACATCTACCTTCACATCGGCTTGCTCGATAAGGCGTGGCAAGAGCTTGAAAAGGCATTGGCGATCAATCCGGGCAATACATTGGCGAGATTCCGCCTGGGCCAAATTCAGATGTGCCGGGCTAAGTATGAAGAGGCGTTTCAGATATTCGATAGCACGCCGATCGAAAAAAATCCTGGCGTAGGCGCCTACAAATCCAACGCTTTATATCGGCTGGGGCGGACCGAAGAAGCATCTGCATTGATCGAGCAACTGCTCAAAAAGTATCCCAAAGACGAGGGCGGTCTGGTCACGAGCGTAAAGGCCATGATGCTGGCCCAGGCAGGCAAGCAACGTGAGGCAGAAGCCGCGATTCAGCACGCGGTTGAGATCGGTCGGGGATTCATTCACTTTCATCACACGTCTTATAACATCGCATCTGCCTACGCGTTGATGCACCAGCCGGCCCCGGCGCTCAAATGGTTGCAAGTGACAGCAGAGGAAGGCTTCCCTAACTATCCTCTATTTGCCGGCGATTCAAATCTGGACAACCTGAGAAAAAACCCGCAATTCGTTTCCTTTATGGAAAAGCTGAAGCAGCAGTGGGAAGGCTATCAAGCTACTCTTTGAATTCATGCTGTGGTAAACGCCGAAAGCGCAGCCGCGGGGACGAGAAGGCACCCACTTCCCAGCTTATTCTCCTGCTTACCTTGGCTTTCTCTTACCGTCTAAGCCCAACAGCACAAACTTGTGGATCGATCCGCGCGCGCGATCCTTCGCTCCGCCTGAAAAGCGGTTGTGCTCAGGATTACGCACCAGAGGTTTGGGCTGAACACTGTTCCATCTCCACGCGAAGAGGAGGAGTTTCCCATGCACAGAACTCGCTTGCTTGTTTTGTTATGCGCTGTTTTGACGCTGGTTGGCTTCGGCCAAGCTCAAACCGCCACCGGCGAAACCTTGATGCTCAACCTGCCACGCGCCAGCCAACATGCCTTGGTTACGCAGCGCATCGGTATTACCGACATCACTATCAACTATCACCGTCCGCTGGTGAATGGACGGCAAATCTGGGGCAAGACCGTGCCCTATGGGCAAGTATGGCGGGCAGGAGCAAACGAGAATACGACGATTACCTTTACTGATCCGGTGACCATCGACGGCCAGGCGCTCGACAAGGGAACCTATGGCCTGCACATGATTCCGGGAGAAAATCAGTGGACCGTGATCTTCTCGAAGACTTCCACCGCGTGGGGCAGCTTCAGCTACAAGCAGGATGAAGATGCGCTGCGGGTGACCGTGAAGCCGCAGGCTGCCGAGCTTCACAATGCCCTGACTTACGATTTTGACGATGTGAAGCCAGATTCGACCGTGGTTACTATGAGCTGGGACAAGATTGCCGTACCTTTCAAAGTTACGGTGAATGTGAACGACATTGTGGCGGCCAGCATTCGCACACAGATTCGCGGACTAAATCAGTATTACTGGGAAGGATGGGACGATGCCGCGAACTACTTCTTGACAAACAAAATCGATCTGGATGAAGCGCTGAAGGATGAGAAGTTGTCGATCCAGGCGGAAGAGCGCTATGACAACCTGTTACAGGAATCGAAGATTTTGGATGCAATGGGCCGAACCCAGGAAGCAAGCGCGGCCCGCAAAGAGGCGTTAGACAAGGCCAGCGCACTGCAGCTCTATTTCTATGCCCGGCAGTTGCAGACCGACAAAAAGGCCGAAGAGGCCTTTGCCATGTTCCGAGCCAATGCGCAGAAGTACCCCGATTATTGGACTTCGCATGTCGGACTGGCGCGCGTTTATAGCGGGCAAGGGGAGTTCGATAAAGCTGTAAAAGAACTGCAGCTTGCGCTCACAACTGCGCCGGATTCGAACAAAGCGAATATTGAAAATTACGTGAAGCGGCTGCAATCGAAAGAAGACATTAACCGGTAGGGCGTAGCCATATCTTTACGCAACCACAGGCGTCATCCCGAAGCCCCGCGTTTTATCCAGCGGGGCGAGGGATCTCGCTTGACCATTTTGTCAGGGAACCGACCGCCAGATCCTTCGCTTCGCCTGAAGAAGGCGGCTACGCTCAGGATGATGTCCTACAGGTCCTCGCAGCTCTGTCACCAGACTCTGCACGCGTTGGCCCTGACCATCTTTTGCCCAGCTTTACAGCCGAACGCGTCAGCGAATTCCGACATGTTCGAGACCACGTTGTCGATACGGAAGATCGGCAGCGAATGCGGGTCGGTCGTAACCATCAGGCGCGCCACCTCCGGCCGAACGTTCGAACACCACGAGAATGCGTAGCCGAGGAAGAATCGCTGGCGATACGTCCAGCCATCGGGCCCCTTGTCGTCCAGCGATTTCCCGTCTTTCGTTAGTTCGTCAGCCAACGCGCTCAGTGCGAGATGCAGGCCACCATTATCAGCCGTGTCTTCACCTTGGGTGAGTAATCCATTCTGCTTCACACCCGGGCCGGCCTCGGGCACATCCTGCGTATATTCGTCGGAGATGCACTTGCCCCTCTCGTCATATTTTTTCGCATCTTCGGCCGTCCACCAGTCGCGGAGATTGCCCCGAGCGTCAAACTTGCGGCCCTGATCGTCGAAGCCGTGAGTGAGTTCGTGGCCGATGACCATACCAATTGCCCCAAAATTCACCGCGTCGTCTTTGCTCGGATCAAAATAGGGTGGCTGCAGAATACCCGCGGGAAAATTGATCGTGTTGAGCTGCGGATCGTAATAAGCGTTGATGGTGGGCGGAGTCATCGTCCACTCGCTGCGATCGACCGGCTTGGCGATTTTCTGCACAAAGCGTTCGTATTCGAATGCCGAGGCGTCTTCCACGTTGCCAAGATAATTGGCACGCGAGATTTTGACGCTGGAATAATCTCGCCAGTGCGAGGGATAGCCGATCTTATCTTCGATTCCCTGCAGCTTAATGAGTGCCTGCTTTTTCGTAGCGGCTGACATCCAACTTACGCTGTCAATGTCATCTTGCATGGCGTGCTCGATCGCGTGCACCATTTCCAGCGTACGCGCTTTGCTCTCCGGCGGAAATGCGCGATCGACATAAGCCTGGCCGAGAGCTTCGCCGAGGTCGCGATCGGCATTGTGGACGCAGCGTCTCCAGCGCGGCTCGTTTTCCTGCTGGCCGGCCAGCGTGCGGTAGAAGAACTGGAAATTTTCATCTACCAGGGCCTTTGTCATCAACGGCGCGGCCCGGTGAATCACTTGCCAGCGCATATAGATTTTCCAGTGATCCAGCGGGTGTTCTTCGAGCAACTTATTCTCGGCGCGGAAGAAATCCGGAGAAGTCACAATGTAGTGATCGCTCGCCGGTGCGTCGACTGCTTTCAGATAAGCCGGCCAGTCGATCTCGGGAGTCAGTGCCTCCACCTCGGCAAGTGTCATCTTGTTATTGATATTTTTCGGGTCGCGTCGCTTGACGTTATCCATTTGCGCCTGAGCCAGCGCGGTTTCGAGTTCGACCACCACTCCCGCGTCTGAGGCCGCTTGCGCCGAGGGCTCCCTGGTCAGTTCGAACATCTTTTGCACGTGGGCTTGGAATTTTTTTAGCGTTTCGACGGACTTCTCATCCGTCTTGATGTAGTAATCACGGATGGGCAGGCTCAAGCCGCCTTGATCAATCTGCGCCACTACTTTCGAAGCGTCGTCGTAGTCCTGCTGTCCGGTAAAACCAAAAAACGGCGCGTTCGTTTGATTGTCCGATTGCTCCCACGTGCCGGGAAACGAGCGGTGAAGATGGGCGATTTCCAGCGTGATCTCTTTCTTGGACTTGATCGCTGCAATTCGGTTCAGCTGCGGCTGCAGAGGTTTCAGCCCAGCCGTTTCGATTCCGCTTATGTCCATGCAAGCCGCCCAGTAGTCGCCGATCTTTTGGTCAACCGGCGTGCGATTGGGATCGTTTTTGCTTGCAGCTTCCATCGTCTCCCGGAGCAAGTTCTCATTCCACAGTTGCAGATTGCTTCCCGTCGTCCAATACACCTGATCGGCAGGAATGGGATTGGCGGCCATCCATTTGCTGCACGAATATTTGTAGAAATCGTCGCAAGGGTTCAGCGATTTATCGACCAGGTTGGGATCGAAATGATCGAGCTTGGGAGTAGACGTTTCGTTACCAGATACAGCTGCCGCGACGCTGGAATTCGAATCTTGCGCAAAAAGCGCGACGGGCAAACCTAAAAGAAGAGCGATGAACAATATTTTTGAATTGGCCATTGGTCCTCGTTGCGGAGCGATTTGAGATGTCTTTCTCGGAATTACGCTTAGGGGCAGGGCCGAGTTCCGTGCGGCAATCGACTCCCCCGCAGCCGACAGAACAACATACTACAGACGCGGGGAGGCAGATAGGGTTAGCGCACTAAACGGCCGATCGCGCAGCAGCGCATCCAGGACAGCATTGTCGGCTAAGTTGCCGCACGTTTTTTTGGTGGATGCCGTAGACTGCGCCCTTCAATCAGACTGTAAAGGTCTTCGGCGAGATTGGTCGTGTGATCGCCGGCGCGTTCCAAAGCCTGAGCCATGAGCAGAACGTCGAAACTCGAAGGGTTATTCTGCATCGCCTGTTCGGTAAGATGTTTTTGGAAAAGCGCGTGGCAGATGCGGTCGATTTCCTTATCCATCTGCAGCACCTTGCGGGCGGCGGCGAGATCGAGATTAAGGAAGCCGTGATAAACCAGGTCGAGCATCTCGCGCAAAATCCCGGACATCTCCACTAGTTGCCGTACGTCAAACGCCGCCATTTTTTCTGTTCGCGACTGCACCCGCATGGCCACGCTCATCATCAGATCGCCGATTCGCTCCAGGTCAGTCGTGCACTTCAGGCTGGTCAACAGCTGGCGAGCGCGCGTCTCATTGACGCGGGTGATGGCTGCGGGCAATTTGTCGTCAATGTAGCGCTCGATAATGTCGAGCTCCTGCTCGCACTCCTTGACCGCCAGAAAGGCCATGCGCGAGCTTTGCGTGAGCAGGTCCCGCATGTTGAAAACCGCGTCGCGCGCGATCAGAAACGCCTTGAGCGCAGTACGCGATAGATCGTCGAGGGCCCCGGAAGGCTTAAGAGTGGGTTTTTTGCCGGCGCCCTGGATCGAAACCGGTATGACGTCAGATGGGTCCGCGACAACGGGTTCTTCGATAGCGTTTCGCTGTACAGATTTACGTGGCATATTTTGTGGGTCGACAGGCAAATTCTTTTGTTCAGAATATCTCACCTTGAAGCTCACAGCAGCTTAATTGCTGATTGTGAACGGAAGATGAATGCACGGTTGCCGACCGGCCTGAAGGCGACTAGAGTGGGCATAGCGTTTCCACCTTACCCCATGGTAGCCGGGAAGGCGTCGCCCAATGGAGTTGCTCGATCATTTTCGCCGGCAGTTTACTTATGACGTTTGGGCCAACCGTGAGGTGCAACGTGCGCTTAATAATGGAAAAACGGAGCTTCGCTCCCTTCAACTGCTGGCGCACATTCTCGCTGCGGAGCGTCTCTGGCTTGAGCGCATCCACGGGCAGCGACAAAGCTTGCCGGTGTGGCCCGATTTCACAATCGAGCGGTGTGAACACGAGATAGAAGACATGGCCTCGCACTGGCGTGAATATCTCACTCAGGTTTTTCCCGCTCGACTTTCGGAGAGCGTTCGCTACAAGAACAGCAAAGGCGAAGAATGGGCGAGCAGCGTCGAAAATATCCTGACCCACGTTCTGCTGCATTCGGCGTATCATCGGGGGCAAATTGCCAGCCAAATGCGCGCAGCCGGGAAGCAGCCCGCATATACAGATTTTATCCACGCGGCGCGCCAGGGCTTGATCGAGTAGGTCAGAACATCCAGGAACTGGAGGTGGAGGGTCGCGCTCATGCGGAAGGTTCCGTTTTATGCCATCACGATCGCGCAAGTCATCGCAGGCGTGGTGATGCTATGGCTATTGTTTCTTCGGCCGGGAGACTGGGACTGGCAGCGCCGCGCCGGCACGGCGCTTACTTTGGTTGGCATGACGGGAATTGCCGTGGCGCGCTATCAGTTGGGACGATCGTTCGCCATCCGAGCCGAGGCAAGACAGTTAGTGACGCATGGTGTTTATTCGAAGATTCGCAATCCTATCTACGTGTTCGGCTCGGTGCTCGTCGCGGGACTGGTACTCGTGCTGCACCGTCCTGGCCTATGGCTGTTAGTCGTGTTCATCATTATTATGCAGACCTTGCGCGCTCACCGCGAGGCGCAGGTGCTGGAAGCCGCTTTCGGCGATGCTTATCGCGAATATCGACGGAAGACCTGGTTCTAGCTTTGTGTGTCGGGGAAAAATTGTTTCGGTCGGGAATCGAACACCTTTTCTTCGTCGTGCGTTAGTATCTCCTGAAATGAAAAAACTGCTGATTCTCCTCGCGGTGATCGCCTGTGCCGCATCCGTTCCCGGAGCTGAGGAAAGATCGCTGGCGCCCATGCCGGTGGCAGTTTCAGGAAACGCGGTTGCGAGTCTCCGCGAAGGATTGGACCTGTTTTCAATGATGGGAATCGGCCCGCGCAAAACCTGGGATGACGTGACCAGTAAGGTTTACGTCATGCACCTGAACACCGGCAAATGGTACTCGGGGCATCCCGTTCCGGGCATTGTGGGACGAGTCAACGCCGCGGCCGTTTCTGCGAAAGCCCGCGAAATCGTTTTGATGGGCGGGTTCGTCCTGGATGAGCAGGGGGTTCTGCGTCCCGTTGACGACGTCAATGTTTACGAGGCAAGCATTCGCGAATGGTCCCGTGCCAGGGACTTGCCGGTTGCGGTCGGCAGCGCGCTCGCTGGCGTTCATGACCGTTTTGTCTATCTGATCGGCGGACTTTCCGCTAATGGACCTGTTAACAATGTTCAGGTTTACGATGTCGATAAAGATACGTGGAATCAGGCAACGCCCTTCCCCGGCACGCCAGCGTTTGGGCAAGCGGGGGGAATTGCCGAAGGTCGAATTGTCGTAGTGGATGGCGCAAAGGCAGGGCCGGCCGGTGGACCGCGTTATGTTGCATCGAATGAATGCTGGCTGGGCAAAATCGAGAAAAAACATCCCGAAAAAATCGAATGGAGCAAATTGCCGCCGCATCCTGGGATCGCGCGCTTCGGAATCGCTAGCGGCGGCTCAGACCGCTACAAAAGGATTTATTTTTCCGGAGGCGCGTCCACGCCTCACGACTATAAAGGGTCTGCCTACGACGGCAAGCCTGCCGAGGTCTCATCGCTCACGTTCGAGTACGATGTTCACGGTGAAAAATGGGAAATCATCAGCAATAAGACCTATGATCCCCGGGGAGATGGCAGTGGCGTGCTGATCACACCGTGCGGTCCCGCCGTGATCGGCGGCATGAGCAAAGATTTCGCCGTTACCTCGCGGGCAACCTTGTTGCCCCGCAAGGAAGGCACGTTCGGGCAATAACCTGTTTCGCTCCGCCTCTCCATCGCGAACTAGATGTCCAGGCGGGGCACAAAGTGAAGGCCGACGGCAATGGTGCGGACTCGAGGAAAAACCGCTCTATCTAAAGAGGGAAACTTCATTCGGCCATGACTTCCGAAACCGTCACAATTTCACCGGGTGCACGCTTTCGAACAGCGATGGCGCTCGCCGTGGTTGCAGACGCGCTACAGCTCGTCGTATTTCCTCTTTTCGTTGAAGGTGCTGCGTCACCGGTTGACGATATCCTCGATTTTGTGGTCGGAGCTGTCTTGGTTCGTCTTCTCGGCTGGCATTGGGAATTTCTGCCATCGGTTCTTGGCAAGCTCGTCCCCGGCCTCGATCTTGTCCCGTTGTGGACGCTGGCGGTGGCCAACGTCTATCGAAAATCAAGGAAAATTGCAGTCGCAACGGTAGAAAATAACGACAACCCGAGCACGCCCGAAACGCAGAAGTTACTGAATGGCCACTAGCCTTGCGTTTCCGGCGCAGGCTCGATCTCATGCAGCCCACACTCCGTCTTTGAATATCCCGCCCAGCGGCCAGCGCGCGAGTTTTCCCCGGGACCCACGGCGCGCGTGCAATGCGTGCAACCAACGCTCGGATAGCTGCGATCGTGCAGCGCATTGTAAGGAACATCGTGCTCGCTAATATATTGCCAGACCTGTTTCGAACTCCAGTCCGCAAGAGGATTGATCTTTACCAGCCCGAATTTTCCGTCCCACTCGATTTTGCCGGCGCTTGCTCGCGCCGGGGTCTGATCGCGACGGATACTAGTGATCCATGCCTGCAGTTCGCCGAGTTTGCGGCGGAGCGGCTCAACCTTTCTGACGTTGCAGCATTGATCGGGATCACGCCGCCACAGCGCTGCCCCGAAAGCACGCTCCTGTTCCTCCGGCGAAAGCAGCGGGGAGACACGTTCGATCGTAATGCCATATTTCTGCTCGACCCGATCCATCAGGCTGTAGGTCTCGGGAAAAAGAAAGTCAGTATCGAGAGTGAAGACACGCAAATTCTCGTGCACGCGGAATGCGATATCGATGAGCACCATCCCTTCGGCGCCAAAGGCGGAGGAGATGGCCACGGTACCTCCAAAAGTCTGGAAAGCCCATTGCAGAACCTGTGTGGGGCTCCAGCCCTCGGCCGCGGTCCTCAATGCAGGAATCTCTTCTCGGATGTTGACTGCTTCTTTTCTACCGACACCCTCTTTCATGGCAGCCGCTCCGTTTCTCGCCAAACACGCCTCACCAGGGCGGGCAAAGTTGTTTCTGGATTCTGTGTGTGCTGTGCGAATTTCACGACCTCGCCGACTATCAGCAGCGTCGGTGCCGCCAGTTTTGGTGAGTCCGCTAGATTCGATATCGTGGTGTAGTGAGCCTGTTGGTGAGGAGTGGTGGCTCGGGAAACAATGACGCACGGTGTTTCCCCGGATATGCCAGAGTTCTTAAGCCTTGCCGCCATTCCAGCGTAATCCTGTCCGGGCATGTAGACCACAACAGTTGATCCCGTTGCGGCGGACTGGCTCCATTGCGCATCAGCCGTTCTGCTGGCTCGATGCCCGGCTGTTAGCACCAGAGTTGAAGAGGCGCGTCGATCTGTGAGCGGAATGCCAACTGCGGCCGCGGCTCCGAGAGCCGAAGTAATTCCCGGAACAACTTCGAACGAGATGTTGGCGCGCCTGAGTGCGCCTATCTCTTCACCCGCACGCCCGAAGATCATTGGATCGCCGCTCTTCAGCCGCACAACCTGAAGGCCGGATTCGGCCAATGTCACAAGGAGAAAATTGATTTCCTCCTGTCGCACCGTTTTTGCCCCGCAGCGTTTGCCCACGTTCTCGACTCGCGCCGTGGGCGCGACCAACGCAAGAATTTCAGGCGCAACCAGATCGTCGTGAAGCACGACGTCCGCAGTCTGCAGCAGCCGCAGAGCCCTTAGGGTTAGCAATTCTGGATCGCCCGGACCGGCGCCCACTAGATACACTTTGCCGTTCATTGCCGTCATTCTCCTGTCGCCGCGGCGATTTTCATCGGAAGCTGTTGCCCGGATTTTTCGGCAACTGCGGCTTCGAATGCCTCGGTGCTGGCCAGCGACAACAACAATTCGCGCTTTCGCTGGGGGGCAAGATCGCTCGCCAACACGCGCCTTCGCGTCGCTCCTAACTCCGCAACCCATCGCTCATATCCGGGACCAAATTGTCGTTCCAGTTGTTGCCTGATCTTCTGCGCGAGCGAGGGACTCTGTCCGTTGGTCGAAACCGCAATCTGAAGATCCCCTCTACGCACGACGGCCGGATAATAAAAATCACATAGTTCCGGAACGTCCACTACGTTGCACAGCACTCCGCGCCGTTGCGCTTCTTCATAAATCTCGCGGTTCAGCACGCTCGAGGTTGTGGCCACCACCGCCAGAAAGACTCTGTCGAGATCGGATGGAACAAATGCCCGCATTTCGAGTACGAGCTTTCCTTTTTTTGCCAACTCGCGCACCCTTTCAGAGGCTTCCAGCGCAACCACACTTATGCGCGCCCCGGTGTCAACCAGGGCGGCGATTTTCGGTTCGCCCACTTTCCCGGCTCCGATCACCAGGCAACGCTTGCCCTCGAGTTTTAGAAACATTGGAAACAAGTGGCTCATGGCCTCATCTCCATTTCAACCTTCCACCGCGCTCGGAGCCTGTCCCTCCGGTAGATCGCGAGCGACCGGATCAAATGCTCGTCCGGCGAGAGAGTCGCGCAACTCTGTATCGCTGTGGCGGGCAAAAAACTGTCGCAGATTTTCACCTGTCCCGCGATCGGCGAGATATGTCCTCAAAAGTCTTTCAATTGCCTCAGGAACCTCTGTAGCAAGGCAGCGATATCCCACCGGGCGAGCGATCGATTGGTCGCCGCCAAGTGCTCCGCCGAGGCAGAAGTAATACGCGTCCTGCATTTGCCCGTTCACTTTCAGCTTCTTGCCTTCAATGCCGATGTCGGCAATCCAGTGTTGGCCGCAACTGTTGGGGCATCCGGTAACATGCAGTTTCAGGTGTTGATCGAAACCAGGCAGACGTTCTTCCAATTCCTCGACCAGCCAGCGAGAAAACGATTTTGTCTCGGTGATGGCTAGCTTGCAGAATTCGCTTCCGCTGCAGGCAATGGCACCGCGAAAAAACGGCGACCCTTCTACCGGCAGGCCGATCGCTCCCAATTCCTTTGCCAGTTCCTCAGCGCATAGACTCGGAACGTTCGCGATGAGCAGGTTCTGCATGTTGGTAGTGCGCAGTTCGCCGTTGGCAAAGCGCTCCGCAAGGTCGGCGGCGGCAGACATTTGCTTGGGCGTGATACGGCCCCGCAGCACCGCCGATCCCACATAGCAATAACCAGGCTGCTTCTGTGCATGAATGCCAACATGGTCGCGATAGACATCGGCGGGCGGATCTTCGGGTTCGGCAGGATCGAGATGAAACCCGATTCGCCTTTCTAACTCGTTTTGAAAATCCTCGGCGCTCCAACCATGGCGCAAGAACAGAAATTTCAGCCGTGCTCGCTCGCGATGTTCTCGCAACTGATCGGCCTCGCGAAATAATTCGGCAATTCCTCGGACCACTGGCAGCACCTGATTCCGGCGGACAAAAGCATTCAGCCGCGCGCCGAGATGCGGCTCGGTTGAAAGGCCTCCGCCAACACGCAATGAAAAACCAATCTCCGATTCCCCATGAACGAATCGTTCGATCGCCGTCAACCCCACATCGTTGATCTCGGGATATGGGCACCATACGCGGCAGCCGGTGATCGAAATCTTGAACTTGCGCGGCAGGTTGTAAAACTCGGCATTGCCCGCCAGCATTCGATCGATTTCCAGCGCCAGGGAAGAGGCATCGCAGAGTTCGCCTGCGTCCACGCCGGAAACCGGGCAACCGGTTATATTGCGGGTCACGTCACCGCAGGCACCGATCGTATTGAGATCAACTTTCCAGAGTTGTTCCAGCACGTCGGGGAGGTCTTCGATGGTGATCCAGTGCAGTTGAACGTTTTGTCTTACCGTCAGATCGGCCGTCCCGCGGGCATAGTTGCGCGCAAGATCGGCGATGGTTCGCAGCTGTTCGGATCGCAAGAACCCGTTGGGAATTCGGATACGCAGCATGAAAAATGGCAAGGCCTTGCCTTGCCCGTCATGTCCTCCAAGAACGCCGGCTCCATCGCCCTGCGTATAAACTCCCCACCAGCGGAAGTAAGTGCCAATCCATTCAGGCGGAATCGAGTTGAAGCCTTCGCGGGAGAAACGCCGAATCTCGGCCAGCCCGTCCCAGGGGTTCATGGCGCGCTTCAGGCGCTCCGTTTTCTGCGCTTTGGTCTCTGTTGTCATAAACAGCCGCCAAAAGAAAAACCCACCGCCAGTTGATTCTGGCGGTGGGTTTTAAAATGCCGATTATATGAGTCTTAAGTCAGCAATTTACCAGCGCCAGAGCACACTTGCGCACAACAACAACAAGCGCAATTACTCTCCCGCCGGAAATTGCTGAAATCTGACATGGAAAATTCGATGCTAGATGAACCTTCGGTGATTCGTCAAATTACGATTAACAAATAATTTCGATGCGCCCCATCGGATTTATGGTTTGATCTTGCGCGACGGTACGGTGTCGCGCAGTGTGGTCACGAGCTTCGGTTTGCCGTTTCTTCTCCGAATTTAACCGAAGTTTTGGCTGGTCGGCGGCCAACGAAATCACTCGGGCGCGACAAGCGTCTTCTTCTAAGTCTTGTTGCTCCTTTTATCTGCATCGCACGGCTGTTTGCGGCATCTCAATTACGTCGTACACCATGTGACGCGACCGTAGCATAAGATTATTGAAGAACATTAACATTATTGAGGCACAAGGACGTTGACTACCCATGCTCTCATCCGTCGAAAACTGTAGATGCCGGCGATGTCAGGAGATACGGCGGTGAAGGCACAGTGTTTGCCGTTCAGCCAGATCCCACACACTGCGCGGCTCTTCAGCGATTTCCTCGCATATTCTTCGAGCGTGCGGCCCTTCTATCCGCATTCCCCTTATTTAAAAGAATGGATGGCGGAGCAAGCTTCCGCTCTGCGGTATGACGCTGCCCGGCGCCAACGAGTCAGCCGAGTCCTGGAGCGGCAAAACACCTCATGGAATGCATCGCCACAGACGCTAAAAAACATCGACCGCTTGCGCAACGGCGCCGCAGCTATCGTCACTGGTCAACAGGTCGGCTTGTTTGGCGGGCCCGTCTTCTCGCTATACAAGGCGTTGAGCGCAGTGAAGTTGGCGGGAGAAGTCACCGCCGCCGGAATCGATAGCGTCCCGATTTTCTGGCTGGCTACCTCCGATCACGATCTCGCCGAAGTGAATCATGTTGCGATGCCCGGTGCGGATGGGATCCGTCGCACCCTAACCACTGCGAGTCACAGCCTCGCCGGTGCGCCAGTGAGCGAAGTGCGTCTGGGAGATGAGATTCAACCCGTAGTTGACGAAGCAGCCGCGCTGCTCGGAGATTCGGAAGTCACGCAATTCTTGCGCGAAGCTTACCGCCCAGGAGAATCTCTTGGCACCGCGTTTGCGCGCTTGTTTGCGCGACTGTTCGCAGGGCAAGGCGTTATTCTTCTCGATGCATCCGATCCTGAGCTGCATCGAGTGGCTGCTCCTATCTATCGCGCAGCGATCGAACGGGCGACGGAACTTAACTCCGCCCTGCTTGCACGCGGAGAAGCGCTCGAAAAGGCGGGCTATTCCCAGCAGGTAAAGGTGACGCCGTCTTCGGTATTGCTTTTCACCATGCGTGATGGCGCGCGCACGCCGATTCATCGTCACGCCCGCGGACCAGGTCAAGGCGAAGCTGCGGAATTTATTATCGGCAGTGAAAATGCCGCTGGGAAGATTGCCGGTGCTGAACTGCTGCGTCGCGTTGACGAACGCCCGGAAGATTTCAGTCCAAACGTCCTGTTGCGGCCGGTGGTGCAGGATTATTTGCTGCCTACGCTGGCTTATACCGGCGGTGCCGCCGAGGCAGCTTATTTTGCACAGGCCGGAGTGGTCTACGACATGCTTTTGGGACGCGTGACTCCGATTGTGCCGCGCTTCTCTGCGACCATTGTCGAGCCGAAGGTTCAGCGCTGGTTGCATCAATATGACATTAGCGTGCCCGATACTTTCTGTGACGCTGGTGCTCTTCGCCAGAAACTGGCCGGGCGCGCTTTACCTGAAAATGTGCAGGGGGCATTCGATGGCGCCCAGCAGTCCGTGCAGACATCGCTCGCCCGGCTACGCAAATCGTTGGAGTCGCTCGATGCAACCCTGGTAGGGGCAAGCCAGACGGCGGAATCGAAGATCAGCTACCAGCTCGATCGGCTTCGCCAACTCGCATCGGCGGCGGAGTTACGTCGCAGCGAGGTGGTCGGCCGTCACGCGCAAGCAATGAGCGAAGCCCTTTACCCCGAGGGCGCTCTGCAGGAACGAGGCATCGCGGGAATCTATTTCCTTGCGCGCCACGGCATGGAATTGCTGCAAATGATTTACGACGCGATGCACACGGACTGCCACGACCACCAGATCTTGGAGCTTTAGTTGTACAAGGCGTGGCGTGGTAGTTGCCCCGTTGTCAGTGGCTCTCGCTCGCAGCGAGATAGGTTCCCAGGCCGATCATGATCGCGCCGGTCAGAGTTCTCTGTCTCCGCCTGAACACAGCTGAAGATCGAATCTTTTTTCCCAGTGGTCCCGCCAATGAAATCACGATCAAATCGGCAGAAGTATTTAGAACCACAGAAAAGGTTCCAAGCATCACGAATTGAAAAAACACATTCCCGCTTTCCCGGTTTACAAATTGCGGAATGAAGGAGAGAAAAAACAGAGCGGTCTTAGGATTGAGCACTTCCGTCGCAATTCCTTGCCAAAGCGGATTTCGGGCGGCTGTCTTATCGGCATAGGAATCTTCTTCGAAGAATGATTCTTGTTTTCTTGCGTCGAGAATCATCCTTATGCCCAGAAAACACAAATAGGCCGCGCCGGCATATTTCACGACCGAAAATGCAGTTGCCGATCGCGCCAGGATGACAGAAACTCCCAGCGCGGCGCCCAGCACATGAACCATGCCCCCGAGAAACGTGCCCAGGGCGGAAAGCACTCCTTCGCGTTTCCCACCGGCAAGACTTCTCGCCAGCACATAAAGCATTCCCGGGCCGGGCGCGACAGCGAGCAGTACCGCTGCCGTCAGAAACAACAAGATGCGAGTCGAATCGAACATGATGGAAAAGATTGTATGACAACCGGCTATCGATCGAGCCAGCTTTCAAGTTGCTCGAGCGACTCCACTCGCGGCGCATCACTCTCGCGGTAGGCGCCAGCAACGTCGAATAGAACCGCTTCCATACCGGCGTTGCGCGCGCCTGAGTAGTCGACCGAGTAAACGTCCCCCACATACAGGCTTTCGTCAGGCTCTGCGTTCATCAACCTGAGTGCCGTTTCGAATATTTCCCGGTGCGGTTTTTCCACCCCAATGTTTCCCGAGTCGGTGATGCTCTCAAAGCATTCGGCGATACCACAGCGGGAAAGAACACGATTAATGCCGCCATCGGAATTCGAGATTACGGCCACACGAAATTTCTTGGCAAAGCGTTCGAGAGTTTCGCGTGTTCCCGGAAGAGTCTGGTCCCAGTTGGCTGAGTTTCGTGTATTGGCTACCAGTTCATCGCGAAGAGAGAAGCTTTCCTCCAATTGTTCAAGTAGATAGGTGTGAAAGATCCACCAGAACCCATGATCGATATGGCCATCCCGCATGCTCCGATCAAACTCCACTTTCGTTTTTCTCTCCAGCGCTTGCCATTCGTCGAGATTGAGGTGCCGCTCGCTCGCAATCGGGGACATGATCCGTGCCCGGTTCGGAAAAAGAAGAGTATTACCGACATCGAAGAAAATAAATCGCCTCGATTTCATTGTTGTATCTTACCCAACAAGAAGTGCAGATTCAGTGCTAAATGGTTTGCGAGTCGGTAGATTGCGCGCCGCCGCAGCCAATGAAGTGACCTGCGGCTCGAAAAAAAGGTAAGATGCCAGTTACTTGAGGCAGAGTTGGGCTGGCCTCCTATGGTTTCGGACGTGCTATGAATCTTCCTGCGCTGTTAATTCGCCAGGGTTTCGCTGGCCGAAGCTTGGTGTGCGAGAACGTGATGAGGAAAGCTTTGCCCGGCACGATGTCGCTCACCAAGGGATTTGGCCTGCCGTCCGTGTTGGCCGCCACGCTCGTGTTTTTCCGCCGTTCCGGCGCGCGCGATGATGTATATAACATTTTGTGGGCAGTGGTTTTTGGCTTCGCCACTCTCAATATTCTGAGTCTGGCAGCGCGGCGTTTCGAACCCAACCGCCGGGGCCTGACCTTCGGAGAAATGATGGCAGTGCTAGTAGTCGTGCTCTCTATGTTTCTTCTGGGTTGGGAACTGCTCAACGTATTTCACATTTTCCCCATCAAGCTCGGGGGCTGAAGCAACCGCCCAATCCCGTTTTGCGGTATGATTCGCTCAATGGCTAAGAGTTCTGCGGCCAAACCGGCCACCATTGAAGTTACTTGTCCCTGTTGCGGCGCGCTGCTAAAGGTCGATACCGCTACCGCCGCAGTGATCGCTCACACTGCGGCCGTGAAGCCGAGAATGTTCGGCGACATGGAAGAAGCCGCCCGCGCCATGAAAGAGCAGGATAGCCGCCGTGAATCCATCTTCCGGCAATCGGTCGAAGCCCAGAAGCATGCCTCCGAACTTCTGGAAAAGAAGTTTCAGGAGGCCTTGAAGAAAGCCAAAGAAACTCCTGACACAGGCAAGCCCATCCGCGATTTCGATCTCGACTAGATTCTGACCTGAAGCTCCGGTTCGTGTCCGCGTAGAATCGAACGCATGCCGGTTCGCCCAATGCTTCTCGGCCACCGCGGCGCACGCGCCGAGAAGTCTATCCCGGAAAACACGATTGCCTCCTTCGATCTGGCGCTTGCCCAGGGCTGCGACGGATTCGAGTTCGATGTTCGGCTGACGGCGGATCGCCAGGCCGTCGTATGTCACGATCCCAGGACCTGTGACTTGGAAATCGCGAAGTGCTCAGCACAGCAGTTGCTCCTGCCCTCATTGCGCGAAGTTCTAATTCGTTATCAGAAGACAGCCTTTCTCGATGTCGAATTGAAGGTGCCCGGGATGGAGAAGATCACTGCGGATCTGCTTCATGACATCACTCCGGCTCGCGGCTTCGTGGTTTCCTCGTTTATCCCTGGAGTTCTGAGGAAGGTGCATAGCCTGGATGCGGCGATTCCGCTTGGCCTCATCTGCGAAAAGCAATCTCAGCTCATCCACTGGCTCGATCTCTCAGCCGAATACATGATCCTGCAGCATAAGCTCGCCCGTCCCAAGCTTGCAGCCGAGATCAAAGCGGCCGGACGAAAAATTTTCGTTTGGACGGTAAATCTTGGCGCCGATATGAGACGATGCTCGCGACTCGGGGTCGATGGCATAGTCTCAGACAGTCCTAAACAGTTGGTAAGCGTGATTCGGGGGGAGGACGTCCACCCGCAAGTGACGGGCAGAAAAAGTGGTAAATGATTTCATGCAAGATTTGCAGGAAGGAGAAATATCAGTCCGCCGCCGCTTCGAATGCCGCAGTAGTTCTGCCGACCGGCCTCAAGAACGCCGATCTCTCGGTTTCAAACGATTCCAGGTTGGCCCCTATCGTCTGCTCTTTCCAGCCCATAACCGCACCAATTCGCAGGGCAACTTCGCGGCTGCACGATTCCGACCAGCACGGTCCCATCGCAACCGGCACACGGCGCAAAAGCACGTCGCCCAAAGTCACGGCGCACTCGCGGCGGCAGGCCTCGACCACTTCTGCGATCACATGCGAAGTATGCGGGCAGATCGGCGCTCGCAACTCGGGGCTCACCAGGGCCATGCGTGCAATATCTGCAGCACGCTTGCCGTGCCACTCGATCATGCCGCGAGCCGTTTCTTCGCTCACCGCTCCGATCCGTGCGATTTCAAGAACGGCATCATCCAGCAGGGGATCGAGCGCGTGCCCAGGACCAACGGCGACTGTGCCCGCCTCACTCACTCTTATCCCTATTTTCGCAGCGCACTCCCTAGCCAGCGTCGAGGCTGTTGTGAGCTTGCCGCCGATAGCAGAAATCATCCGTGCGGCCCCATCATCGGCGTGATCGTGAAGAATATGTTTTCTGGTGACATTGGATGGATTCTTATCCGAGGTGTAGGGCAGTGGACGTATTCCCGCGAATGCGTGCTTCACGTTCTGTGCCGAAATCTTTGCCTTGGGAAACAGTTGTGCGACCGTGCGCACTAGATAAGCGATTTCATCGGCCGATGGAACAGCTCTTGCGGGATCGCCCGTGTCGGCCACTTCGGTGGTTCCGGCCAGGATCTGATCGTTCCATGGAATCACGAATATGGGACGGCCATCCTCGCCTTCCGCATACACCGCCGCAATCGGCGAGCCGGGAAACCTTGGCAGAACGATGTGCGAACCGCGCACTCCGCCCAGCATAGGCTTGGACGTGCGAATCGAAGAACGCTGGCACACCCGGTCTGCCCAGGGCCCGGCACAGTTGATGACCCAGCTTGCATCCACGCGCTCATCACGCCCGCTGATGTGGTCGCGCACCAGTACACCATGCACGCGGCCATGGGCTACATCGACTGCGAGCGCCTCCGCATGATTGCGTACAACCGCTCCTGCACTGATCGCGTCGGTCAGCCACTCCGCAACCAGTCGCTCCGGAAATTCGCATTGCGCATCTTCATAATCGAAAAATGACCAGCGATGGCCCGCATCCAGAATCCGCTCCAGTTGCTTGAGTTCCATTTCTCCGGCTCTGTGGTGCCCGTGTTTTCCTGCCAGGCGCTCGTAGAGCCACAATCCCGCCCGGACTTTCAATGCGCTGCGCTGGCTTGTCTCGTTGAGCAGCAAGAGAAAGTGCATTGGGTGAACCAGGTGCGAGCGCTCGCGCAATAAACTCTCGCGTTCGCGCAGGGACTCCCGAACCAGCCCGATTTCGCCGTGCTCGAGATAGCGCAGTCCGCCGTGAATGATGCGTGTCGAACGGCTGGTGACTCCCGACGCAAAATCATTCTGTTCAATCAGGAGCACGCGCTTACCTCCGCGGGCGCACTCGCGCGC
>JASHNX010000136.1 GCA_030041415.1 Candidatus Sulfotelmatobacter sp.
CAATCTGGTGCGTTCTCACTCTGTCGGAATCGGCGAACCGCTTGCCGCGCCGGAAGTCCGCGCCATGATGTTGCTGCGCGCCAACTCCCTCGCTAAAGGCTATTCCGGCGTGCGCGCCGCGGTCATCGACATGTTATGCGAGATGTTGAATCGGGGCGTCACTCCTTTCGTTCCCTCGCAGGGCAGCGTGGGCGCGAGCGGCGATCTGGCGCCTCTGGCGCATCTCGCGTTGGCAATAATCGGAGAGGGCGAATGCCTGGAACCGAATGGCGCGCGGATCGCGGCGGGAGATGCGTTAAAGCGTGCACAAATCAAAGCGCTGATTTTGGAAGCGAAAGAGTCCATCTCGCTGATCAATGGCACGCAAGCCATGTTGGCCGTGGGCACGCTGGCGCTGCTGGCGGCGGAGACTCTGGTCGATTCCGCAGACGTGCTAGGCGGCCTAAGTTGCGATGCATTGAAGGGAACCGATGCCGCCTTCGACGAGCGAATTCACCGGGCGCGCCCGCACAGCGGACAGATGCAAAGCGCGGCGAACCTGCGCAAGATGCTGGAGGGCAGCGAGATTCGCGAGTCGCATCGCACTTGCGGCCGCGTGCAGGATGCTTATTCCTTGCGTTGTATTCCGCAAGTGCACGGCGCGGTCCGCGATACCCTGGCGCACTGCCGCGAGGTTTTTGAGGTCGAGGCCAATTCGGCCGTCGATAATCCCCTGGTTTTTGTCAGTGGCCCGAGTCGTAATGGGTCAACCGCTTCGATGGCGCGGCAAGGTTCGGCCGTTTCCGGCGATGTGATCTCCGGAGGAAACTTTCACGGCGAACCGCTCGCCTTCGCGTTGGATTTTCTCGCGATCGCCCTCGGCGCTCTCACCGGAATCAGCGAGCGCCGCATTGAGCGCCTGGTTAATCCCGCACTCAGCGAGGGCTTGCCGCCGTTTCTGGCGCAGGGCGCGGGGTTAAACTCCGGTTTCATGATGGCGCAGGTGGCGGCGGCCGCCCTGGCCAGCGAAAACAAAGTGCTGGCGCATCCTGCGTCCGTCGACTCGATCACGACCTCTGGCAACAAAGAAGACTACGTTTCCATGGGGATGACGGCGGCGAACAAGTTGAAGCGCGTGGTGGAAAACACGCGCCACGTCCTCGCGATCGAGGCCATGGCAGTTGCCCAGGCGCTTGATTTTCTTGCGCCATTGAAAACTTCCAGGCGAGGACAAGCGGCGCACGCGTCAATCCGGTCAGTCTGCCCGACGGTCGACAAAGACCGCATTATGTATGGTGATTTCGCGCGAATCGCGGCGTTGATCGCCTCTGGAAAAGTGGTGGAAGCATTAAGGTGAAACAATACTTACACGTCTCTCCCCCGTTTTGCCCGCGATGAGTTTCTCGGCGTTTGGACTCACGTCTCCCACATAAGCGCACATCGACCGCGGCAATCAGCGAACTTAAAGCCTGACGGATCTCAGTCTTAAGCCGACTTCTTTTGCGCCGCTTTGATCTTCGCCCATCGCAGCTTTTGGGCTGCGGCAATCTTCTTTCGAGCGGCCACCGACATTATTCTCTTTTTCGGCATGCTGACGATTTTTGGCTTTTGCCCGCCACTTGCCCGTACCTTTGCCCACCGCGCTCTCTGCGCGGCTGCAATCCTCGCCCTGGCCGCAACTGACAGTCTGTTTCGAGTTCGCGTCGCAATTGCGAGCGAACCGTTGTTGAGTGCAGCGAGTGCAGCATCGATGCGATCGACGGTGCTTGCAGCCTGATCCCGCTCTTTCTGCAGTTCCCGAACAATTTCAACCAAGTTAGCCATGTATCCCCCCTCGACGGGGATTGTATCAAGAGACAAGTCAGCGATGATCTTCCAAGGCTGGATGCTAAGCGGGAGAAACAAGCCGCGAAACCGGACGAATTCCCCCAAGTCACGAGCGAAGCGTCGAGGAACAATCAGGTTTTTCGCGCTGCTAATTTGTCCAGAGGCGGGATGGAATATGATTCCGTCAACGTATGGACTGGCGGTTGGCTTCCCTGCCGGATCGCTTTCACCAGAATTTCAATCGCCTGTCCGGCGAGGGGCGGCACATAAACTGTCGCGGACAGCCATCCTTGGCGGACCCATTCCTGTCCCGTCGTCGGCTGACCGTCACATCCGGTGAATGGCAAGCAGAGCCACCGCTTTCGCTCTTCTTCATTTGGGAGCGCCTGGAAGGCCCTGCGCGCACCCCTGGCCATGGAATCATCTTGTGCTGCGACCAGATCAATGGCGGAACGTTGCGCAGTGGCGAGCTTCAGCCAGGAGGATACGGCCCTTTCGGCACTTTCCTCGGTCCAATTTCCCTTCAGCATCGTCAGTTGAACGTTCTGGGGCTTCGTCTGGAGCATCCCCGCTGTACGTTTCTGGGCCGAAGAACTGTGCGAAGGCCCTTCCACATAAAGGACCGCGCCTCCTTGCGGAAGTAGAGCGGCGAATTGTTTTCCTTGTATATGGCCGATTTCAGTATGGTCGGAACTGACCGTAAAGATGGGCACCGTCGCGGCTTTATGCAGCTCCAGCACGTATTCCGGGCTCCGATTCAAGACGGCCCAGCCGATACCGACCGCACTGGCAGCCTTCGCCACCTGAGGAAGCGCCGTGCCACTTACAGGTTCCAGCACAATCCCATCGGGTCGAGACTCGGCGCGGTCCTGGATGGCTTTGAGAAGCTGTGTGCTTTGATCAACGGCATCGTTATTCGCGAAGCTGATTTCCGTGTCGACTCCGAATCTCTGTGCGGCTTGTTGTGCCGACAACGCCTGGGCCCTCTGAAAATCGTTATCGCTGGTGTGAAGAGAGATGAGGAATTTGAGTTTTTTCATCGCCTATGAATCGACGTGGCTTCCTCCAAAATACACGCTGGGCGGGCGAAAGTCCTTTGATTTCGGTAGAAGTTGTCTCGATCATTAATCCCGGCTTCCGGGAGGGCGGACTCCGGGACCGATTCGCGCGAATGCGGCGAGCGATGTTTCCTTGCACTTTTTTGGAAGCTTCGCTCAAGTGAGTAGCATCAATTAGATCGGTCTCTGTGCGGCGCTGTCAGCCGAACGTTTCCACGCGAACCAGAAATTCCAAACCAACTTCCAATCCGCTGTAAGAATTCATCGGGGGATTTATGGCAACCATGAGAGCTCCAGTACCCGAAGTTGCAACCATGAAGGTCATGCAGATCACCAGGCCGGGAGCAGGTTTTCAGCTTGTGGAGCGTGAGATTCCCGAGCCAGGCGCAGGACATGTACGGATCAAAGTACAGGCATGTGGCGTTTGCCATAGCGATGTTCTCACGGTCGAGGGCCTGTGGCCGGGAATCGAGTATCCGCGGGTTCCAGGTCATGAAGTCGCCGGCGTGATCGACGCGGTAGGCGAAGGCGTTTCTTCGTGGAAGAAAGGGCAGCGCGTTGGCGTGGGTTGGCATGGCGGTCAGGACAATACCTGCCGCGAGTGCCGGCGCGGCGATTTTCGCAATTGCCGGAACCTGAAGGTCTGCGGCATTAACTACGACGGTGGTTACCAGGAGTACATGATCGCTCCAATTGAAGCTCTCGCCGCCATCCCGGAAGGTCTGAGCGACGTGGACGCGGCGCCGTTGCTCTGCGCTGGAATTACTACCTACAATGCACTTCGGCATAGCCGCGCTCTCCCGGGTGATCTGGTAGCAGTTCTCGGCGTCGGCGGACTCGGTCATCTCGCGATTCAGTTTGCCAACAAGTTTGGATATAAGGTCGCAGCCATTGCGCGTGGATCTCAAGAAGCAGCACTGGCAAAGAAATTGGGAGCGCAGGTCTACATCGACAGCACGGCAACCAAAGCAGCGGAGGAATTGCAAAAGCTAGGCGGCGCACAGGTCATTCTGGCGACGGCGCCCAACTCGAAGGCAATGTCGGAATTAATCGACGGCCTCGGACCGAATGGAGAGCTGATGGTCGTGGGCGCATCCTTCGACCCGATTGAAGTCACGCCACTGCAACTCATTAACGGAAGCAAAACTATTCAGGGCTGGGCTTCGGGAACACCCGCCGACTCCGAGGACACGCTGCGCTTCTCCGAATTGAGTGGTGTCCGGCCGATGATTGAAACCTATCCGCTCGAGAAGGCGGCCGATGCTTATGGGCGCATGATGAGCGGAAAGGCACAATTCCGCGTGGTCTTAACGATGCAAGACTGAAGCCGCTCGAGCCTGTCATTTTATGCCGCACAGTCGGTTGTCATCGTCCAATTCAAATGCTCCACGATCGGCAAGAAAGCGCAAGTCCGTTCTTCGCATTCTGCCCTTACATCCGCCCCCGGAATTCTGTAGCGAACCGAGTACTCCGTAGAGTATGCTTACCTGCAGATTTGGGGTCGACAAGGCATGAGCATGTATAGTCACCCTTTGTTGAGGGAGCGCCGTGCAGACGGGCCGCGCCCGTTATAGCCGCAGTTGCGACACGCCCTACTCTCTTACTTATCTTTCACCCCACAAAACCAATAAACTTTATCGGGTTTATTCGCTCTTCTATTCCCTGATTGCGCTTTTGGCTCTGAGTCCTTGCGCTCTCGGCCAGTTAGGAAATCCTGCCGCTCCATCTCCGAGATATGCTATTTCCGTGGAACAAATCCGCCTGCCCGCCAAGGTCCGCGCTCACTTAGTCAAAGCCGGGGAGGATTTCAGCAGACTCGATCTTTCCGCGGCCAGGAAAGAGGTAGAACGCGCACTGCAGAAAGATCCCGAATGTGCGCAGGCCTTTACTATGCGAGCACTTATCGAACTTGCCTCGGGTGATGTCGAGGGGGCCAAGTCCGATTCTGCCCACGCTACAGAGCTCGACCCGAACGACGCGAATGCGTTTCTCGCCCTGGCTACCGCACAGAATTCTCGCGGAGCTTTCGGGCTGGCTGCAACCCAAGCCAGGCAGGCACTCCGAATCCAGCCGGACCTATGGCAGGCGCATCTTGAAGTGGCGAAGGCTCTCTATGGCGATGGACAATGGACTGCGGCCTTGCGGGAGCTGGACTTAATGAATATTGATTTTGCCGATGTCCACCTAGTCCGTGGCGAGGTGGAGATGCGGCTTGGGCGTAGTCAGGAAGCTAGGCTCGAGTTTGCAACGTTTTTGCGGGAGGCGCCTCGCGACCCCCGCGATGAACCGGTCAAGAGAATTCTCGCCGCCGCTATTCCCCCGGCGATCGCACCGTAGTTTGAGCCTGGGCCCGCCACGCCGATAATCTGGGACGTTCTCTATAGCATTCGAGAATTCGATCACATTCATCAAAATTTAACCTATAAAGTCTACTATTCCACTTGACATGATAGACATGGTTGGGTATGGTCGATGTCGATTAACCGCGGGGCCTAATGTCATCGGCGATCAACAAAGCGTTCCTCCCCCAATCAGGCAGCACTGATCGCCGTGGCACGCAATGTGCGGCTTGTCTCTGTTCGTCGGACTTCCGACCCTGTTGTTGAACGACGAACGCAACACTTGCCCGAATCCAAAGCAGAATCACCGGCAACCCATCGCCGATCCGTATCTGCATTTGTTCGGGATTCTGAAGTCATTTGGTGCGGTAATTTCAGATCGAAAAGGATCGTTATGAGGAAATTGGGGCGTATTTTCGGGTCGATATTGCTGGCGGTGACGGGCATCGCCACGTATGCGCAGGATTCGCAGGTTTCCGGGCAAATTCGAGACGCGAGCAAAGCGGCGGTCTCAGGAGCTCAAGTCACGCTGACCCGCACCGAGACGGGCGACCATCGAGAGGCGGTTTCGACCGACGAAGGGTATTACTCGTTTCCAACCCTGCTTCCAGGCCACTACGACCTCAAGGTGGCGAAGGAAGGATTTCAGTCGCAGATCCAGACCGGAATCGTCGTCGAGACCGCAAGTATCAGCACCGTGGATGTGACGCTCGTGGTCGGTTCTGTGAGTCAGAGCGTGGATGTCGACGCAAGTGTCGCGCTACTGCAGACCGAAAGCGCCGCGATCTCCCACGTGGTGGAGAACCAGACGATCACGGACATGCCCTTGTTGGACCGTCGTTCGGCCCAGCTTCAGGGGCTCAACGGATTCGTGGTGCAAACGGGTTCAGGAGAGAACGTTACATTCTCAACCGCTGGTGGACGGGGCGATAACGCGAATTACCTGATCGACGGAGGGACGGCAGTCAACCTGCTGATCGGTACTCCGAGCCTGATTATCGACCCTCCGGTGGAGTCACTCCAGGAATTCACCGTGGCCCAGAGCAACTATGCACCCGAACTTGGCCGCACGGGAGGGGCGGTGGTGCAGTGGACAACGAAGTCGGGCACGAATCAATTCCACGGATCCGCCTACGAGTACTATCGGGAATCCAACCTTGCCGCCGTTCCTTACTTCTCTACAACAAACCCTCCGCTCCACTACAACTTGTTCGGCGCAACCATCGGAGGGCCGATCAGGAAGGATAAGACTCACTTTTTCTTCAATTATGAGGGCCGGCGTCAGGTTTCATCGGTCACCGAAACCAATCAGGTCCCCACTTTGGCGGAGGCCTCAGGGAATTTCAGCGCCGATCCGACCATTTACGATCCGCTCACCGGCTTACCGTTTCCCGGGAACATCATTCCAAAGAACCGTTTCGATCCCATTGGCGCTCAGCTGGTATCGTACTATCCCGCGCCCAATATTCTAGGCACCAATCTGTTCCGGGCGAGCGATCCGACAACGGTCGGAGTGGACGACTACGTTTTCCGTATCGATCACATTTTCAACGATAACGACCGCATTTTCGCGCGCTTTATTGGCCAGCGGGATCACTATCTAACGGCCTCAATCTTTCCCAGTCTGATGGACAACTACGCTGACTTCTACAAGGACAATGAATACAGCGGGTCGACGACATGGACTCATAATTTCCGGCCGACGCTTATCAACGAACTCCGCCTCACCTATACATGGCGGGAATTTCTTGACTACGGAATCGGCGCGGGAAACAAGCTTGGAGCGGCGCTTGCAATTCCCGGTGTCAGCCAGCAGTTTGCGCCATTGATCACTGTTTCAGGGATCGATGACCTCAATGGCAGCTACATTCAGGGCGAACAGGAACGCTTCCAGTCGCCAGTGATCAGCAACTCCTACGAGGACAACGTCAGTTGGATACGCGGCCGCCATCAGTTCAAGTTTGGCTTCGATTGGCGCACCTCGATTGATGGAGATGTTTTCGGTCTGTATCCCGGAGGGGCCTTTACGTTTAACAGTCAAACCACTAGCAACCCGCTCAGCCCGGGTAGCGATGGAGACGGCATCGCCTCGCTTCTTCTCGGCGAAGTCTATGAAGGGCAGATTCAGTATGAAAACCACCTGCATAGCGGCGCCCAAAGCTGGGGGCTGTTTGCGCAGGATGATTTTCGCCTCACTCCCCACCTGACTTTGAATCTGGGGTTACGCTATGACCTCGACACCCCGCGCCACGAATTCCACCAGCAGCAAAATGGATTCAATCCGGACATCATCAACCCGGTTTCGGGAACGCCGGGCGTAGTCACATTCGCAGGACGCGACGGCGCTAGCACTTATGCTAACAACTGGGCTACGCACAATTTTGGCCCACGCTTCGGCCTGGCCTGGAAACCTCGTGATCAGTGGGTGGTTCGAGCAGGTGGCGGATTGCTCTACATGGGCGAATACGATCAGGCAATGCCGATTCAACTCGCGCTGGGCTTCGGCATCAACGGCGACTTCGTTTCCACTGGTGGAGTAGCACCGGCCTTTCAGCTTTCCAAAGGCCTGCCCGCAGTCCCCGCTCCTGCGCTGACTCCGGCATTTGGGGCCGTACGGGTTGGGGAGGCTCCGACCACAACGGTGCCCTTCGTCGCTCCCGACCATCCCACGGGATACATGGAATCGGTGAGCGCGGATGTACAGCGCCAGTTTGGCCAGAACCTGCTCGTGGATGTGGCCTATCTTGGCTCTTTCGGCCATCATCTTCCTTCTCCGAATCCGGTCAATATCAATCAGGTTCCAACCGCGGACCTGCCGCTGCTCAAGGCAAATCCTTCGATCGCGCAGACTCTCCGCCCGTTTCCCCAATTCAACGATGTGCAATCGATTGCCGATCCCTACGGCAATTCCACCTATCACGGCCTGAATCTGGGAGTGGAAAAGAAGTATTCATACGGGTTGCTGTTCAAAGCCAACTACACCTACGCGAAGTTTATTGACAATGTCCAGTCTCGCGCCGATTTGGAATATGCCAATTACGGTTACAGCAACTTTCCTTGGCTCAACTATTACGATCCGGCTTCGGCGCGCGGTCTGTCGGGCAACGACATCCGAGACCGAATTGTTTTGAGCACGGTTTATGAGTTGCCTTTCGGCCGCGGGAAGCTCATCCATCCCGATTCGCGCGTAGTCGACCAGGCGATTGGCGGATGGTCGTTCGGCGTGATCGCCGAGGCCAACACTGGCACTCCCTTAAGTCCGATCATGGCCGTCAATGAAACCGATACCTTCTCGCAGGGAAACCGGCCGGATCTAGTCGGAAATCCGAATCTGTCAAGTGGACGCCCTCGCGCCGAGAAGTTGGATGAGTGGTTCAACACGGCGGCCTTCACCGATCCCGGAGCGTTTGCCTTCGGCAACGCGCCACGCTCGTTTGGTACGGGCCCGGGTGTCTTCAATGTTGATCTGTCGCTGCTGAAGGACTTCCACGCGACCGAACGTTTTGATTTCCAACTTCGGTTGGAAGTGCTGAATGCATTTAACCATGCGAACTTCGCCAATCCTGACACGCAATTCGGAACTGCGGCTTTCGGTCAAGTGACAGGTCTGTACTCCGGAACACCGGCGCGGATCGTGCAACTGGGAGCACATTTGACCTTCTAGCAGCGTTTTTGCGCGGGAGGCAGTAAACGCAGTGAGTGAAAATTAGAAAGGAGAATACGAAATCGTGGCTCGCACGCGACTGTGGTTTGTTCTTGCCCTGATTATCTCAGGGTGCGGAATTCCTTCCTACGCTCAGACCGGTGTGCGCATTCTGCTCGGCCTGACGGACAAGGCCTCCAACCGATGGGATGGTTCAGTTGCGGTTGAGGGTGGGCAGATCACGCGCATCGATCCCTGGCGGTTTACGCCGGACGATGAGATTCATTCCGATCATTCCTGGCGAGCGTCGACTCACCCAGTCCTGATTGATTGGGATTCATGGACCGACCAGCAGCCGTTAGCCGCGAACGGAGTGATCGTTTGGCTGAACGGAGAAAATCCCGACACCGAGATCAAAGTCAAAACCGCGCGCGGAGATTTCAACTTTCGGGTGAGCCAGTTGGCCTTCGGACGATTCCAATATGCTCTCGACGGGCGGGTTGGCGTCGATCGCATACCAGCGAACTGGCAACTCACCAATACTCCCGATGAAGAGGACTATCCTGCAGCAGCAGTCGGCCCGAACGGCGATATCTGGCTGGCCTATTTGCAATTGCAACATCATCCCGAGCATAACCAGATTCGCGCTCCTTATACGACTGCGCCAAAGGATTTTTCGAAATTATCCGAGCCTCCAAAAGGCGACCAGGTATTCGTTAAGCGCTTCTCCGACAATAAGTGGAGCGAGCCGATTGCGATCTCGAGTTTGGGAGACCTCTATCGGCCAGCAATTGCGATCGACGGAAAAGGCAGGCCGTGGGTCTTCTGGTCCGACAATCGAAGTAAGAAGGGCGTTTACGAACTCTACGCTCGTGTCCTCGAAAATGGCAAAGCTGCCGAGTCGCTCACCATCTCCAAGGCCTCGGGATCGGACGTATTCCCAGTGGCCACTACCGATGCGCAAGGGCGAGTGTGGGTAGCGTGGCAGGGTTGGCGTGAAGGCAGAGCCGCGATCTTCTCCGCTACTCAGCAGGACAATGGGTTTTCTTCCCCGCAACAGGTTTCGAACTCCTCCGCGAACGAATGGAATCCCGCAATTGCCGCGGACTCGCGGGGTGCGGTGAGCGTCGCATGGGACTCCTACCGCAATGGCAGCTACGACGTTTATGTGCGCACGGCCTCGTCGGACTCATGGGGATCCGAAATTCCCGCAGCCGCGACCGCGCGCTACGAAGCCTATCCCTCAATCGCCTACGACCCACAAGGAACGCTGTGGATTGCCTATGAGGAGGGAGCAGAAGGATGGGGCAAGGATTTCGGCGCGTATAAAACATACGGTGTTCCTCTTTACCAGGCGAGAGCAATTCGTCTTGTGGGTTTAAGTAGTTCAGGACGGCTGATCGATCCCGGAGTTGATGTGGGTACTGTGTTGCCGGGTATCGGCGATCTGCGAGAGGACAATCCCAGCCGACAATCGGATGTCACCGGGTGGGAGAAACCCGATCAGTCGGCAGCATCCAGACGTCCCCAGGATGTCGACAGCCTTGGGAATCAAAACGTGCGCAACACCCTGCCGCGATTGCAAGCCGATGCTTCCGGAAGGATCTGGCTGGCGTTCCGTTCCATGTCGCCGGTCGTGTGGTCGATCTTGGGCACGTCATGGTCTGAATACGTGACTTCGTTTGACGGCAAGGTATGGACCGACCCGGTTTACCTATTCCGCAGCGATAACACGCTCGACAACCGTCCTGCTCTCGTTTCGCGCGGACCGGGTGATCTGATTGTGATCGAATCTTCGGATTATCGCCGCGAAGTGCAGCGCGGCCTGGCCAAGGGCTGGAACCCCGGAGTTTGGGATGGATACGGCTTCGACGATCCTTACAATAATGACCTCTTCGCCAGCGTTCTCAGCTTGCCCCCGGCGGCATCGCCCGTGGCTGGGCGCGATGCCGGACCTCCGCCCGCTCCGGTCAAGCCCAGAGACACGGATTCAGATCAAACGGATTTGGCCAACGTCCGCAGTTATCGGATCACTGGCTCAGGTCCGGATTTGCAGATTTTGCGCGGCGAATTTCATCGCCACAGTGAAATCTCGTTTGATGGCGGGCACGATGGAACCATCATCGACCAGTGGAGATACATTCTCGATGTGGCCTCGCTCGATTGGGTCGGCTGCTGCGATCACTCGAATGGCGGTGGCCGTGAATACAGCTGGTGGACGACGCAGAAACTCACCGACATCTTCACCACCCCGGGGAAGTTCTCCGGAATGTTCAACTACGAGCGCAGCATCGAATATCCCGAGGGGCACCGCAATGTAGTGTTCGCGCAGCGCGGAGTTCGCCCGCTGCCGCGCCTTCCAAAGGTTGACGTAGATTCCACGGGGCACGCTCCGGACACTCTCAACTACTACGCATACCTGAAAAAGTACAACGGCGTGACGGCAGCGCACACCAGCGCTACCGACATGGGAACCGACTGGCGGGACAACGATCCCGACGCCGAGCCAGTGGTTGAGATTTACCAAGGTATGCGGCAAAACTACGAAATTGCCGACGCTCCGCGATCCCCCAACGATAAGGATTCGATTGGCGGCTGGCGGCCGAAAGGATTCGTTAACATCGCGCTGGAAAAAGGCTACAAGCTGGGATTCCAATCGAGTTCCGATCACGTCTCGACGCACATCAGCTACGCCAGCGTGCTCGCCGCTTCGAACAGCCGGGAGGCCGTGCTCGACGCCCTGAAAAAGCGGCACGTCTACGCCGCGACCGACAACGTCATTGCTGACGTGCGAAGCGGTTCGCACGTCATGGGCGATGCCTTCTCGACCAGCACAGCGCCAGAATTGTCGGTGAAACTGATCGGCACCGCACCGTTCGCCAAAGTTGTCATCGTCAAAGACAGCAAGTACGTCTATTCGACCCAACCGAACTCAAAGAACGTGGAGTTCAAGTGGCGCGACTATGCGCCACAAGCGGGCAAGACCAGTTATTACTACGTGCGCGGCGAACAGGAGAACGGAGAACTCGTGTGGGCCTCGCCTTTCTGGATTACATATACAGGCAAATAACGAGAATCTGCAAATGGCACTGGAGAGAGTTGTGAGAAGGGCTGGCTGGGTAGCCTTGTTCGGTGTATGTGGAATGCTATCGGCTATCAGTTTGTGGCCGAAAGGAATGTCCGTCGCAATGGCAGCCGGCGCGGAGGCTCCGCCAACACCCACTCCGGCGCAGGTGGACTTCTTTGAGAAGAGGATTCGTCCGCTCCTCGTCGACCACTGCTACGACTGCCACTCGGCGACTACCAAGCAGTCGGGTGGATTGCGCCTGGACGATCGCGATGCGCTGCTCGCCGGAGGCAAAGATGGTCCGGCAGTTGTCCCCGGTGATCCCGAGAACAGCATGCTGATGCAGCGCGTTCTCGAAAAAGATGACATCAAGCGCCGGATGCCAAAGGGAGAAGACGATCCGCTTTCGCCGGAGGAAATCTCCGACCTGAGGGCCTGGATCAAGCAAGGCGTGTTCTGGCCGGTGGAGAAGAGCGACTACGTGCCTCCACCTTCACCGAGCAAAGCTGCCTTAAGGCTTGCCGCTTATCCGCGGCCTGCGACTCCCGAGCAACTGAGTTATTTCGAGAAGAACGTTCGTCCCATCTTCGTCAACCGTTGCTACAACTGCCACTCGGACGCCTTCAAAGAGGCCGGCGGCCTGCGCGTGGATTTCGGCGCCAGCTTCTTTTCCGGCGGCAAAGATGGACCGGTTGTCGTTCCGGGACATCCCGAAAAAAGTTTGATGATCGAGAAGGTAAAAGAGAGCGATTCCAAGAAGCGCATGCCGCAGGAGAGTCCTGCACTGCCGGAAACTGAGATCGCAATTTTCGAAACCTGGATCAAAGACGGTGCCGCCTGGCCGGATGAAACGGAGAAGACGCCGGCAACGCCGGCTCACATCGCGGCAAATTACGTGAAACTGCGAGCGAACCACTGGGCATGGAAGCCTCTGAGCGATCCCGCTGTTCCGCAGGTTTCTAATGGGAAGTGGCCGTCGACGGATGTTGACCGTCTTCTATTAGCAAAGTTAGAAGAAAAGAAACTTGCCCCCGTTGAGGATGCCGATCCAGTTACGCTGATTCGTCGTCTGACCTTCGACCTCACGGGGCTGCCACCGACTCCCTCCGCGGTCAAGGCGTTTCAAAAAGATCACTCGGCAAAAGCTTACGCCCAGTTGGTCGATCGTCTTCTCGCGTCTCCGCAGTATGGCGAACGATGGGGCCGACACTGGCTCGATGTTGCGCGCTATGCGGAGTCCACCGGCCCTTCGCGCAACATTCCTTTTCCTAACGCGTGGCGCTATCGCGATTATGTGATCGACGCGGTCAACCGTGATATTCCCTATGACCGCTTCATTCAGGAACAGATCGCGGGCGATTTGTTGCCAACCAAAGTGCCTGCCGAACGTGATCGTCTCATCACCGCGACCGGATTTCTCGCTTTGGGTCCAAAGGACGTGAACCAGCGCTTTAGCGCCCGCTACAAAATGGATAACGTCAACGATCAGATCGACACGGTGACTCGCTCGACACTGGCAATGACGGTCTCATGCGCGCGTTGCCACGATCACAAGTACGATCCCATTCCAACCGCCGACTACTATGCAATGGCGGGAATTTTCGCCAGCACCACCGACGCATCCGGATTAAAAAGCGGAATGGGCGGGGCCAGCCTCGACTATTACACGCCAAAACTGCTGGCTTATCTGAGCGACGCGAAAGCGCCGACAGTTTCCAAAGATGAAATTGAGAAGCTGAAAGCCGAAACTGCAGACGCCAAAAAAGCCTTCGATGCCATCAAAGATACTGCCGAAGGTACTGCACTCGATTCGGAGGGCAAGCCAGTACAAGATCGCGTCGAGAAAAAATACAACCGCCTGAATGAAAACCTCATGCTAATCTCAGACCTCGGCGAGCAGGGGTACGGAATTCACAGCATGCGAGATGGCGTCGCTGCGGATACGAGCGTGCGCATTCGTGGAATCGAAGAGCGGCACGGGCCAACAGTGCCGCGTGGTTTTCTCAGCGTAGTTCAGGTTCCGGACGCACCCAAGATTCCGGGGACTCACAGCGGACGCCTCGAGCTTGCGCAGTGGATTACGAATCCCAGCAATCCTCTCACTGCGCGGGTTTACGTCAACCGGGTCTGGCAGCATTTGTTCGGCGTAGGCATCGTCAGTACGGTGGACGATTTCGGCTCGCGCGGCGAGCCGCCATCTAATCCAGAGCTGCTGGATTTTCTCGCCCGAGATTTCATGCGCAACGGATGGTCGACCAAAAAGCTGATCCGCGAACTGGTTCTTTCCCATGCGTACCGACTGGGATCGACTGTTCCCGGCGGTTACCGTGATGTCGATCCCGCCAACCGGTTGGTCTGGCGGCATTCACCGCGGCGGCTGGAAGCCGAAGAAATTCGTGACAGCATCCTACTTTCGTCAGGCCGCCTGAATCTCGATCACCCCGCGGGCTCTCCTTCGATGAAAGTAAGAATGATCGAGATTCAGGACGACGGCCCCGTCGCGCACTCTCTTCTTGCAGCAGCCGACCGCAGCACCTATCGCAGCATCTATCTTCCGCTGCTTCGCGGCGAAACTCCGCGCTCGCTGGCGGCATTCAATCCTGTCCTGCAAACACTTGTGACTGGCCGTCGCGACGCAACCACGGTCGCAACGCAAGCGCTTTTCATGCTGAATTCCCCGTTCGTGAGCGAGCAGTCTTTTTATCTCGCCGATCGATTGCTGAGCGAAAAAGGCCGCGGCAACCGTGATCGCATTCGCGAAGCTTATGAGCTCGTTCTCTCAAGAGATCCGAGCCCGCAGGAATCGCACAAAATCCGTTCTTTCTTGTCGAGCTACGAGAGCTCTTACAAGAAGGCGCATCCATCTGCGTCTGGTGCTGCAAAGCTGACGCGGGTGACCGATACGACCGCGGATATCACCGCCGGCGTTGTTCGCGCCGACGACGAAGCCGACGTACCGAAACCGAGCAAACAGGAACCAGCGCAACCGAAAAACCCTAAACAAGCGGCGTGGGCGAGTTTTGTGCAGTCGCTTTATGCCTCCGCAGAATTTGAATTTGTGCGGTAAATGAGATTTGCACAAGGAGCGTGAAAAAATGTCCGAAAAATTGCCCCTCCAAACCTCGCGGCGCACTTTATTGAAAACTGCCGGATGTGGCTTCGGCTACTTCGCGCTGGCCGGGTTGCTCGGCTCGGCCACCCAAAAAGCGATGGCTTCCGACCTCTCTAACGCTGCAAATCCGCTGGCTCCCAAGCGCCCGCATTTTACGCCCCGGGCGAAGCGCATCATCTTTCTGTATATGGAAGGCGCGATGTCCACTCTGGACACCTTCGAATACAAAGCTGTGCTGCAGAATAGCGCCGGCAAATCCGGGCCTGGCGGTGGCACGCTGACGCCTTCGAAATTTCAGTTCAAGCAATATGGCAACACCGGAACGTGGTTTTCCGAGTTGATGCCGAACATTGGCACGCACGCCGACGATCTCTGTTTTCTACGCAGCCTCTACACGGACACCCCAGCGCATCCGCAAGCGGTCGTGCAACTGCACACCGGCAGCGCCAATGCTGCGTTGACCCGCCCCAGCATGGGCGCATGGTTGTTGTATGGCCTTGGGACTGACAATCAAGATTTGCCGGGATTCATCACCATCAACCCGACGATCGATTTTGGCGGCGCCGTCAATTACGGCAGCGCTTTCCTGCCCGCCTATTATCAAGGCACGCCGATTAGTGATGAGGGCTTCATGCCCAACATCGAACCGGCTGCGCCAAAGGGCTTGCAGCGGCAGCAACTCGATCTCATCCAGGACATGAACCGAAGTCTCGCGGCTTCGGACGGCGCGCCAGACGCGGTCGATGGCGTGATCAAGTCCTACGAACTCGGCTTCCGCATGCAAGATACGGTTCCCGCCCTGCTCGACATTTCGAAGGAACCGCAAAAAGTCCTGGACGCCTACGGAGTAAAACCCGGTCCCGAGGGTTCGTTCGCGCGGCAGTGCCTGATGGCCCGCAGGCTCAATGAAGCCGGGGTACGTTTCGTCGAGATTCGCCAGCCGGGATGGGACCATCACACCAACCTGCACCGCGGAATGATCGATCAATGCCGCAGAATCGATCAGCCAACTGCCGCCCTGCTCACTGACCTCAAGCAACGCGGACTACTCGAGGACACGTTAGTCATGTTTGGATCGGAATTTTCGCGTCTGCCAACCAGCGAAGGAACAGACGGCCGCGACCACAATATCACCGGTTATTCCATGTTCCTCACCGGCGCCGGCGTAAAAAAGGGATTCAATTACGGCTCGACCGACGACATTGGAATGAAGGCCATCGAACACCGCATGCACGTCAATGATCTGCACGCCACTCTGTTGGCGTTAATGGGACTGGATCACGAGCAACTCACGTATCGCTACGCCGGACGCAATTTCCGGCTCACCGATGTTGCCGGAGTGGTGCAGAACGAAATTTTCGCTTAGGCATCAAGGGATTCCGAACCGATGGGGAATTGGGTGAAGTCGTCGTGGGCGAAATTCAGAGGTTTCTTGGGCGGAAGAAATTCGCCAGCCAAAAAAATGGCGGTGACCGTCGCGTTTCTGGGCTTCTTTGCGGTAGTCACGCTTGTGGCGCAGCGCGCATCAAGGGTGTTGTTAACTTCGTCCGGGAAGTTTACTGCCGCGCAGAGGGCCGAGGGTGAGCAACTCTTCAGCGACAAAGTAAGGCCAACTCTTAAACGCAAATGCGGTAAGTGCCACGGCGAGGATGACTCGCGCTCCGGTTTGCGTGTGGACTCTCGCGACGCACTCCTTTGCGGCGGTCACCGGGGGCCTGCCATTACGCCAGGGCAACCCGATCACAGCTTGCTGATTCTGGCAGTGCTTCAGACCGGCGACTTGAAGATGCCGCGGCGGGGCAAGTTATCGCCCGAGGAAATCCAGGCGCTCTCGGACTGGATCAAAGACGGCGCGCCTTGGCCGCAGACGAGCACTCTCGGTTGGAAAGACAAATTCGCAAAGGTTGTGGACTGCATTCTATAAACAATCGCTTCATCCGAATTCTCGATCATGTCTGCAAACACCGTAAATCTTGCGCTTCTCTCCGCTGCGGTCTTGGGCTTTCGCCACGGTTTCGATTACGACCACATCGCCGCGATTTCCGACATCACCAGCGTCGAGAGCTCACGCAAACGCGCCATGCGTATGGGATTGGTTTATGCCCTTGGCCACGCCACGACGGTTGCAACGCTCGGGGCACTTGTCCTTCTCTTTCAGCAGTCGATTCCCAAACGTCTCGACAATTGGGCCGAACGCGCAGTCGGATTTACCCTCGTGATTCTAGGCGTTTATGTTCTAGGTACGCTGCTACGTGAAAGGTCTGAGTACATCCCGCGATCACGCGCGGCGATTCTCATCGATTTCACTCGTTGGTTGCGGTGGGAGTTCAAACGCTTCTTCGGTTTCAATGTTGCAGAAGTACGGCCTGAGCGTCAGAACGGTTCCTACAGCTGGAGTTCGGTCTTCACCATTGGGGTGATTCACGGCTTGGGCGCAGAAACCCCAAGCCAATTGATGTTATTTCTTCTGGCCGCGAATTTGGGCGGCCCAGCTCGCGGACTGCTCGGCCTCGCCGTGTTCTTGTCAGGACTGCTTCTGATGAACACGCTGATGACCGCTTCCGCCGTAGGTGTGTTCGGACTAAGTGCGGCGAAACCAAAAGTTCTACGTTTCGTGATAGCAGCAACCGCAGCTTACAGCGTAGTTGTGGGATCGGTTTTCTTACTGGGAGCTTCCAAGCTGCTTCCGCAACTGGGGTGAGCGGCCTTGCTGGCAATTGATTTGCAAATTTTCGGGAAGAGTAACGCCCGTTCATCGGTCTGACAAAACGAAGTCGGAGTGGCGAGATTCTAAACGTGAGGCCTAGGAAAAACAGTGAGCGCTGAAATGGATCGAGAACACCAGGAGCGAATCCGGTACTACGTTTTCGCGGCGTTCGTAGGAGTCTTGCTCCTGCTGAATTGGCTTGGCATTTTTAAGACTCTCTTCGGAATCGACACGGCGGTTTTGATCACGCTGCTGGCCGGATATAAGACTTTCTATAACTCACTGTCTTCGCTTCTCGAAAAGCGCATCTCCGCCGACATCGCGCTTTGCGTTGCCGTGATCGCTGCTTTAGCAGTGGGACAATATCTTGCCGCCGCGGAAGCCATGTTTATCGTGCTGGTTGGAGAAGGGCTGGAATCCTACGCGGCCGGACGCACGACCGCGGCGATTGAGCGCTTTGTTGAACAACTTCCGAAAACCGCAACAGTGGTGCATGGCGGAGTCGAAGAAACTGTCGACTCGAGCGCCGTCGTTGTCGGCGACCTCGTTCTGGTCCGGAGCGGGGACCGCATTCCGGCCGACGGAATCATCGAATCTGGGAACTCTTCGGTCGACGAGAGCTCGATTACCGGAGAACCGTTGCCGCAGGAAAAGAAGCCGGGCGACGAGGTCTTTTCCGGGACTTTCAACACTCATGGCTTGTTACGCATTCGCGTTTCCCGCATCGGCGGAGACACTACGCTAGGTCGCGTCATCGAGCTTGTAAAGGAAGCACAGGAAAAACGGGCGCCGGTCGAGCGGCTCGCTGACCAGTACGCCAAATATTTTCTTCCCGCCCTGCTGCTCTCTGCAGGACTTACTTTTTATTTCACGCGCGACTGGCTGCGAACCGTCGCAGTTCTTATTGTTGCTTGTCCATGTGCGCTGATTCTCGCCACTCCAACAGCCATGGTCGCTGCCATGGGGGGCCTCGCCCGTCGCGGCATTCTTGTGCGCGGCGGGGCGGTGGTTGAGCGCATTGCAAAGATCGACACCCTTGTTTTCGACAAGACTGGAACTATCACCGAAGGCAAGCTGGAAATCGTCGGTATTCTACCGGTTGAAAGCGAGGACGAGGTTCTCGCCCTCGCTGCCGCCGCCGAGTCAGCATCTGCGCACCCTCTTGCCCGAGCGATCGTAGCGGAAGCCACAAGACGCCGCCTGAAATTGATTAAACCTCAAACTGCGGAGGTTGTCCCTGGCCGCGGGGCAGTGGCTCGTTTGGGTCCAAGTGAAATCCGCGTTGGCAACGCAGCATTTCTTCAGGAAGCTGGCGTGATCGGAACCGAGGCTCTAATGGCGAGAGCTGACGAAGCTTTAGCCACCGCAGTGCTGGTTGCTGACGGCAAGCGCCTGGTCGGTGCCATTTTGTTCCGGGATCGCATCCGCGAGGGCGCTGTAAGCGCCCTCATGGCGTTCCGCGATCTCGGACTTCAAGATCAGTACATTTTGACGGGCAACCGTCCACGGATGGCGGAATACATTGCGCGTGAGGTCGGCATTTCTCATGTCGAAGCTGCGCTTTTGCCCGCGCAAAAAGTCGACCGCATTCAAGCCCTGATGGCGTCCGGCCACCGACCCGCCATGATTGGCGACGGATTGAACGATGCCCCCTCATTGGCGACCGCTAGCGTCGGAATCGCAGTTTCCGGCGCCAGCGACATTACTGCCGAGGCTGCGGACGTCGTCTACATGCCACATTCGCTGGAAGCGTTGCCGGAGTTGTTTCGCCTCAGCCGGCGTGCGGTTCACACGGCCTGGCAGAACATTATTCTGTTCGCGGGAGTGCTCAACGCATCGGCTGTGGTCTGCGCAGCGACAGGGATCATTGGCCCAGTCGGAGCCGCGATTACCCATCAGCTGTCGTCGTTTTTCGTGATGATGAATTCGCTCCGTCTGCTGCGTGTGCCTTCCAACAAAGAGTCGCGAATTCGGAGTATTTTCACTTCGCTCTGGGCACGAGTCCCCGTCGCAGAGATCGAATCCTGCGTCCAGTGCACGGTTGCGAAGCTGGAATTTGGGACGCTGCTCGACGGATTCATTTCTCGAACTCCTAGCTGGCCGCGCCTACGGATGCCCCTCCTTTACTCAACCTTGGGCGTTTATGTGCTAAGCGGCATTTACACTCTCGCCCCCAGTGAAGTCGGCGTGATCGAGCGCTTCGGCCGCAAGCAACTGCCTTACCGCGAGCCCGGCATCCACTACAGGCTTCCATGGCCAGTCGAGCAGCTTACGCGCATCCAAGCAAACAAAGTGCGCGTTGTCGAAATCGGTTTCCGCTCGGGCTCTAGCTCACAAGCGAGTGAGCCCACCGCCTACGAGTGGAATGTGCAGCACCGCAGCGGACGTTTCCAGAAAATTCCTGAAGAGTCGCTCATGCTAACCGGCGATCAGAACATGATCGAAATGACAGCGACTATTCAGTACATTCCCGAGCGCCCTGACGATTTCCTCTTCCGCCAACTTGATGCTGACGGGACCGTGCGTGCCGCTGGCGAGTCTGTCATCGAAGGCGTGACAACATCTTCTTCGCTGGATGACGTGCTGATCCTGCACCGGCGAGAAATTGAAACGCGCGCTCAGAATGAACTGCAGAAGCGTCTTTCCGCTTACGGCGCCGGGGTGCGTGTGCTGCAGGTAAAGCTCGAGGATGTCCACCCTTCCATCGAAGTAGTCGCCGCGTTTCGACAAGTCTCGGACGCGTTCGAAGAGAAGAACCAGATGATCAATCAGGCTGAGGGATACCGGAGCGAGCAGTTGGCGCTGGCGCGCGGTAATGCGACTGCTGCTGTCACCAATGCTGAAGCCTTCCGAATTGGACGAAAAACACGTGCCGAGGGAGACGCTAGTCGCTTCGACTCTGCCGAGCTGGCGTTTCGCGGTGTGCCGCAGGCGACCGAATCGCGTTTGTATCTGGAAACGATGGAAGACGTTCTGCCCGGCAAGAAGAAGCTGATTCTTGACAAGAGCAGCAACAAACGGCATCTGTTTCTCCTGCAAGACGGAGTGGAACTTCCAAACGGCCTTCGCGCTCTGCCGGAGAACTGAACCACAGGCACTTTAAGAAATCGGCGGAATACCGGGGAATACGAAAATGACGACAAAATCGAAACGTTTATGGATCGGCAGCGGTGTTGCGCTGTTACTGATTTATCTATCGTTCTACAGCGTGCACGAAACGGAATTCGCCCTGGTGACGCAATTCGGGCGTCCAGTCAGAACCGTGGCCGACGCCGGCTTGCATGTGAAATGGCCATTTCAATCGATCCTTTGGTTTGATAAGAGACTACGCATTTACAACCCGCGGCCATCGGAATTCCTTACTCGCGACAAAAAAAACCTAGTCATCGAGAACTACGTCGCTTGGCGCATCGAAGACCCCAATCGATTCGTCCAGACTGTCGGGGATACGGCAGCCGCAGAGATGCGCTTGCATGACATCATCTGGTCGGGTCTCTCAGCGTCTCTTGGGACTCAGGATCTCGAATCTCTCGTCTCTGCTTCTCCCGACAGAGTACACACCGGACAGATGCTAGATCTACTGACCACAAGTTCGGAGCGCGCTGCAGTAAATCAGTATGGGATTCGTATTGTTGACATTCGCATCAAGCGATTGAACCTACCCGAACAGAACAAACAGAGCGTATTTGCTCGCATGCGGGCCGAACGCGAACGCATTGCCATGCAGTATCGCGCCGAAGGGGAGCAACAAGCCCTAGCCATTCGTGCAGATGCGGACCGCGAGAAGGAAGAGATCCTTTCGGCGGCCTACAAGGAGGCCGAAACCATTCGCGGCCAGGGCGACGCGGAAGCAACCCGCATCTATGGCCAGGCTTATTCGAAAAATCCGCAGTTTTACAAACTGCTGCGAACGCTGGAGGCATACAAGAAAGTCCTTGATGACAAGACGACCATCATTCTCAACTCCGACTCAGAGTTGTTGAAGGTTCTCACCCAGGGCGAGGCGGGCGCAAAATGAGCACTGTGCTTAGCCCCCGACTCGCCACCGTCAGCCAGATCGAATCTCCAGAACCGGTTCGATCACGGCGCCTCAGACATTACTGGGCGTGGTTGCTGGCACTGTGGCTGGTCGCAGGAATTTACATTGTGCCGGCAGACCAGCAGGCGGTCGTCACGCGTCTGGGGGCGGTAGTCACCCCGCGCGTGCCGCCCGGAATTCATTATGCCCTGCCCTGGCCCATCGACAGTATCTACAAACTCAAGGTTCACCAATTGCGTCGAACTGTAATTGGCGGCGATATGCCCGACGCCGCCCTGGGTCGCCTTCAGCCGGTGGCTTCCGAATTCCTGAGCGGAGATCAGAACCTGCTTAACATTCGAGTTGTCGCTCAATACTCCGTCAGTGAACCGAAAGATTTTCTTTTTCAGACTTCCGACGTGGACGGCGTGGTGCGGTCGGTTGTTGAATCGGAACTTGCCCGTCGCATCGCCCACACTCCGGTCGACGCGATTCTCACGACCGACAAGATAGCAATTCAAAATGATGTTCTCCAGACTGGAGAACGATCTCTGGTTAGCTACCATGCCGGCGTGGTGCTCTCCAGCATCAACATCGAAAATGTGACTCCGCCCGCCGAGGCTGCCGACGCCTTTCGCAGCGTTGCGGGCGCGCGCGCCGATGCAATTCGCCTGGTCAATGAGGCGGAAGGGTATGCCAATGACTTACTGCCGCGGGCGCGAGGGGAAGCGGCTCAACTTGGCGAACAAGCGCAAGCTTACAAGGATGGAAAGATCAACCGCGCGAATGGCGACGCCGCACGCTTTTCCGAGATCGCTGCCGAATATGCGAAGGCCCCAAAAGTCACAACTACTCGTGCCTACGTCGAAGCGATGGAACTAATCTTGCCGAGGCTCAAAAAGCTCATTGTCGATAAGAACGGCAATCTCGATCTCACAATCATGCGTCGCGACAACGGGACGCCCAACTCGCAAAACGGAGTCCCTCTAAAATGAAGTACAAAATCGACAGCAAGACCATTTTTACCGTCTCGTTTTTGCTCACCCTGTTTGCACTGGCTGTTCTTCGCAATCACCAACCGACTCTTTCCTCCTGGCTCTTTGATCGGTTTTCATCCAAGCCTGCCGCCAGTCCTGAGGATTCGATCTATGCCATGCTCGACGCCGCCCGCGCCGGAGACACGAAGGCATACCTAGAGTCCTTTGCGGGTCCGATGCGGGACCAGCTTCTGCAAGTTGTGAAAGAAAACTCCGAGCCCAGGTTTGCTGACTACCTGAAATCGCAAAACACCGCATTTCAAAGTGTTGCCGTGAGCATCGCCGATCGCCCCAGCGACTCCGAGGTGCAGGCGCGCATCGAGTATGTCTACACCGATCGAAATGAAGTGCAAAACCTCTATTTGCGCAAGGACAACTCGCGGTGGCGGATTTTCAAAATCGGCGGCTCCGACCAAATCAAAACGCTAGTGCCGTTTGGAAGTTTGGTAGGCGATTGAGCAGCTGGCTCCTCGCGGCTTCTCCTCTAGGGCAGCTTCGAACAGCTGCTTGACCGCTTCCCATTTCTCAGCGGACGTTCACGAGCGCGGATCGCCTCAAGGCATCTCATGCCTACACCACCGCGAGAGTTCATAATTCACTTTAGAGTGGACGGAGTCGACGGGGTACCGGCTCAAGAGAATTTCTTCGTCAAGGTAACCGGCATTTAAAGGCGCTCTCTAACCTTATCGACAATCGACGCTTCGCGGAGCCAACCGACCCTACTGTGGGCCACCAAGTCCGACACGTCTTCTTCTTGTTACATCACAATCCGGGAATCCAGCGGATGGCATTGCTGCGAAATATTTTCTGAAGGACCTGCTGGGGCAGGTTCAATCCCTGCACCTGTTTGCCTTCGACAGTAAGGGTTTCACCGGTCGCCAGGAATTTCCAGTCACGCGCATAGGTGGACTGCCATTCGGCCAATGTATCCGGAACGTTTGCGTCTGGGTTTAAATCGAGATCGGTGCCGTAGAGAACGCGGTCCTGATACTTGATAAGAAATGCCCTTACCTTTTCCGGCGGCATCAGCATGAGGTATTCCATCCTCGCCGCTGTGTCGATGGCAAAATTGGGATACCTGTCGAGGTGGCTTCCGATATTGTCGAGGTTACGCTCCATGCTGCCCAGATGAACACCCACCATGCGCAGTTTTGGATTTTGGGCGAGCACATGATCACGGGCGTCGAGAATCCTCTGCTTCGAAGGGAACCCAGGTCGATTGGCAACGTACCATTGCGGATTTTCCTGATAGTAGGACCACGATGGGTCGGCCGCATCGGGTGGCCCCCAGGCCACATCGGGCTCGGCTTGGTGCGTCATGAGCGTCTTGCCGTGGCGGGCGATGTCTTTGTAGATCGGCTCAAACTTCGGATCGTCAGCCATGATGTATTTCCCGCCGCCGTTCTTGATTTCCATTCCGACGTTCTTCCAGACCTTGACCGCCACGGCCCCCTGCGCGAAGTCGCGATCGATTTGCTTAACGGCGTCGGCAGCAAATGAGGCGCTGTCGAATTTGTAGGGATCGAAGGTCGTACACAGTGCGAAGTGGCCGCCGCCGGATCGCACCAGCTCCAATGCGCTATCGATCTGCGGCTGCAATTGCTTGCGAATGGGGTTCGTATCGTCCATTACGAGAATATCCAGCAGTTTCAGGTTGAGCCGTTCGAGCATCTCCTGAAATGCGGGATCGGTCTTGAAGACATGAACGTGGACATCGATGGGGTGGATCGCTGCAAAAGCTGAGAGAGCCCCTTCGTTATCGGCGGGTTTCGCGGGAGCGGACGCGGAAGTGGGCGCTTGGGCGGCAGACAGGGCAACGCAGAGGGTTATAACGATTTGAGCGATAGCTCGTGCCGAACGAATCACCTGAAACTCCCTCCATTAACGGCGGAACTTCTTTGATCGCCTCTTCTCCGCTTGTAGGGCGTGGAATCCATCGCTTACAGCAAACGAGGCTACTAGCCCGACTCAAGGCCCGGCTCGATGTCGCGTTGGCTTCAGAAATAGAATTTCAACGCAAATTGAATAAACCGGGGGTCGTGCGCAGCTTGAGCGAAGCCGAAGGCGCAGTTTGAATTCGAGTTGCCGTTGGTACAGCCAGTCACCGCCGCCGTTTCATTCAGTCCGTGTTCGGTAGCGATGTTTGTATCGCTGAAGTTACCGGGATTGCTGAACTCCGGATCGTAGTGATTGAAAGCATTGAAAAACTCTGCCCTGAACTCGAAGCGTTTTTCTTCGCTGATGGGGAAAAACTTATACAAAGAAATATCCCAGTTCTGGATGCCTGGCCCCTGAATAATGTTTCGACCTGCGTCGCCAAACGATCCGATAATTGTGTTCGTCACGAAAGCACACGTGTTAAACAGCGTTCCCTGTACACATGGGTGTCCGCTGGGATTTCCCACCACATTGGGGCGCGATGCGCTGGCAACCTCGCCGCCACCATCAGATGTGGAGAGGTTGGTGGAAATGTCGGTAGGTGTATACCAATTTCCTGTGGTTGCAAGCGTGATGCCTGCAACCTGCCAATTGCCGATGATCTGGTTCCAAGTGCCAGAAGCATTTCCCCCAAACGCCTTATTTTTTCCGAAAGGTAAATCGTACGCATAGCTCAAGGTGAATCGTTGACGAGCATCAAAATCCGCATTCCCGTATTCGAGCATGGGATCGTTTTGGAGGCGGAAGTCGCCCTGATTCTGCGATCCCAGGCTGGCGCTCGAAGCGTCATCGAGGGCATGGCTCCAGGTATAAGCGAGCTGGAATTGCAATCCGTGGGTGGGGCGTTTTTCGAAACGAACCTGCAAAGAGTTATAGTTGGAGATGTCGTTGGAGCGAAATGTTGCGATCGAAGTATCGAACACAGGGTCGCAGTCATCGGTAAGGCTCAAGTTGCAGGTAGAGCCGGCGGGAGCGCCAGGATCCACTGCATGAGCGGGTCTCCGCTCGGCAGTTGGGCAACTCAGTAAGCCGCCGAAATTTGCCGTGCAAAGGGCAGCAAACTGCGGAAGGGTCGCGGGCGCCGCCTGGTTGCCGTTATAAAACCCATAGAGTCTCTGACCGTGCGAGCCGGCGTAGGAAACATCCAGTACCGTTTGCGCCGGCATTTGATATTGCACCCCGAAGTGCCACTGCTGGGTAAAGGGAATCCGCAGATTGGGCTGGATGGAATAGAGTTCTGGAGCGTTGGGGTTGGAGAGGGCGTTCGAAGGGAATCCATTGGCCAACGTGTTCGAGCCATTGATATTCAGGGAAGCGACCGAGCAATTGAGCGCATTCCCGGCAGGGAAAGCGGGATTGGAAGCCAGATTCCCGCACGGCGTCGAATATGCCTCGGAAGAGAAGAACGGCGGATTGAACCCCGGACTGGGATTGGAATAGGGCCCATTCTCCTGCCCGCCGTAGAAAATGCCGTAGCCGCTGCGTACCACAAGTTTGTCCAGGGCCTGGAAAGCGAAGCCTATCCGCGGCGCGAAATTGTCCAGGTCAGGACTGATTAGTCCGCGCGAGCCATGCTCGATCGGGATGCTGGCCGCGAGCGTGGGCGTGAGTGGTTCATTCTGTCCGTTGGGAACAAGCAGAGAATTGGGGCCGAAAACAAATGTTCCCTCCTCATTGTTGTGCTCCTTGACCGTGCTGAAGACTTCATAGCGCAGGCCAATATTTAGGGTCAGGCGGTCGGTGGCCTTCCAGTCGTCCTGTGTGAAACCCGCGTAGATTTGACGGCGGTAATCAATGTTGTGCAGGCTCGTAATTGCGCCACCATCGGCAACGCCCAGCAACATGGTAGCGAAGGAACTCCCGCCCGTTCCCGGCGCGGCCGGGTTGTCAGTGAAATCGTTGCCGAAGCTCAGACCGCCGCGCGAAGCGGCGGGCTGGAAAATCGTGAACTGTTCGATACGCACTTCGGTGCCGAACTTCAGCGAATGGCGCCCCTTGATCCAGGTCAGGTTGTCGGTGAAAACAAAACTGTTCTGTTTCTCGATCGAGGGCAGGTATTCGGAGCTTCCAATTCCAGCGGTGCCATCGCCGAAGGTGATGTTCGGCAAGCCGCCGTTGTCTGGGCTAAAGGGGACACCCGGAAAGTCCAGTTGAGCAGCGAGATCCTCGTTCGCGTTGAGCTGAAACCGGTGAGAATTGATGCGGTTATACCCAAAGCGGAATTCATTGATCACAGTGGGTTTGAAGAGGTGAACTTCGCTCAAAGCCAGGCTGCGGTAGGAATTGTCCTCAACACCGTCGAAAAACCCTCCGCCATCTAGTTCATTGTTGAAAGGCGGAGGAATGAAACTTGGTTGGTTCTCGTAACTGAATCGGCCGAAAGAGTTGTCCTTGTCGCTGATTTTGTGATCGATGCGGACGTCGAAGTTGTTGCGGGTTTCCTGCCGTTCCGGATCGGAAAGAAAGTTGTTGCCTCCGTTGTTGGCAGTTGGCGTGGTATTAGGAACTGGCCAAAACGCGGACAGGCGGGCTGCGAGTGGATCAATTGAGTGTGCGGGAAATATGTTGGTCGGAAAGCCGTTGGCATAGCCGCCGATAGGGACGCCGCAAAAACCGGTCGGACTCGAAGCCGAGGCCTGCGTAAGACGGGTGTTGAATATTTCGCCGGCATAAGTAGGATCCCCATTGCAATCGGTGCCCGTCACTGCAGCAGTGTCGAGGAAGCTGGAGAAATTCCCAGTAATCATCGCCGGTGTAGGAATCAACTCCAAGAAAGGCGTTGCCTGCCTGATCCGCAATCCCTCGTAATCGCCAAAAAAGAAGGTGCGATTCTTGATGATCGGCCCGCCCAGTGTGGCGCCGAATTGATTCTGCTTGTAAGGCTGACGGACCGTATCAAATGCGTTCCGCGCGTCGAGTTTGTCATTCCTGAGGAACTCATACAGGTCGCCGTGGAAGCCGTTCGTTCCGGACTTGATCGCCGCATTCAGAATCGCTCCGTTTCCTCGCCCGAACTCCGCACTGTAAGAGTTGGTTTGGACTTTGAACTCGGCGATGGCATCAACCGAAGGCTGGATGACGAAAGCAGTCTCATTCAGCAAATCGGCCAGGTTTGAATTGTTATCAATTCCATCCAGCAGAAAGTTGTTCTGTTCCGACCGCGCTCCACCCGCGCTGAATCCGTAACTGGCGTTAATACGGGAACCGGGTTCTGCAGGAGCCACGCCCGCGCTCAGCTGCGCCAATTGCGCGAAGTTTCGGCCGTTCAGGGGCAGCGTGGTGGCCGTCTGTCCATTCACCACATCTCCCAGCTCCGAAGTTTCCGTCTGCAGCTGCGGTCCCTCGGAGGTAATCGTCACGACCTCATGTATGCTGCCCACCTGCAACGTAATATCGACCTTTGGGTGCTCCTGAATATTCACCGCGATCGGCCCTACGACCGTTTTCCTAAAGCCTGCTTTCTCGGCGGTGACGCTGTAGTTTCCGATTTTGAGCGGACTGGCAACGTACTCTCCTTGCGTGCCAGTGGTGAGCACCATCTCGGTGCCACGGTCAACATCCTTAACGCTGATCTTGGCGTTGGGAACCAAGGCGCCAGCGGAATCACGCACAACTCCTGCGATTCCACCGCTGTCTTTCTGCCCAACTGCGACAGGTGGCACGGCCATGGCGACTAGCAAAGCAAGAGCAAATAAGAAGCTCCGACAAGTTCTTTTCATTGGTGAGCCCCCTCCGCATGTTTTCGCTCCGAGATTGCGATCTATTTCTTTTTGTTTGCCAGACTTTCGTTTTATTGGGCAGGCAACCATTTACCGGATAATGTGCTCGTTTGTCAATCATTTTGTTTACTCGGTAGTGGGTCAGTTTCAAACTGACCCGTTACCGTTTACTCATGACAGTTCGCTTCCTCCGGCAAGCACTTCGCCCTGCCAAGCACCCCTATCTGAGAAAATGATCACCTTCTAAGAGTCCGCTTTGCCGCAGCAATCCCCCGGAGAGTTACGGAAGGATTGCCTTGATCCCAGTGATTTCGCAAAAATCGACTAGTGCCGGATAGAGATTTTCGCCGTAGCCCAAGCATGCGTATTCATTGGTCCAATGCTGCAGCAAAATATCGATGTCACAATGCGCCGTTACGAAGCCGTGAGGCCAGAATGGGATGCCACACTCGTTGAGCCGCTTTTCAACCTGATCAGAGGTGGGCTCAAAAATGCTGGCTCGAGTAATGACCATCTGAAATTCGCCGTTCACTCTGCCCAGCCTGGCTAATACACCTTCTCCCACTTTGCAGATCAGCTTTACGGAGAGTCCGCCTGCTTCGCCTTCCGTAGGGATGCCGTGCTCCGAAAATCCAGCTGGACCCAGCTTGCTGGCCAGGGAAGGCGGACAAGCCCCATCCCCAATGATCTTGATTTCTTTTGTCTTCTTATCAATATGCTGCAGATCACCGTAATACACTCTCTCCTTGCTCAGTTTGGTGAGCAGAAGAACCGTCAAAGCAGTATTGAAATCGCCCAGCGTGGAGGTGCCCACTCCATCCTCGAGCATCATGCTCTGCGCAAAGCAAGTCGCAGAATAGTCGCCGGCAAGACCGGGGAAGGATTGAATCGTGTAGAAATCAAACTTTTCTTTCGCGACAAGTTTTCTCAGCCCAAGATATAGGCGCATCGAACGCTCGGTCACTGCGTTTCGATCTGGCTGCTTGCCAAACAACTGCTTCAGCCTTGGCTGAAGTTCATCCAGTTCTTTTGGTGAGATCGCTTCAGCGGCTTCCTTCAACTCCGTCGTGTCTCGGGAATCGATATCGATGCCAAACATCTTCATCCATTGGGAAGGATCGGCAGCGCCACAGGTTTGTCCCATCCCGCGCCCGCCAAATGCGCCGATGGTAGACATGTTCAAGAAGTTTTTGAGATGAGAAGCCTGGGCGTAGCTGACAATCTCGCCGAGCGTGTCTGCCTCCTCGATCGCTCCGTATACGAACTTGTGCTCGACACCGATTTCAAGTAAACCTCCGTGCAGCACTAATCCGCCGACCGGCCGCCAGCCTTGAGAGCCAGGATGGGTCCATATAAGCAAACCCTTGCCGCTCGCGCAATAATCGCGAATCGCGCCGACCATGTGCGCCGCCCAAACCCAGGTACCGGAAAATAGAATGACAGCATCGACTGTATCGTCGCACTTCATTGTCCTGAATGCGGCTCTAGCCTCTTCTTTGCTGGCGACCACAACACCATGCTCAATAACCTTCAGGCCCGCCGCAGCCAGCGCGCTCTTGGCGCGCCGAATCAGTGCATCATCAATGAACGGCGTGCCCATCGGGTCTTTCAGCCCGTCTTTGTGAACTCCGAAAACTATGAATGCTACTGTGGGTTGTATCACTGTTCCTCCGACCTCGCCCTCTCGAAACCTTAAGCGCCTGTCCTGGCAGTGCACGCCGATCTCAAATCGTGGTATCGCCCGGCTTGCGGTCCGTACGATGCCGCAATGGCATTGTCGGGCGAAATCACTGAAACATCGCGCACTACGAGGTCCACACCTTCCTGCAGGCTCCCGTATTCACCGCAGGCCACGCCGGCAAGTATGGCGCCGCCTAGACACACCGCCTCTGGACACTCCATGAGATGCAGCCGTCGACCCGACAAAGCAGCGCGCAACTGAAGACCCAGCGCCGACTGCGAGCCTCCGCCAGTAACATAAATGTCGCGAAATTCCCCCACTACAGTTGCCATGATGTCAGTCATCTGCGACATCTCACAGGCAAGCCCCTCGAGAATGCCTTTGTAAATGTGCCTGCGGGTGGTGTTTGCGCTCAAGCCGGAGATGATTCCGCGAGCATTCGGGTTGAAGTCAGGATTGCAGGTCCCAATCAGATTCGGAGTGATGCACAGACCTGTCGGGCCAGCCGGTGCGTCGCGCTCTAGCCAGGCATAGTGCAGAGCTTCTCCGTCAGACGGATGCCCATGCTGTGCGTCGACATTTTCGGCGAGCGCCTCTCCGTAGAGCAGATCGTGGAACCACTTGACCATAATTCCCGAGGGAAAATACGCCAGCGTGACAAATTTGTCTGGAACCACGTGACAATAAGAGTTGAGAGAAGCCGCGAGCGCCGCAGCGGTTAAGCTGGGCTGGTCGGAAGCAGCCAACAGACATTCGTAAGTACCCATCGAGTCGGCCACGCGACCCGGACCGGTAGCACCAACTCCCAATGCGCCGCAGGGTTGATCGTGGCCTCCCATGACCACGATCGTCCCTGCCGAGAGGCCGAGTTGGCTAGCATTGGATCCTTCTAGTTTTCCCGCAATCGTTCCAGCACTCACCGGAACAGGCAGGCATTCTGCATTTATCTCGGCGGCGGCGAGAATTTCTTCAGACCACCGGCGCTGCCGAACATCAAATGCCAGATAGCGCGAGGCCAGGGAATAATCGACATACGGAGGCAGTCCCAGTCGCGAAAGAACATACCCGATTACGGTAAGGAAACGAACCGACGAAGCGAAAATATCCGGCCGGTGATTCCGCAGCCAAAGAATCTTCGGAACCGGATACATGGAATGAGCGACCAGGCCGGTGATTTCGAAGAGTCGTTTTCTTTCGCATATTTTTTCCAGCCAGGCGGCTTCCTCGGTGGCTCGATTGTCCTGATTGAGAATGGCCGGGGCGATGGCTTCAAATCGTTCATTTACCGGCACGAAAGTTTCGCCGTGCGAGCTTAGGCATAGCGCTCGGACGGGATCGGAGAGATCCCTGGACGCGGCCTGCGAGCAAACGCACACCGCCTGCCAAAAGACCGCCGGGTCCATTTCCGCGTGCGAAGGAGCGGGAAACTCCGGCGTGTAGACGCAGGAATGCTGCGCGAGTATCTCGCCGGCCAGTGCAAACACGACGGCTTTGCACCTGCTCGAACCGATATCGATGGCAAGCAAACTCATGATGGACTTCCGCTTCCCGATGATCAGCACTATTCACAGGAATTTGTTTGCTGCGACTGAAAGGGTCTGCCCGCGAACTCCAGATTCGACAACATCGATCTTTCTCTCGCCAACGGAAACCTCTGCCACACCACGACAGGTCTCGGGCACTTCAAACAACAGGATGAGGAACCGAACCTTAGCCTTGGATTTGGCGGGAAGCCAGCGATAGGTTGGTTCTCCGAAGAGCGGACCTTGCGCGATGGTTTGGCGTCGCGGGATGGCAAACGGAGTCGTGCTGAACTCGAGCCCCCGGCAGAACGTTTTTCCTCGCCATGGGGCTGCGGTTCGGTTAAATCGCTCTTCCCAATTGCCGACCCAGGGAAAATCCGCGCGTCGAAATGCGTAGACGACGAGTAGCTTCAGGCGTGGGTTACATGCAGCGATGAAACCAGTCTCAAGTTCCGGATTGAGCAATTGTGCAGTGTAATGTCCGAACCGCCGCGCCGGCATGGTACGCAGGTTCATCCGCTTGCGCTTTTTTGTTGGCGCGTTGGGCCACGTGA